>CAYOYU010000019.1:25798-33697 GCA_964408265.1 uncultured Syntrophorhabdaceae bacterium
GACCGGATAACAACTTTCAAGCCCTCATCCTCGAACTCCACCCAGTCTTCGGTGAGACCGTGGGCCTCGCGCTCTTTTGGAATGAGGAATTGCTTGGCAATCATCAATTTCTCTTCTTCTGTGTAACCCGGCAGTTCAAGCACCTCCATCCTGTCCTTCAGCGCAACAGGGATGGGGTCAAGGAGGTTGGCCGTTGCAATAAACATGACCTTCGACAGATCGAAGGGAACCTCCAGATAATGGTCACTGAAGGAGAAATTCTGCTCGGGGTCAAGGACTTCGAGGAGTGCGCTCGACGGGTCGCCCCTGAAATCCATGCCGATCTTGTCCACTTCATCGAGCATGAAGACGGGATTGTTGGAGCCGGCCTTCTTTACCCCCTGGACGATCCGGCCCGGCAGTGCCCCTACATAGGTCCGCCGGTGTCCCCGGATCTCCGCCTCGTCGCGAATACCGCCCAAGGACATGCGCATGAATTTTCTTCCAAGCGCCCTGGCTATTGACTTCCCGAGAGATGTCTTGCCAACACCCGGAGGCCCCACGAAGCAGAGTATGGGCCCTTTCATATCTGATTTCAGCTTCCGTACCGCGAGATACTCGAGGATCCGTTTCTTTACCTTTGTCAGGTCATAGTGGTCTTCATCGAGAATCCTGCTGGCATCTTTTATGTCGAGATTGTCCTCCGTGGCATTGGACCAGGGAATGTCGGTGAGCCAGTCAAGGTATGTCCTGGCCACGGTATACTCTGCCGACATTGTGCTCATTTTGGAAAGCCTGTCCAGTTCCTTCTCTGCAACCTTCTGAACATCGGAAGGCATTTTTGCTTCCATTATTTTCTTTCTTATCTCGTCGACCTCCGACATCTTGTCATCGGCTTCGCCAAGTTCTTTCTGTATGGCCTTGAGCTGTTCCCTCAAGTAGTACTCTCTTTGCGTCTTGTCGATACCTTCCTTCACGTTGGACTGGATCCTGCTGCTCAATTCCAGCGTCTCCACCTCCCTGTTCAGGAGGAGAGTCACCTTTTTCAATCTTTCCTTGAGATCGATCTTCTCGAGAATCTCCTGTTTCTCGGCAACGCTGATGTTGATGGTGGATGCAATGAGGTCCGCCAGGTTACCGGGGCTTTCCACCTTCGTCGCTATCTGTGCGAGTTCCGACGACAGGTAGGGGGCCATCTCTATAGCTTTCTTGTACAGGTTCTTCAAATTAATGTACATGGCATCTACTTCGATGTCCTTCTGATAGTCTTCGAATATGGGAAGTATCTTTGCTCTCAGCTGCGGCTCCTTTTCCGTATACTCCACCAGCTTGAACCTGCTGAGACCCTGAATCACAACCCGCTGGCTGCCGTCAACCATCTTCACCATCTTCATAATGGTTGCCACGGTCCCGATGGAATAGAGATCCTCCTCGGCCGGGTCTTCGATCTCCGGGTTTTTCTGCGTGATAATCCCGATGATCTTATCCTTGTTGTAGGCATCGTCAACAAGCTTTATTGATTTTTCCCTGCCTACGATAAGCGGGATTATGAGATCAGGGTAAGCCACTGTTCCCCGCAGAGGCAGTACCGGTACATCTGCCGGTATGAAAAGTCTTTCTTTTATTGTTTTATCGTTCTTGAAACCGATTACCATTTAATCCCCCTATTTTCTGACGTCTTCGAACTCTGCGTCCACCACGTCCTCGTCTTTTCTCTGACCCCCTGGAGCCTTGCCTCCATCCTGGGGTCCCGGACCACCCGTAGGTCCTGAGCCGGGTTCGGCAGTCCGTTTGTAAAGCGCCTCGGCGAATTTGTGGGAGGCTTTGGTCAGGTCATCCATGGCCCTGCTGATCCGTTCGCTATCTCCAGTCTTTAACGCCTCCTTAGAAGAAGACAGGGCCTCTTCGATGCTCTTTACCTCGTCACTGGCGGCCTTGTCGCGGTTTTCGTTCAACGTCTTCTCTGTACTGTAAATTAAGTTGTCCAGGTGATTCTTCGTCTCCACGTCCTGTTTTCTCTTCTTGTCTTCCTCGGCGTGGAGTTCCGAATCCCTGACCATCTTCTGGATATCCTCCTCGCTTATGCCGGTGGATGCGGTGATCCTGATATTCTGCTCCTTGCCTGTGGCAAGGTCTTTGGCGGTGACGTGAAGAATGCCGTTGGCGTCAATATCAAAGGTAACTTCTACCTGAGGAATGCCCCGGGGCGCCGAAGGCAGACCTACGAGCTGGAACTTGCCCAGGGTCCTGTTGTCCCTTGCAAATTCTCTTTCCCCCTGAAGTACATGAATCTCCACGTTGGTCTGGTTATCCTCTGCCGTGGTAAATATCTGGCTCTTCTTGGTAGGTATGGTCGTGTTGCGTTCAATGATCTTCGTCATAACGCCGCCAAGGGTCTCTATTCCAAGGGAGAGGGGCGTCACATCGAGAAGGAGCACATCTTTCACTTCACCAGCCAGAACGCCCGCCTGGACAGCGGCACCGAGAGCAACGACCTCATCGGGGTTTACACCTCTGTGAGGGTCTTTTCCGAAAAAGCTCTTCACAATTTCCTGGACCTTCGGTATCCTGGTAGATCCTCCCACAAGCACGACCTCATCGATCTTGCTCGCGTTCAGCTTTGCGTCATCCATGGCCCTCTTACAGGGCTCAACGGTTCTCTGGATGATATCGTCGGCGAGCTGCTCCATCTCTGCGCGCCGAAGCTTCATGTTCAGGTGCTTCGGGCCCGACTGATCGGCGGTGACGAAGGGCAGGTTTATTTCGGTCTCAACGGTGGTGGAGAGTTCCACCTTCGCCCTCTCTGCCGCTTCCTTGAGTCTCTGCAGCGCCATTCTGTCTTTGGAAAGGTCAATGCCCTGGTCTTTTTTGAATTCCCCTACGATCCAGTCTATGATCCTCTGGTCAATATCATCGCCGCCTAGATGGGTGTCACCGTTGGTTGACTTCACTTCCACCACATTGTCACCCACTTCAAGTATGGATATGTCAAAGGTTCCACCACCGAAATCGTAGACGGCGATGGTCTCATTCTTCTTCTTGTCCAGCCCGTAGGCAAGCGCCGAGGCAGTAGGCTCGTTGATGATTCTGAGCACATTGAGACCGGCTATTCTTCCCGCGTCCTTGGTTGCCTGCCGCTGGGAATCATTGAAATAAGCCGGTACCGTTATGACTGCGTCTTCAATGGTCTGCCCGAGATAGGCTTCTGCCGACTTCTTCAGTTTCTGCAGGACGAAGGCTGAAATCTCCTGTGGGGTATACTGTTTGCCCCTTACTTCCACCCTCGCATTGCCTTCCTGATCGCTCACCACTCTGTAGGGCACGGTCTTGATTTCCGACTGAACTTCGCTGAACCTTCTTCCCACAAACCTCTTAATGGAAAATATCGTATTTTCCGGGTTTGTTATGGCCTGCCTCTTCGCAGTCTGCCCTACAAGGACCTCACCCTCTTTCGTGAATGCCACCACACTCGGGGTCAACCTGCTTCCTTCTTCATTAATGATGACCTTGGGTTCGCCGCCCTCCATTATAGCTACCACTGAGTTCGTAGTCCCTAAGTCTATGCCAATAACTTTCTTAGCCATGGTCATCTCCTCCTCATATATTTAGCTTGTACCGTTCAATTTTATGGAAGTACTAACAAACCTAATATAATTCCTGAAACCCCTCTTGTCAACCTCACAAAAGCCTTGCCAATCAAGGCTTTTCGCCCTCCACGGGCTGAATGCTCAATACCCCCTTTTCAGGGTCCTGAAAGCCAGGCTGCCCAGAAAGAAGAGAAAATTGAGGATCACTATGGTCGCGCCGGCGGGAAGATTAATCCAAAAAGCCAGCACGATGCCGCAGACTACGGACAGAAATCCTGCCGCCACTGAGACAACTATTGTGGCCCGGAATCCGAAGGCCATCTGGAGCGCCGTAACAGGGGGCAGGATGAGGAGGGCCGAGATGAGCATTATTCCCACGACCCTCATGGCAAGCACCACGGTAAGCGCCGTAAGTAGCACAAGCACCCCGTTCAGTCTTTCCGCCCTTATCCCTGAAGCTCTTGCGGACTCCTCATCGAAAGTGATGGAGAAGAGTTCATTGTAGTACAACATCACGGCAAGGATGAGCAGGACCGACAGGATGATGGAGACTACCACCTCCCCCTCGCTTATGGCGAGAATGTTGCCGAAGAGGTAGCTGAAGAGATCCACATTGAAACCCCCAGCAGCGCTTGCCAGCAAGATACCGCCGCCAATGCCCACCGATGAGACGATCCCTATGGCGGCGTCACCATAAACCCGGGCCTTTTCCACCAGTTTCAGGATGCCGAGGGAACTGAGCATCACGATGGGTACAGCCACATAGAGTGGATATACCCCGAGAAAGAGTCCTGCCGCCACGCTCCCGAAGGTGACGTGGGCAAGACCGTCTCCAATGAGGGAGAAGCGCCTGAGCACGAGAAACACTCCCAGTATTGAGCAAAGCACCGCAATAAAGGATCCCGCGATGAGTGCCCGCTGGATGAAACCGTGGGAGAAGAAATCAACAAAGTCCACTAAACCGCTCCCCGCGCCGGGCAGCCGGATACCGATGAAACCAGGTGCCCTCTGAAAGAATTCTTCATAATGCTATCTTGTCACCATGCCTGTGGCAGATAAGGTGCTGCGAAAACCTTCCAAAGTAGCTCGCCATGTCGTCTGACACACAAAATGCCTCGAAACTCCCGAAAAAAATGACCCTTTTATCCAGGTACAACAGTTTTGATGCGTATTTTCCTATGCTCCCCATATCGTGGGTTATGACGATAATAGTGACCCGTTCTTCCTGGTTCAACCGGCTCAGGATTTCGAAGAAATTTTCCCTTGACTCCGGGTCGAGGGCGGTAGTGGGTTCGTCGAGAATGAGCAGTCGAGGCCGGCCCACCATCGTCTTGGCAATGAGAACCCTCTGCTGCTGTCCGCCCGAAAGATGGCCGATGAGATCATGCTTGATATTAAGGATGTCCATCAATTCCAGGGCTCTGTCGATCAGGCCCTCATCCTCCGGCCGGAGTCGCCTTGGAAAAGTCTTTCCCGCCAGGAGCCCCAGGGCCACGATCTCCCGGACCGTGGCAGGGAAATGGGGGTTGAAGGACACAATCTTCTGGGGGAGGTAGCCCACTTTCTGCCAGCCCGTAAAGGTCTCCGGTTCCTGGCCGAGAATCGATATGGACTCCTTGTCGCGCTTTGAAAATCCCAGGAGGCACCGGATAAGCGTCGTCTTGCCCGAACCATTGGGCCCCACAAGACCGAGATAGTCGCCCTCGGAGAGGCTGAATGAGACATCGGTCAGCACTTCTGCTGCATTATAACGGAAGCAGAGGTTCTCGGTTGACAGGATCTCTACCGGCATTCCAATCCCACCTTCAGGTTCTTGAGGTTATCTTCCATCAATGAAAGAAAGGTCACTCCTTTCTGGAACTCCTCCTTCGTAATGTTATGGGCCCCCTTGAGCTTGAGCAGCCCGGCGCCCGTCTCCTTTGCCAAGACCTCGGCAACCCTGGGCAAAATAAGCTCTTCATAGTAGACGGTCTTGATTCCCAGGGACCTCATCGTCTTTTCAAGCTGAATAAGGCGGCCGGGGGTCGGCTCCGCATCGGGAGACCCCTGATAAGCCGAGATATACTTGAGATTGTATCTCTTTGCAAGGTAGTTGAAGGCAAAATGGCCCCCGTGAACAAAGGTGTTTGTTCTGCACCGGCTGAGACCTTCACGGTATTCGGCATCAAGTTTTGCCAGTCTTTCTCCGTATGCCTTGGCATTTGAAAAGTAGGATTCGCTGTTTGCCGGATCCTTTGCTGCAAGTCCATCCCTGATGTTCTCCACCATCTTCCCTGCCTTTGTGAAGTCGAGCCAGATATGAGGATCGATTCGCCCATGCTCGTGGCCGCGGCCGTGATCATCTCCGGCAGACCCTTCCTCTTCCACGGAGACCCCCCGGCCCGCTTCGACAACGAGAATCTGCTTGTTGTCCAGACCCTTCAGCAGGCCTGGTATCCAGGGCTCCATAGATACACCGGTATAGATAAAGAGGTCCGCTGAATTTATGCGGAGTAGATCGCCCGGCTTAGGTTCAAAGCTGTGTGCCTCAACTCCCGGAGGCAACAGGAGGCTCACCTCCACGTGATCGCCCCCTACGTTCCTTACAAAATCATAGAGGGGAAAGAGAGTCGTTACGACCCTTACCTTCCCTGATCTGCCTTCCGGCTTGCGGCAGCCCCCGAAGCCTGCCGCCAAGAGGAGAATTACGCATAGAAGAAGAACTGCTTTTCTCACCGTGTGCCTCATGTGGATATTGTCGTGGCGCCGAGGCAGCCGCCGCAGAGCCCGAATACCTGCATCACGTGGGAAACCACATGCCCTTTGATCCGGCTCTCCACTTCAGCCTGGATCTCGCCGGCACCGCAGAAGAGGAGGTCCTCCACTCTTCGGCAGGTGACACATATAAAATGGTGGTGGTGTTCCTGGTTGTGACAATAGTAGTAATAGAGTTTCCGATCAGGGTGGATGATCTTTATGATCACACCCCTCTGGGCAAGTTCCTCAAGATTGCGGTAGACAGTGGGCAAACCGATCTTCTTGAACTTGGTCTTCATCCTCTGCCACACCTCTTCGGGGCTCAGATAGACCATCTCCTGGGCAAGGAGATTCAGCATGGCCAGTCTTTTCGGTGTCTTCTTCAACCTTAACTGGCCCAATATAATTGGAAAATCAACGGTCATCCAGAGGCCCGCCTAAAGGAAACTGATTTTTATCTACAGGATACTATAAGACATGGATTGGCTGTAGTCAATTGCTCTCGGGGATGGAATTGTTGCCAAGTGAGCCTGAAACCCGCTATTTGATGGATGAAATTTAGTTCCATTTGCAGATCCGGGCACAGACCCTGACCCGGATAGAGGCATGGGAGGGATTAGGGGGATGTCACTTTACTTGTCGGGAAGGCTTGTTCCGTAGCCTTTCCGAACCCACTCGGGGTAGCCGCCCAGGTAGGTGGCTACGTTCCTGTAACCGGCATTTTGTGCCGCGACCGCGGCCCGGACGCTCGGGTATCAGCCATAGCCTCTGCAGAAGAAAATTAGGGGCGCATCCTTATCCCGGGGAAGAGACTCCTCTATGGCGGCAAACTTCTCCTGAGGGATATTGATGGCCCCCTGAATGGTACCTTGCCGATATTCGAGGTCGCTCCGGGTGTCGACGAGGATGAACTTCTGGCCGCCGTCGATCATCTTCTTCAATTCCTCGGAGCTCACATTCCTTATGTTTGTGGGATCACAGGATGCGATGAGGAGGAAAGGCAGCGCAGAGAGGAGGATGAAAAGACCATGCAGCATAAAAGCCCTAATCCCTCTCTTCTTGCCGGGTCTCTGTCCGCTTGTCTCCATGGCTATCGGGCCTTCCTGAAGATCGAGCGCAATTCCTCTTTTGCCTGAACCACCTGGGAGGCGCTCAGTTTCAAGCCTTCCGGTGTCTCTTCGGCCTTTTCAGAAACACTGTAGGTCCGCTCTTTCAGGTGGGCCTGCTTCTCCATGCCGGGCGGCAGAGGCGGAACCAGGCCGATTGCCGTTTCCACGTCCACAGGAAATTTGCCGGGGTCCGCGGTCTCGTAAATAACGCCCCGCCTGTCATGGTTTCCCTCCAGATAGAGTTCAAGGGATTTCCATCCCACCGCACCGTGGGGGTCAAGGATAACACCGTATCTGTCGTAGACCTCTTTCATCGTGCTGAAGTGTTCCGGGTTCGTCACTCCCATGGAAAAGATGTCCCGTCTCATGGAATCCATGTCGGGCATCCTGTCTACTACCCCCGGTTTTACCACGTTGCCGGTGGAAGGGTCTCTTTCATCGTACATATGGCCGCCGTAGAAATCGATGAGTCTGGCCAGGTTGCTGGG
>CAYOYU010000020.1:0-33128 GCA_964408265.1 uncultured Syntrophorhabdaceae bacterium
TATGAATGACATCCTGCCGGAATTTGTATGCGAGGCGCTTGCGACCGCTTTCAATACCTGGAAAGAAGACTATCCCCTCTTTGTTTCGGACCAGGCCATGCTGCTGGGCGCGGAGACAAGGACCTCCTGCCCCGTAAAGATCAACCGCAGTGAAACCTATGAATCGCTGAATATAAGGAACCTCTACCCCATAGGCGAAGGCTCGGGCTATACCGGCGGCATCACAAGTTCCGCCGCCGATGCCATAAAGGTTGTTCGGCGCAGTCTTTCAGGCATTCACGGCTCCAACTGATCCGTCCATACCAACTGCCGGCTACCCACAGACATCAGGGATTGTCGGTGGGTGGCTGCCAGTTTTTCGGTTTACCCTGCTCCAATGTGCGCTGGACAAGCTTGTGCACCCAGTGGTCGCCTTTGTATTCGACCCCGTGATAGCTGAAATCCCTCCGCGCGGGACTGAGATTCTTATTGTACTCCTCCATTATTCGGTCCAGTTCCTTGTTGTAGCTCTCGAAATTCTTCTTCAGCCTTCCGTCGAAGACGGTGAACTCTTTCTGGAGCTGCCGGTCCCTCTCTTTCTGGAGCGATGCCACCTCTTCCTTATACACATTGGCCATCTTGGGGTTCTTCTTGTGTGATTCCTTTTCCTTTAACCAGCGCCCGTACGCTTCCCATATGCCCTTGACGTTTCTCCAATAGGTGTCGTTGGCCTGATCGCATTGATCCTCATACCCTTCAATGTTCCGTCTCAGGTAGCCGTCTCTCTGTTTGCCGTAGAGGTCATCCTTCTTCTTTTGCGCTGCCTCTGCCTCATGCTGCCTCTCGTCGCCTCCCTGCAGGCCGGGCGCTTTTTTTGCAGCAGATGCCGGCGGCTGCGTCTGGGCCCAAGCCAGGGAAACGGTCGTTACCAGTGTCCACACAACGAGACTGAGAAGCATCCACCAGATTCTATTCATGGTCTGTCCTCCTTCAACGGCGGTCGGCCGGATTCTGAAAAACTGTCCGAAAGAAACTGCCCCGAGCCTCGGGATGGGTAAGGCATATGAAGGGATGATACGACAAAGGGTCAGGCGACACAACCAAAAACAGGCAGGCCGCAGGCTTCTTCACGGTTTATTCTCTTTTTGTCCACATTGCGGTTGCCTCCTGTCAGGTCAATAGGCCTTCACTACGGGCGGCAGCAGGAAAGAGGCACCCCTATGGAAGCAATGACATAGACCATAGCATTCCCTTGTTGAGGATAGTAGAAGGCCCTTCGTTTCCCTAGTAGGGGGTGATCTGGGGGGGCTGGCGCCGTCGCCGTTCACGTTGAAATTGCACGATGATGTGTTGCTTATGGAGAGGGCCCCTGTTGGTCCGCTGCATGAGTTGGGTTCTGAAGCGTAAAACCCCGCAAGAGCAACATAAGTACTATTGAAACAGGCGGTGGCCAGTATCTTCACGGGTCCGTAGCAGGGACACTGAGACTCTAAGTGGGCTACTGGTATTATTGTGCAATCACAGTTATAGGTCGCTACGTAGCCACGTTCACCTATTCGGAAATAGACAGTATGGTTCGCGAACACTATTTTGCCGCCCATTCTCTGGGGCAAATTACTGCGGATGTTATAGGAGGCGCAGGTGGGCTCAGCATAGACAATGGTGGCGCATAGGATTGCTGCGGAAAGGAAGAAGAGGACTCTTTTCAATCTCTTTCCAAAGGGCATAGGCAAGTTGTTCCTCCCTGGTCGGCTAATGATGCTCTCGACGGTCTCTACGATTTCGTCGATGGTAAGGGAACGGATACATTATTATGAAATGGTCCCGGCAAAGTCAAGGGCGAATAATAGATCGCGACATAGTCTCCGTTACAGGTTTATTCCCCGCAAAGCCAATTTTGGCCAGGCTTTACGGGGAATCATGGATTGGTGGAAGGAGTACCCGCGGGATCACCGACAGGAGGTTCGTCACTCAGCGTATATCCGGGATACTGGCACCCCCGGAGGGAAAGATCGCCACATCTGCTGCGGCAAATTTCTGATGGGTCATGGAGATGGCCTCATGGAGGCTCGAAGCGTAGGTGAAATTCATCATAGCCACCTGCGCTTTCGTCAAAGCCTCAGGCACGTGGATGACGGTGAACTTCTCCGACAATTCCTTGAAGATGACCACCATCATGATGAAGGAGATTCCGAAGTTCTTCAGGTGGTCCGGTATGTCGCCCCTAAGCAGCCTGCGATGGTACTCGTTCGCAGTCTCCGTGGTGGCCATCTGCTCCACCAGGGGCATGATGGGTCCCGCATTCTTTTGCGACGCCACCCAGATGATGGTGCCTCCCGTGCGCACTGCAAATGAGGCGTTCAGGAGCGCTTTCATGGCATTCACACCGATTTCGAGGGGCGCGGCAGAGGTAATCACCACGTCGGGGCGCTTAGGGAGAGGGATCATGTAGAGGGATGCAGCGTATTCCGAGGCCTTCCGGTGTTCTTCAACGGGGTCTCCCGCAAATACCCGGATGACCTGTTGTTTCTCATCTATGATGAAATCGAGCTTGAAGGCAAGCCTGCTCATGCGGCCCACTTCCGCAAGGTCCTCGTAGAAGGGGTTTCCCGCGAGGAGGTTCAACTTGCTGTTTCTGTGGCGCATCCATGTGTAGTGATGTTCGCCCACCGCCCGGTACGATGAGACTCCGGGCATGATGATCTTGCATCCCCCTCCAAACCCTGAATAGGGGTGGGGCATACATTCGCCGATACCGAGGATCAGGTCAGCCTGGGCCACATGTTTGTTCAATTCCACCGTAGTTCCCCTGGTGGTCCTGCCCACGAGGATATTCTCGGGGGAACGGCAGTCATGGTTGAAGATACGCCCTGCGAGGCGCTGGAATACTTCTTTCCCCACCTTCTTCTCCAGCTGTTCCGGGGAAAGCTGCGGGTGGGTACCCATGGCGCAGACAGCGCTTATCCGTTCGTCGGGAATGCCGGCCTTGTTGAGGCGGTCGAGAATGGGCGGGAATGCGAGGTAGGCGGGTGTAGGGCGCTGAACGTCGTCGAAGAGGACCACCACGTCCATCCCGGGCTTGGCGAGGTCCTCGATGCGCGGAGAACCGATTGGATTATCAAGGGCCCTGGCGATCTCTTTTGCAACATCATCCACCACCGCCACGGCGGAGCAGTCCTGGCAGGTAAGTACGTTCCATGCAGGCGGCAGGGAAAACTCCATTTTCCCCCCTTCATAGTTCAAATAGTAGCTCATACGATCCCCCTTTCGTTTCTCATTTCTTTCGTCTTGCTTTTGTCGGAGACGCCAGAATTAGGGTTTGCGCCTTTCTTCGTCGCCACGTTGTCAGGCGTCCTCGGCGTACGTCCCAGTACTGCCTGCGGTTCCTGACTTCCTCGCTCCTCGAAATCCATCAAACCCATCCTGGCGACTCCGGGTGCAGGCTCGCTTCGCTCGCGGTAAAGCGCATGTTTATTACTCCCGTTCCGAGGTTTTGCCAATAGAGTGTCTCTTTTTGCATGTCTTACGATCGCAGATGGCGAAGGGTTGTCCTTGAGCAAACCGTCGTGAGGCAAGGAAGCTCGGTCTTTTGCGAAAGCAAAAAGACAAATGCACAAGCGAGCTTCTGCGAGCCGAGGGGGAGCCTCGCCCGGCTTTTGCCGGGAAGAGGGGGCGACGTGAGCCCCAGAAATTGTTCCGAAGCCGAACGCGAGCGAATGGAGCCGCTGGAGCGGAATGAGCGTGTTTGAGCAAGGATGGCCCGAAGCCATCGGCCCTTATTCTAAAGCCGTCAGCTCCCATTGCCTCTCTCAGTCTGTAGATGCCCGCCACTAAACGATTCACACTATTCGACACCCCATGGCTCGCTCGACGATCCCCTCCCACTCCTCATCCGCCTCTGCTTGCATCCGCTCTGTCTCTGCAGTTCCCAAGTGTTTATATCTCCCCTGAAGCTTAAGATACTCCTCAACGGGCAGGCCCAGGGGATCGTAGGTGACGGTGTATCTCTTCCCTCCAAGTATTTCGTAGAGCGGGAAGATCTTCGTCTCCACCGCCAGCATGGCTGCGGTGACGGTCAGGTTCTCCGCCATCCTCCAGCCCGTGGCGCAGGGTGTAAGGATGTGGATGAATTTTGTCCCTGCCATGCTTCTTGCCTTCCGCACCTTTTCCATGAGGTCCTCGGGATACCCTATGGATGCGGTGGCAGCGTAAGGGATGCGGTGGGCAGCCATGATCTCCATTATGTTCTTCTTCCTGGCGGTGCGCCCCTTGGGCGTCGTGATGGTCCAGGCGCTCTGCGGGGTGGCCGAACTGGCCTGGATGCCCGTATTCATGTAGGCTTCGTTGTCCAGGCAGACGTAAATATAGTCCTCGTTCCGGTCCGCCGTGCCCGACAGGGACTGCAACCCTATGTCGAAGGTCCCCCCATCGCCCGCGAAGGCGACGACGGCGATATCATCCCTGCCTCGTATCTTCATGGCATAGGAGAGCCCCGCTGCCGTGGGCGCCGCCGTCTCAAAGGTGCCGTGGAAGGCGGGAACCTCGAGGGAGCTGTGGGGGTGGGTGGCGGCAATGATGGAGGAGCAGGATGGAATGATGACGGCCAGTGTCTTGGGCCCCAAGGCCCTGAGCACGAGCCTCATGGCTATCACCACCCCGCAGCCGGGACAGGCCATGTGTCCTGATCTCATCTGGTCTTGAACGATATTCTGCATGTCCATGCTATTATCCCCTCACCCAGACGGGCAGATCGTCGGGAGCCTCTTTGTCTAATACGTCCAGGCAGACAGCCTCCAGTGTTTCCGGGGAGACATCGACCCCGTCGAGCCCCGCGATGTATCCGTAGATCTGCGGCCGTACCCTGGAGTTGGCCATGGCCGATTTCAACTCCTGGCAAAAGATGCCTTCCTTGCCCAAAGATATGTTCCTGTCGATGACGACGGCTTTCGGCACCTTTTCAAGGACCTCCCGGACCTCTTTCCACGGGAAGGGCCTGAAGGCCTTGATCTTCAGGAGCCCCACCCTGGAACCGTTGGCTCTCAGCTTTTCGATTGTCATGCGGGCCGTGCTTGTCATGGAACCGCTCGTCACCAGGAGAAGTTCCGCACCCTCGGCCTGCACCGGTTCCACCATCCCGTAGCCTCTCCCGAACTGTGCCCTGTACTCCTCGTCCACCTCCCTGATGACCTCCTTGGCATTCTCCATGTCATGGAAGGCCGTCTCCCTGAATGGGGCGAACTGGGTCCCGGCTGTGACCACGTTGGAGACAAAGGCCGGCTTGTCCAGGTCGAAGCGCTCGGGAAGGGAAGGCGGCGGCAGGAAGAGGTCCACCTCATCCTGGTCGGGCAGTTCCATGGGTTCTATGAAATGGGAGTTGAAGAAGGCATCGATGATGACCATGGAGGGCAGGAGCGTGGCCTCCGAGATCCGGTATGCCTGGATGACCGTGTCAAAGGCCTCCTGGTTGTCCTCGCAGTAGAACTGCATCCACCCCGTATCCCGTTGTGAGAGGGTATCGGTCTGATCGCTTCCGAAGGACCAGGGCGCGGCCAAAACCCGGTTCACGCAGCCCATTACCACGGGAACCCTGTTGCCCGAGGCAAAGTGGAGCATCTCATGCATGAGGGCAATGCCCTGCGACGACGTGGCGGTGAAGACCCTCACCCCGGCAAGGGATGCGGCAACGCACATGGCCATTGCGGAATGCTCCGACTCCACCCGCACCATGGTCCCCGGCAGGGTACCCAAAGATTCCATCTCGGAGAGCCTTTCGTAGATCGGGGTCTGGGGCGTGATGGGGTAGGCCGGGATAAGCTGGGCTCTGGCCATTCTTACCGCTTCGGCGATGGCGTAGTTTCCTGAAAGGAGATCCCTCATAGCCTCTCCTCCACCTCTATGACGTGGCGGGGGCAGACGGTGGCGCAGATGCTGCACCCCTTGCAGTAATCAGTCTTCACACTGTACCTCCTGTCTCCCTCTTTTACGATGGAAATATCGGGGCAGAGGTAAAAGCACAAGTCGCATCCGATGCAGGAGCCGCAGTAGAAACACCTCTTCGCCTCATCGATTGCCCCTTGCCTGTCGAACCCCTTGTTCACTTCATGGAAGTCCTTCTTTCGCGTTTCAGGAGGCGATTTTGCCTGAGCATTCGGTTTTCTCTTCCTGTAAAGAAGCGTGTTCAGATCGGCAAATTCCACGACCCGCTTGAGGTCAATCTTACCGTCCTCCATGTAGGCGCCCATAGAAAGGGACGACCCCCGTCCGAGAGTCAGGGCCTGAATGATCTTTTCCGCATCGTGCCCGTTCGCCTTGAGGTGGATGGCAAGGGCAGCCCGCTTCCCTGACAGGATGGCGTCAACCACCGCAGGTCTCTGCTTCACCAGGTCGCCGCCTGCGTAGAGACGGGGGGATGGGGTCATGCCCAGATTGTCGATGAAGACCTTTGAGGAGTCCCTGTCCAGTATTTCCGGCAAGAGGAGGCCCGCATCAGGGACCTGGCCGATTGCCACCAGGAGAAGATCCGCATCGATGATAAGGTCGTCGCCTTCGCCCTGGGAGAGCATGTACCTTCCCGTGGCGGGATCTTTATCGACCTTTGTTTTCGCGAGCCGCACCTGTTGGAGCCGCTCTTTTCCGAGGAACTCCATGGGCCGGTATTCGCCTATCATCCGGACCCCCTCTTCTTGCGCCTCTCCGATGCCTTCGGGAATTGCGGGGAATTCGCCTTCTTTCTCGGGGGCGATCATGGTGACCGTTGCGTCGGGGCCGCAGATACGGCGGGCTGTTCTGGCCACGTCCACGGCCACGTCTCCGCCTCCTATGACGACGATATTCTTTTTGCCACTGCAAAGGTTCTCTTTGCCCCCGCTTGAGAGAAAGTCAAGGCCGTACATTATGGCTTGCCGCCCCTCGAGGGAAGCCCCGAGCGTCCGGGGAAGCCAGGCCCCGGTGCCGAGGAAGATGTAATCGAATTCCTTCTGCAACTCCTTGAGCCTGCCGCTGTTTATCCGCTCGCCCACCTTCAGGTCTACACCGAGACTGAGGATGCGGTTGATCTCTCTTGCCAGGACATCTTTGGGGAGCCGGTACTCGGGGATGCCGTACCTGAGTACCCCTCCCGCTTCCGGCTTCGCCTCGAAAATGGTGACGTCATGGCCGAAGAGCCTTAAGAAATAGGCTGCCGAAAGGCCCGCAGGCCCCGATCCGATGACGGCCACTTTCGCCTTCTTGTCCGAGGGGTTGCTGCTGATCGGGGGCACTGCCTTGCCCAAATCCGAAATGGCCCGCTCCAGGGAGCGGATCTCCACGGATTCGTCAAAGTCATTCCTGTTGCACTTCGTCTGGCAGGGGTGGTAGCAGACCCTCCCGCAGACGCCCGGCAGCGGGTTCTCTTTCAGGAGTGCGGAAAGCGCTGCGTCAAAATCCCCCTTCGCGGCATAAGAGAGCATTGCCGGGATACTGTTTCCCGCAGGGCATGCCTCGCGGCAGGGAGAGAGCTTCTCCTGGTAGGAAGGCTTTCTCGGGCTCCATTGCCCTGTCTTGAAGGCCTCCGTGCTCACCCGTGATATGGGTATGATGGTCTCCACATTTTCAACCCTCAGGCTGATCCGTCTTGTCATGATGCCTTTCCCTCCGGCGTAACGGTCATGTTATACCCAGCAAGAGCCGATTTGGCGTTTTCCTCCATCTTACCCGGCACCGAAACCCGGATGGCCTCCTGGAGAACATCGATGGAAACGTCCCCTGCAACCCTGCAATAGGAGCCGAGCATGGTAGTATTGATCGCCGTGCCGACACCCTCCTTCTGGGCTATGGCCGAAGCATGCACCACGGAAACGGGCAATTCCCGAAGACCGAAGTGATCGCGGTTAAAGGGCGTGTTGACGAGGAGAAAACCGCCGGGCCGCAGCGTATTTTCGATTTCAGCCTCGTCCATCAGGTCAGGTGAAAAGTAGATGAGGCGGTCGGGTTTCTTGATTTCACATTTCAGGTATATCTTCTTGTCGTCGACGCGCAGGAAGCTCGTTACCGGCGCACCACGGCGCTCACCGCCGAAGAGCGCGTAGCACTGCGGGTATCTGCCCATGAGGAAATAGGCCCTCGCCAGTATCTGGGCGGCGATGACGATGCCCTGTCCACCCCTGCCGCAAAATTTGATCTCCACCATATTCAACGCCTCTTCGTAACCTAGAGTTTCTTACGCTTCCTACTTCATCAGGTAACCGGGAAGCCATGTCGCCAGTTGGGGAAAGAGAAAGAGCAGGATGATGCACATAACGAGACTGAGAAGGAAGGGCATGACGCCCTTGTAAATGACGCTGAAAGGTTCCTTGGTAATGTTTGCCACAATGAATACGTTCATTGCCACAGGCGGCACGACGATGCCGATCATGAGGGTCACGCATATGACCACCACGAACCAGATGGGGTCGAAGCCGAGCTTCAGCATGACAGGGAAGAAGATGGGCGTAGCAAAGATCATGAAGGCGATGTCGTCAATAAAGGAGCCGCCGATAAGGTAAAGGAAGATGATTGCTATCATTACGAGAAATGGAGGGAGCCCCGATGCGCCGATCCATTCGGCGGCGATAGCCGGGATGCGGGTAATGGCGATGAAGTGGCCCAAGACCGTGGAGCCGGCAATGAGCATCAGGGACATGCATGTCAGCCTGAGCGCTTCCCGCAGCGATTTCCACAAGCCCTTGAGCCTCATCTTCTCCTTGATGACGCAGAGGATGAGAAGGGCGCAGGTACCCACGCTGCCTGCTTCGGTGGGGGTGAAGAAGCCCACCAGTATGCCGCCTATGCTGAGTAAGAAGATGAGCAGCGCCCAGAAGACTTCGGGAAGCGACTTGAAGCGGGCGCGCCAGGTCGACCGTTCGCTTGGGGGGCCGATGCTTGGATCTATCTTTGTCCAGCCGATGATGACAAGGCCGAACATGAAGGCGATCAAAAGCCCGGGAATCAGGCCGGCCATGAAGAGCCTTCCTATGGACTGCTGCGTCAGGATGCCGAGGACGATGAGGGCCGCACTGGGCGGAATGAGAAGCCCCAGCGTGCCCACGCTCGCCACGATCCCCGTGGTCAGCTCTCTTTTGTAGTGGGAGCGGTCCATCTCGGGAATGGCAACGCTGGCAAAGGTCGCGGCCGTCGCCGTCGACGACCCGCAGATAGCCTTAAAGATTGCCGGGGCCAGGACGGTGGGAGGGGCGGGCCCTCCGGGGGTATGGCCCACGACCCGGCGGGCCGGTCCGAAGCGCGGCACGGCAAGGCCCGAGGTGAAGCCGATCAGGCCCATGAGGATGAAAAGGGGCAGCACGGTAAAGCCGTAGGTGGTGAAGACATCATAGAAATCTTTTGATACCAGATAGAGACCTGCGTTGATCGATTTCAGGTAGGCATAGCCCAAGAACCCTATGATGGTCATGGCAAATGAGAGCTGTATCCCTGTGAGAAAGAGAAGGAGCAGGACCCCTAAACTGCATATCCCGATCATGACCTCGCTCATGGCTGCCTCCCTGCTATGGCTGTTACCAGTTCGCCGGCAAGGACCACGCAGACCGTGAGGCAGGCAAAACCGATTCCATAGGCTATGGCGTAGTAGGGAAGCTGCAGGGTGGACGATACTTCCCCGGCCCTCTGAAGGTCCGAGGCCATCTTAAGCAGGTTGTAGCCGGCCCCGAGGAACAACGTGATCCCCAGGATGTTGGTCACTGCGTAAAGCACCCTGCGCACGGGCCGGGAAAACTTCTGGTAGAGGAAGTCCACGTAGACGTGCCCCTTCTCGAGGGTGGTGATGGGGAGCGAGAAGCCCACGAGCACGCCTGCACCGAAAGAGACGATCTCGTAGGTCCCGATAATGGGCTTTGCGAAGGCTCGCCCTATGACGTCGCAGGTAGTAAGAATCATTATGAACAGTAGAGAAACTCCGGCCACAACCTCCAGGCCCTTACTCAGCCAGTAGATGAGGCGGCGAAGAATATTGCTGTCACTCTTGCCGGCGCTTCCTGTGGAGACATCCGCCATCGTGCCCTCCTCCTTCAGCAAAGATCTCTTTTTCTTCCTTACGCCGCCATTCTACTTCTGGTTCTTCTGGATCCACTCCTGGCACCATTTCAGGGCTTCGGCCGCGGGGAGACCCTTTGCTGCCTTTTCCTTTACGAACTTCTCAAACATGGGTTTCACCTGGTTTGCCCAGCGTGCGTTTTCTTCCTTGGAAAGGGGTGCTATGATGTTGCCCCTGTCTTTCATGAATTTCTTTCCGTTGCCGTCTTCTATATCCCACGGGTCTCCTGCCTTGTTAACCCACTGGTCGTTTATCTCTTCGATGGTCTTCTGGAGGTCCTTGGGCAGCGCGTTCCATTTGTCTTTGTTCATCGCTACGAAGAAGGTGTTGATATAGGCGGTGCTGTAGTTTTCCGGGGAATAGTTGACCACTTCGCCGAGCCTGTAGGTGGTCAGAACGGCATAAGGTCCCAGCATGCCGTCCAGCATGCCTCTCTGGAGCCCGTCGTAGGTGTCACCCATGGACATCGGCACAGGCGCCGCACCCAAGGCGGCAAGCATGTCGACCGTTGCGCCGGCTGCGCACTTGACCTTCATCCCCTTTAGATCCTCCAGGCTCTTCACCGGTTTTCTCGTGAACAATAGGCCCGGGCCATGGCTCGAAAAGAACATGATCTTCGAGTCGCTGAACTCTTTGATGGCATATTTCTTGTAATATTCGTTGGATAGTTTCGTGGCGAGCTTTGCCGACTTGACGCCGAGAGGGAGATCGAGCAATTCGATCATGGGGAAACGGCCTCTCGTATAGGCAAGGGAACTCGATCCCAGGTCGACCACGCCGCGGACGACGGAGTCATAGGTTTGGGCCCCCGGTGTGAGTGTGGCGCCGGCATAGAAGTTGATCTTGAGCCTGCCGTTGCTCTTCTTTTCCACTTCCTTCGCCCATGTCTCAAAAGCAATGGACACCTTATCGGTGGGTGGGAGAAAACTGGAAAAATCCATCTTGATGACTTTTTCCTGGGCTCCTGCTGCGGTGACCAAGAAGATGACAAACATCATTGAAACAATAACAGCCGACAAGCTTTTTCTCATGACCCCCTCCTGATTTTAACCGGACAGATTGAGTTACGTCTTCTCAACTGGTATACCGTATACCAGTTTTATGTGTCAAGCACTATTTTGGCTTTTTTTGTGGGGGCAAATTGAGGCGACGAAGGAGCATAAGGACGGCGGGATTAGGCCTTAAGGATGCTGTTTATTCGGCTGTTTCCTGGGGTTCTTTCGGCGCCGCAGCGAGTATGTCCCTGAGCGAAAGGTCGAGATGATACCGTATGGCGCGCTCAACTTCGTCGGGATCGCGTCTTTCTATGGCTTTGAAGATGAGCTTGTGACCGTCCAAGGCCCTGACGAAGATGTCGGTGTGGAGGAAACTGGTGACGCGGTGGCGAAGCATATGGCGTCGCATGAGTTGCGTAATCTCCATGATGTGGGTGCTGCCGCTTAAGCGCGCGATAGTTTCGTGGAACTGCGCATCCAGGTCGGCGTAGGCGTGGACGTCGTTTTCGGTAATCCTCTTTTCTGATTCTGCAATGATACTGCCTAGTTCCTGCGTGAGGGTCGTGTATGCCCTCTGCATTGCCCAGTTGGCGGCGATGATCTCCAGGGCTTCCCTGATCTTGCAGATCTGGATCACCTCTTCCTGGCTTATGGACATGACCCGGTACCCCACGCGGGGTATGGACTCGATGAGCCCGTCTTTCTGGAGGTTGTGGAACGCCTCCCGGACAGGCGTGCGGGAGGTGCCGATCTCTTTGGCCACCCTGGCTTCCACGAGACGCTGACCCGGTGTTATCTCACCGCTGAAGATCTTCTCGCGGACGTGTTCGTAAACCGTGGTCCATATGGCTGAGTGGTCCGTAAAATCGAGTTCCTTCATGTCTGTCCATTGTATACCAGTGGTTTAAAATTAGCAAGCAGGATGAGGAGGCAATGCCCATCGAACGAATCCACCACTCAACCCCTGCCATGAACATCAGATAACCGATAGCTGCCAATCTTCTCGCGTAGTTCTGAGAGTCCATTGCAGCATTGCTGAAGATGCCTTACATTGCTGAGAGGTAGATCCCCAAACGCTCTCCAGATCCTGAGGCGAGGAGGCAAAGATGCTTGAGTTCGTTTACCGGTCCCTTGAGGCAATAGGTTACTACCATCCTATCCACCCCACAGAGGTCCATATGCCCATTGGCCTCATAGTTGGAGGGCTGGGATTCAGCCTGACGGCTTTGCTCTTCCGCCGTCCGGCGCTTGCACAAGCCGCACGGTACTGTTTTGTTCTCGCATTTTTGTTCATGTTCCCCACACTCATTTTTGGAATCATGGACTGGCAGCACTATTACAACGGTTCATGGCTCCACCCGATCAAGATGAAGATCGTCTTGAGCGGCGTTCTCATGCTCCTTCTGAGCTGGAGCGTCTTCATCAACAGAAAGGGGGTTGCACGCCAGGCCTTCATAATACCGGTCTATGCATTGAGCTTTCTGATGGTAGTGGGCCTTGGGTATTATGGTGGAGAGCTGGTACTGGGCGGCCGCGCAACAAACATTTCCCGGGCCTTTGGAGAAGCCGGCGCCATATTCGAGGTCAACTGCGTCAATTGTCACCCAAATGGCCGAAGTGCCACTAACCCGAAACTGGCTTTGCGGAATACCCCGCAACTGGCCACCTTCGAAGCCTTTATCAACCATGTTCGCAAGCCCACTCAACTGAACGGGTCGCCTGGCGATATGCCTCCCATACCGGAGGAGGTCCTTTCGGATGAGGAGGTTTGGCAGTTGTACCAATACATCGTGCACGTGGCGGGCGTTCCACCCACCGACAGGAAACAGCACGGGCCTTCACATTGACTCTCTGGGAGATGAGCTTCATGGATTCCTCCATTGCGGCAACATTATAGGGGAGAGCGAGGAGCTGTGGCTCTTGCATAGACATCCGAGCTCGGTACATACAAACCTGTAAAGGACAGGGAGGTGCGTTGGTTCCCGGACGATTTTGCTCTCAGTGTGAGAGCAATTCCCTGAATCTCTGCAAAGCCAATGCCGGCGCCACCTCGCGCAATGTCGATTTCAAAACTCGGGTATGTCCTTAACCATTCCTCCAAGGGAAGCGATAAACTAAAGAGCGACGTGATCGTGCAGAGAGAGGCGGTATTCTATGCAGATTGCACATAGAGGTTCAAAACGAAGGATTACCCTCATGCCGGGAGATTACTACGTCTCCAATAACGACGTGGTCATCGGCACCATACTGGGCTCCTGCGTATCTGCCTGCCTCTACGACCCCATTAATGGCGTCGTTGGGATGAACCATTTCCTGCTGAGCAGTAGGAGCGATACCCGAACAATGCCTTTGTGCCTGACTGAAGCGGGACGGTACGGCGTGAATGCCATGGAACTGGTCATCAATGGTATGCTCAGGCTTGGGGCACAGAAGCAGAACTTCCGCGCCAAGGTCTTTGGCGGCGCATCCCTTTTTTCAGCGGATTCATGGGCAGACAGTTTTTACTGTGTGGGAGAGGTAAACTCGCGGTTCATCCTCGAGTTCCTGCGGACCGAGGACATAAAGCTCGTTGCATCGAACCTTGGCGGCAATGAAGGCAGGGTAATCCGCTTTCACTCGAAAGATTTTAGCGTGTACCAGAGAAAGATAAAGAAGACCGTTGCTCCAAAGCTTATCACCAGAGAGAAACATTTCTGGGAACAGGAGGCGGTGAAGAAGCAACCGGAACCGGAACTGTGGGACTAGCCCCACGAAACACTACCCTTGACGAGCCGGACAGGCGTGCAAGCAAGATCAGGATGGCAATGTTTGACAGGTCAAGGATAATTACTCAATGACTGAGTAAAGTTACTCAGTCATATTAATACTACGCGAGTAGCCGGATGGCACTCAATAGGCTTTCCAGAAAAGCAGCCTGTCCCCTTTTCCTTCCCCGAGTTTTGAAATCGACATTGCGCGAAGTGGCGTCCTTGGCTGCTCGACGAAGATTAGGGGAATTGCTGACATTCTGTTAGAAGAGAAAAGGGGACAGGCTACTTTTTTCGCGCCAGGAAAGGTGTAAGGAATTGGCAGGATGAGCCGGAGAAAACGTCCTGTTACGCCACGTTCAACATGAAATCGATATGTACCGCATCAAAAGGAAAGACTACTTTGCCCTCATCCGTCTTTTGGAGGATTCCCGCCTTGAGGAGGGACTGTATATCGCCGTGAACCGCTTTCACATCTCTGCCGGCCCGGCGCGCTGCCTCACGGATAGTCATTGGCCCCGCGCCGGCCATAGCCTTGAGCAGATCCCATCGCTTGCCCGAAAACATCTTGAAAAGAAGCGCCGGTGACTCGAAACTGATGAATGCTCCCTGCATCGTCCCTTCAAGGGCTGACAGAAACCGTCTGTCGCTATTTTCCCGTGAAGTGACCTCGAGCGTAACCATGTTCATATCAAAACCTCCAGTTGTCTACATCCTTCCAAAAATCATCAAGTAGTGCTTTCGCTGTAGTGAAAACGTACTCTATTTCTTCATCACCCAGGTGCTTGTGGTCAGATTCAGTGAGGATGCGGCGTTCGTTAAGGAGTAATTCAGCCCCAATGTTGGACATAATACCAACACTCGAAGGTGTTGTCAATATCTCCAATACCAGGGGCGCCATAGGGACATCTTAAGTTGCTAACTTATTCGTCCTGACCGAAGGAAAACGGTGCGGTCCTGCCCCAGGAACTTCATTCCCGAGTTTTGAAATCAACATTGCGCGAAGGGTTGTCTTTGGCTGCTCGGCGAAGATTTAGGGAATTGCATTCATTCTGAATGCAAAGTTGTCCGGGACGGTTCCCGGAAGGAAGTTGAATCGCTCCGTCCTCTATTCCCAGAGGGCTGCATTGAAAGGAACCTCCGAAAGACATTAAGATATCATCAGGGAGAACCTCCCGGGCCTCAATCAGCAGACGATATTATGGGTTATCTCTCAAAAAAGAGGAGATGTTCAATGGGTGAAATAGATTTGGATGTTGTTTTTGACCGTGTTGAAGTTGAATCCGACTACCTCAAGAATATTCTCCAGGAGGTTCTCGTAATCATCAGCAGATCGACCGATGTCAACGAGCTTGGTCTCGGGCCGATAATAGAGGGCCCCACTCTCTCAGGGGAGGCCGGCGAAGTCACAGAAGCAGGCAATATAAGGGTCAGCTCTGAAAAGCTGCAGAAATTGGAGCCCCCCGTGGCAATGGCAATTATTGCGCATGAAATGGCCCACAGCAACCTCAAGCATTATCACCACGATAAAACAGGCTTGCAGGAAGAAGAAGAGGCTGACACCCTGGCGAAGAAGTGGGGTTTCGAGATCGACTATTTTAGAGAAGTCTGCGGACAGGCAATTGACCTAAGGTGTATTTAGCGGCCCCTCCGAGGTCTGTCCCTACTCCTTCGGCTCCATTTCTGGATTCCAGATGATTTCCCACAGGTGTCCGTCAGGATCTGTGAAGTAGCCCGAGTATATGCCCCACGCACGGTCATGTGCGGGGTCGGTTAGAGTCGCACCGGCAGCTTGAGCTTGCCGCAGGATAGCATCAACTTCATCCCTGCTTTCTGCCAGATAGCCGATGCTGAACTCAAGCGAGCTCGCCTGCGCAGGAGGCATCTTCGAATCCTTTGCGAGGTCGGAACGTGGGTAGAGTGCGAGTATCAATCCGCCCCGCAGCTCAAAGAAACCAACGGCGCCGGCGGGTTCAGTATCAGTTCCTTTGAACTCCGTACCGATGATTCCCTTTGTCGGAAGTCCCAGTCCATCGCGATAGAAGGCAAAGGATTTTGCGAGATCCTCTACGGCGAGAGTGATAACGTTTATTTGCGGTTTCATCACGCCACCTCCTGTGATGAGGAATCCCGCCGTCGGGCCAGGGATTCCCCTTCCTTATTCGTCGAGTGTAACTTTGACGTTTACGCAGTCAGGGGATTTACGGACCAAATCCTTCAGTGCATCGTTCAGCCCCTCTCTCCCGTCGGAGGCCGGAGCTTTCGTCTTGGGTTGCTTGCACTTTGCCTTGCCTGCTTCCTTACGTTCTTTGGCACACTTTGCCATGGCACCCTCCTTTCTTTCAAGTCTTCACTGATTTTTGTTCTTTTCGTCGGAGCCGCCAGAATTAGGGTTTGCGCCTTTCTTCGTTGCCGCGTCGTCAGGCGTCCTCGGCGTACGTCCCAGTACTGCCTGCGGTTCCTGACTTCCTCGCGCCTTGAAATCCATCAAACCCATCCTGGCGCCCCCGGGCGAAGCTCGCTTCGCTCGCAGAAGGAAGGACCTTCACTCTCGTCGGCCCTTCTTCACACCGTACACCGGTTACTTAAGTACTTGTTGAGGTCCTGTCAAGTCGGAGGAAACAAAAAGGGGGCGTCTATTGAACCGTGGTTTTCGGTTAAGCACTCGCCGGGCACAGGCACCCGCTTATCGCGAGTACAGGCACCCGCTATGCGAGTACAGGCACCCGCTATGCGAGTACAGGCACCCGGGGACGATGCTCGGGGGTCCGGAGAGGAAAGACCTTTTTCCGGACGAGAATTGTGAGATTAGGCTTCCACCATCATCAGAAGAAGTCTGCCGATTGTCCTGTAGAAGACTGTCTTTGCCTGTTCCGCCATCCTTGGACCCAGGCTTAGGGCTAACGGGGCGAGGTACTTCTCCATGAGCTTTCCCTGGAGTTCCCGGGCATACTCTTCATTCTCCCTGTTGCCCGCCTTGATCGCCTCCACCTCGTTGAAAGAGAGGTAGGCCATGCATTCCAGTTCAACGGCGATGTGGTCCGGGGGAAGCCGGAAGGACTCTTCAAGCTTCAGTCCCGCCTCATGGTAGAGCCGGGCGATTTCGAAGGTAGACTCCTGGTAGAGCCTCCCCTCGCTGTAGACCGAACCGAAAAGGTATGCAATACGGGGTTTCGATGCGAAGCACATCCAGGTGTCGTCCTTCTCCAGTTCGAGCAGGAGCGCTTCCGCGTCAGACCCGTTGTAGACGGAGAGACCTTTGAGGAGCGGCCCGACCTCTTCCGAGAGGACCTCCCCAAGGTCCTTTGCCATTGCGCCCGCAGCGAGGGCTGAGGCCAGGGAGGCATCGGGGTAATTCATCGCCCTGGCAAGGCTGTTGTAGATAACTGTTTTTGACGTTGCAAGAGCAAGCAGATCATTCATTTCTTTCCTGTCTCCTCTGAAAAATGCTACGAAAAACGGGCGGGGAAAAAGGAGAGGGGCCTTTCCCTCAAGGCCGGTAAGACCCGGATGGCCCCTCCCTATCGTTTCTGCTTACGATTCCTTCTTTTCCTTGGCGACCTGTTCCTTTCTCTCAATCAGTTTTTCAAGGCCCACCATAGCCGCTGTTGCGATGGAGGGCATTTCGATTGCCCCCGTGACGCTCTTCTTGCCTTTAGGGGAAGCCTTTGCCACGTTCGGATAGCCTTTCGCCGACGGATCGCCCTTGGTCAGGATGAGCAGGTGTGTTCCTCCTGCCTCTGTCCGGCCGAAGATGGTCAGCTTTCCCTTCTTCGCCAGGCTGGTAGCCTCTTTCATCATCTCACTGTATTCGCCGAAACGGAGCGCACCCGTGGGGCACACCTCGACGCAGGACGGCTTGGCGCCTTTGCCCGTTTTGTGGGCGCACATGCTGCATTTCACGACCTTCTTTGTGGCCTCGTCGAGCTTGGGTATCCCGAAGGGGCAGACGCCCACGCAGGTTCCGCAGCCGATGCATGTCTCCGCGCTGTAGAGCACCGGGCCGTACCCGCTCTTGGTAAGCGCCTTCACCGGGCAGTTCTTCACGCATGCCGCGTCGGCGCAGTGCATACACCTCTTGTGGTAGAGGCCTTCATCGTTGGTCATGACGAAGGTCCTGAAGAAGCCCTTCTCTGCCTGTTTATGGTATCTGAATTCCTGGATGCACCGGTACGCGCAGGTATTGCATCCGGTACAGTATGTGTCATCGAGTAAAATGGCATATTCTTTCATTCTCTCTCACCTCTCATCCATTACTATGCTTTTCTGATGCGGACAAAGACGTCTTCAACCCATCCCATACCCGTGGGGTCGTGCTTCTTCACGATGGCAGGATCCTTCTGGGGGATGAGGTCGCCGTCACGGTAGCTCCAGTTGCCCGCCACTTTGAGATTCTTGGCTCTGTGACCCATACCGTGGAAGGTAAGAACGCAGTCTTTCCGGGTAATCCTCTTGGTAAGATGGACCTTTGCCTTCACCGGCCTCGGGAGATCCTTCATGTAGTCCGGGTTGTTCTCCAGCATCACCATGTCGCCCTCTTTGACGCCTATCTCTTTGGCTGCATCAGGGTGGATCCAGACACAATCCATGTACGTATTCTCCGTGATCTTGCGGATTACGGGGTTGTTGAGGAAGTTGGGGTCCGCATGGATGTTCCAGGGCGCCCTCGTGATAAGGAGGGAAAATTTGTAGTCGCCTTTGGCCTCGTGCCACCGTGGCACCCAGGCGGGAAGGGCCTCGAAATTGACCGGGATGAATTCGTCAATGTACATTCTCACCCTGCCTTTCGGCCTGCCGTATCCGATCTCGCCCAGCGTCTTATAGTTGGGATACTCTTTCTTATCGATCCAGAAACCGCCTTTCTTCATGAAATCGGCAGTGTCGGCAGCTACACCGGCATCCTTTACGGCAACATCGCTCATGTTCAGGGGCACCCGCTTCTTGGGATCCGAGCTTCCGTCCGTTGTCCAGTACTGGGGAGCAAGTCCCATACCGATCTTGACGGCCAGGCCGCCCCAGCCTATCTGGTCTCCCGCGGTCTTCTGCACCGGCGCGCCGCCCACGTAACAGGGCCATTTCGGGAAATAGAGGCGGATGTCGAACTTGCCCTCTTCAAACTGATGGGGCGCTGCGAGGACGTAGTCGGACCAGTAGCCCAGATCGTCGAGGTAAAGGTTCCAGTCCACGACGAGTTCCTTCTTCTCCAGAGCGTTCTCCGCCATCTGGGGTTGAATCATGGAATGGAGACCCCTGTAGGGGTTCCTGAAGAATACCGCCTTTGTTATGGCCGTCTTGTAGAGCCCCCACCCCACCATGCCGTAGTGACCGGGTGCGGAGAAATCCTTGTTTCTGTAGATATCGTCGGACACGGGAAACTGGTTGCGGAAATCGACGGGGTTCTTGGGAAGTTCGGGATAGGGCTTCACCGGTTTTGCCAGGTCTTCCAGCCAGGGGATCTTCACGCCGTGAAGAAGGATCACGCCGCCCTCGTGGTCGATGGAACCGGTAAGGGTGTTCAGTATGCTGATGGTGTGACGGAGCCGCCAACTGTTGGAATAGTTCGGGCCTGCGGCGTCGCGCTTGAAGGTGGGGACAAAGGCATAGGGCGCGGCCGCGGCAAAATCCTTCGCGATTTTTGCGATCGCCTTGGCAGGGACTTCGCTGATCTTTGCAGCCCACTCGGGGGTACACTTCGCGGTGGTCTCTTTCAGAAGCTGGAGCACAGGCTTTGCTTCTATCTGCTGACCGTCGACGGTTATCTTGAAGGCTCCGCCTTCCAGGGCAGGTGCATCGCAGGTGTCTATGGGCTCGGCCTTTTTGTGGGTAAGAGACCAGGCCATCACGGTCCCCTTGCTGTCTTTCACGGTCTTCTTCGTCTTTACGTCCACCAGGGCCGGGGCGTCGCTATAGGTCTTCAGGAACTCCTTGTTGTACTTCTTGCCCGCCACGATGGCGTTCACCATTGCCAGAGCCACGGCAAGGTCCGTTCCCGGTTTGATGGGATAATATTCCGTCGCAAAGGCGTCGGCCAAGGGTGTCCTCAGGGGGTTGAACATTACGATCCTGCAGCCGTTCTTCTTGCCTTCCGCCCAGTGATTGAGCATCCCTGCCTTGCCGCACTTGGAGAGGGAATCAAATCCGAACCAGACCTGGTATTTCGCCTTGTCGAAATCGTATCCCGCCACGTGGTGGGAAGGTGTGTAGGTGCTTGAGTAATACTTGTTGGGGGGGTTGGTAAGCGTGAGGCAGTTGATATAGTAGTGAGTGCCGAAACACTCTGTCCTCTGGTCGCTCCGTATGGTCCCCAGAGAGCGCGCGAGTTTGTTCGTGTAAGGGTCTCCGGGAGAACACATGAGGATCTCCTCGGGCTTGAAAGTCTTCAGCTTGGCAATAATCTCATTCACTGCATCGTCGGTCTTGATGGTGACCCAGCCCGCATCGTAATCCGTGCCCTTCTTGGGGTTTGTTCTCTTCAGGGATACGAGGAGCCTGTCGGGATCATAGAGGGAATCTACGAATCCAAGGCCCTTTATGCAGAATTTGCCTCTTGCCACCGGGTCCTCCGGCCTGCCCTCGAGGGTGATCGCCCTTTCCATACCCGTTACCGGGTCAACGCCTACAACCACGTAGTAGGCACAATCGGCCTCGCAGGCGCGGGCACAGACCTGGGGGATCCGCTTCACTATCTTATACGGTTCCTGTTCCTGCGGGTGTTTGCCGAAGGGTGCCTGTGCGGAAAGGTTCCGCAGGGGGAAAACACTCATCGACGCTGCTGCGCCGGCCAGGGTCACGACTTTCAGAAAACCTCGCCTTGTTACTCCATCCTTGAAATCCATGTACCTTTACCTCCTGTGTGGGAACGCAGGGAGTTCAACAAGAGCATGGTTCCTGCCCGCGAACGGACCAGACCCCAGACTATGAACCACCGGCTTCCTCTGTTGGGATGTTATGTGTGTAGTACGACAAAGTTGCAGAAATTGTTTCATCGGGTATTGCGCGGTTCCTGAGGAACCCTTATATTTATCGCTGTAAGGTCGTCAAAAAGTCAAGTGAAATCGCGCACATACGAAGCTGCCCGGGGTCCTGATAGTAACTTTTCCTAACCAATAGCATCCCGCATACCACGAAACAAACAAAACGTTCCCTGAAAAAAAGGAAAGAAAGAGGGGCCAGGCCCCCGCGTCCGAGGGCAGGCGAGAGCCCCGGAAGGGCAGAAGGTAAGAAGGTGGCTGCGCCCGCCAGGGTGAGAAGGTTTGAAGTTGAGTATCTTTAGCGACTTCCCTGCCTGTTCGGCAGACAGGTGTCGCCGGGTACCCGCCATCCAAGGATGGTGGGTGCGGGAGGCTCGCACGGCTTGGCCGGGTGAGGGGGCGACGTTAGCCCCGGTCTTTCAGTTCAGCGACTTCTGTCGCGAGAGGGGGAGGCTCGCACGGCTTGGCCGGGTGAGGGGGCGACGTTAGCCCCTTACAATAGCAAGTCTGGACAAAGGCCCTCTTTTGTACTTTAATATCGACTTCAGCAGGACCAATGCAAAAGCATCCCCGGAGGAACATTTGGCAGAAGGCAGAACCCATATCATCCAGGACCTCAAATCGCAGCTCAACGCCTCCCAGTATGAGGCGGTCACCACCACGGAAGGCCCTGTCCTCGTCATCGCAGGCGCAGGAAGCGGCAAGACGAGGGTTATAGAATACCGCTCCCTCTACCTTGTTCAGCAGGAGATCGACCCCGAATCGATCCTGCTCCTCACCTTCACCCGCCGAAGCGCCCAGGAGATGATCGAGCGGGCATCGCGGAACGATCCCCGGTGCTTGAAGATTGACGGCGGCACCTTTCACTCCTTTGCGAGCAAGACCTTGAGGGTCTACAGCAAGAATCTCGGCTTGTCCAACTCCTTTACCATATATGATGAGGGCGACGCAGAGGAGGCGATCCGGCGCTGCTGCAACAAGATGGGATACGACCAGGACAAGGAGTTCCCCAAGAAGAACGAGCTGAAGAACGTCTTCAGTCTCTGCATCAATAAAGGGATGGCGGTTGACGACGCGGTCCTTGCGACCTACGTGGATTACGAGGACCGGCTCGGGGAGATCAAGACCGTACAGAAGGAGTATGCCGAGTATAAGCTCAGGAACAACTGCGTCGATTACGACGACCTCCTGGTCTTTCTCAGGGTCGTCCTCGGCATAGATGAGATACGGGAGCGGCTCTCATCGAGGTACCGGTATATCATGGTCGACGAATTCCAGGACACCAACGGCGTCCAGGCGGATATCGTCCGGCTTCTCGCCATGAAGCACGGCAACGTGATGGTCGTCGGGGACGATGCACAGAGCATCTATGGCTTCAGGGGTGCCAACCACCTGAATATCCTTCGCTTCCCCAATGAGTTCGAGGGCTGCAAGGTCATCAAGCTCCAGGAAAACTACCGCAGCACCCAGTCCATCCTCGATGTGGGCAATGCGGTCCTGAACAACATGTCCCACAAATTCGAGAAACGGCTGGTGTCGGCAACGGGCGCCGTGGGCCAGCAACCAATGCTCACATGCTTTGACGACGTCTACGAGGAGGCTGCCTGGCTTGCGCGCAAGGTTCAGGCCATGAAGGGGAGAGGCATTGCCTTGCGGGATATGGCGGTGCTCTTCCGGACTGCCTTCACCTCCATGCCCCTCCAGACCGAACTGATACGGGAGGGGGTACGGTTCAAGCTCTTCGGGGGGCGCAAATTTTACGAGATGGCCAATGTGCGCGATGTGGTCTCCTATCTGCGGCTCGTGGCCAACCCTGCCGATGAGCTGGCATGGCACCGGGTCCTCATGCTCCTGCCCGGTATCGGCGCCAGGACTGTGGAAAGGCTGCTTCAGCTCATCGTCCATTACCACAGCCTGGCCGATATTATCGACAAAGTCTTCACGCCCTTCTGCAGCGGCCAGAAGAACTCGGAGGTGTTCGTCTCCCTGAAGAAGCTTCTCGGGGACCTTTGTGCTCCCTCCATACTCCCGGCCCGGCAGGTGGAACTCGTCATGGGGCATTACGAACCCATAATGAGGCTGAAATACAAGAAGGAACCGTCGAGGGTAAAGGAACTCTTCATGCTGGGGCAGATGGCCCAGAGGTACCGCACCCTGAAGGACTTTCTTGCCGATGTGGCTGTCGACCCTGACAAGGATGCAAATGATGATGATTTCGAGTACCTCACCCTCTCCACGGTCCACTCGGCAAAGGGGCTCGAATGGGGCAAGGTCTTCATTATCGGGCTTGTGGACGGCATCTTCCCGTCGAACAGGTCCGTCGACGATGCGGCCGACCTGGAGGAGGAGAAGAGGCTCTTTTACGTGGCAGTCACCAGGGCAAAGGAGGAACTCTTCTTGAGCTTCTACACCGCTAAGGGCGCCAACGAGTATGTAAAGGCAAGGCGCTGCAGGTTCCTCGACCCTGAAAACGTGGGAAAGACCTTCGACACTAGGACCATGGAGCCTGTCTCCAGACCCGTGTACCGCAGGTCAGGGTACAGGTAGAAAGCCAGCCTGCACCGCGGACCTCTAATCCGCAAAGAGGATCTCGAAGTCCTCTCATCCGGCCATTTTTATCCAATCTTTCCGATTTTCGCGTCAAGAGTTAGATACCCTGCAAATCGTTGCCAGTATTGCCTTTGCCGCTATTCTGCGGATGTGCCGAAACTGGTTCGGCAGTGTATACAAAGCCACTTTCCCTCTTCTTTTCTTGACTCCGGTGTGAAATATATGTTAAACATGTTTACTTAACGAACATGATTAACTATGAAACTAGGGCAACAGGATGAACAGACGTGAATCATCGAAGAACGAAACCAGGCGCCTCATTTTGGAGGCGGCAAAGGCCCTCTTCGCAGAAAAAGGTATGGAGGAGTCTACGCTCAGGGACATCGCGGCGAAGGCCGGGGCATCCCCCGCTTCAGTCATCGTCCACTTCAAGACCAAGACGGCCCTGCTCGAAGAAGCCCTCGTGGATGACATCGATCGAAGCTTTTCGGCCCTTGTCGGCTCCATGCCTGAAGGCGCCGGGTTTCTCGCGAGGGTGATGCACCTCTGGACCGGCATGTTGTGGGCCTACGACCGGAACAGAAACCTCTACAGGGCACTCATCAGCCATACCATATTTCAGCCGGCAGGCGAGACTCCTGGCATGTCAAAACAGTCCGACGAGTGCATCCGCCTGCTCTCCACGATGATCGAGGAGCAGAAAGCAGCCGGTGTGCTGCGTCCCGACACGGACCCCTTTGTTGCCTCGGCATCCCTCTTCTCCCTTTACGTCGGGGCCCTTATCGGCCTCTTCCGGACGCCCGGCACGAGCGTCGAAGAGATCGCGGCTTTTCTTTATCTGATGACACAACAATGCCTTGAGGGCATCTCCCTGCAAGGTCCTTCAGAGGTCAATAATGAAGATACTTCTCATTCAGCCTCAAGCCATTGACAATGCACTGGGCAGGGAGGCCCTCTCCATGTTCGAACCTCTCGCCCTGGAGTACCTTGCCGCCGGCTGCGGCTCGCACCATGACGTGCGTATCCTCGACATGCGTCTCGATGAGGACCTCCATGGGGTGCTTCAAGGCTTCCGTCCCCGGGTGGTCGGCATCACTGCCTACACGGTCCATGTAAACAGGGTGAAAAAACTCTTCGAGGAGGTCAGGACCTTTGACCCTAAGATTGTGACGATCGCAGGGGGCCACCATGCCACGGTGAGCCCCGAAGACTTCGCAACCCCCTTTATAAACGTCGTCGTTGCAGGAGAGGGTGTCCAGGCCTTCGCCGAAATCCTGAAGTCTCTTGAGGGAAATGGCGGCCCCGCCGGCATTCCCGGGGCACGACCCATTGGAAAAGAGACGATCCTCATCGACAGGAGCGGTGAGGAGATCGACCTCGACGCGCTGCCTTTCCCGAGAAGAGACTTAACCGCAGAATACCGGGGCGCCTATTCCACCGATTGGATGCGGCCTCTCGCCTCGATCCGCACCTCCAAGGGCTGCCTTTTCAGGTGCAAGTTCTGCGCGCTCTGGAAGCTGACCGGCGGCCGCTACGTAACGAGAAGACCCGAGCGTATCGTGGAAGAACTGGCCACCATAAAGGAGAAATACATCTTCTTCGCCGATGACGAGTCGCTCCTTGACACACCCCGTATGGATGCCCTGGCAGATGAGATCGAGAAGGCGGGGATAAAGAAACGCTTCTTCCTCTACGGACGGAGCGACACCATAGCCAAACACCCGGAACTCCTGGCGAAATGGAAGCGGGTGGGGCTGGAGCGCGTCTTCGTGGGCCTCGAATTCTTCAGGGACAGCGACCTGAAGATGATACGCAAGGGGTCGAAGGCGGAGCATAACGGGGAGGCCGTGAGGATCCTCAAGGACCTTGGGATAGCTATCTTCCCCACCTTCATCATCAGGCCCGATTTCACGAAACAGGATTTTACGGAACTCCGTGACTACTGCTTGAGCCTGGAGCTCGACTTCATCGGCTTTTCCGTGCTCACGCCGCTGCCCGGAACGGACCTCTACGAAGAGGTCAAAGGTGATCTCATCACGACAAACTACGACCACTTCGACTTCTTCCACACAATCCTTCCCACCCGGCTCCCCCTCAATGAGTTCTTCGGGGAGCTTGCCACGTTATACCGTCAATCCCGCTCGATGAAGAACCAGCTCAAGCTCCTCTCAAAGTATCCCCTTCGCGACATCCCCGGTCTCTTCAGAACCTACAACCAGTTCCTGTCACGGCTGAGGGCCCTGCCCGGGGATTACACCGGCGGCGGCATAGCATAGAAAAGCGATCCCACGGCACGCCTCGCGGAGCTGTAACGTAGCGTTGATTTCAATCCCCCATCGTGCAATACTGGAAGAAACCGAATCGGCGAGACCGACTAATCTACAGGGAGGGGCCATGGAACTGATAAAGATCATGCCTTGCCTCGATATGAAAGAGGGGAGGGTCGTCAAAGGGATTCATTTTGTGGATATCAGGGACGCGGGAGACCCCGTGGAAAATGCCCGCTTTTACCAGTCCGAAGGGGCTGACGAGCTTGCCATGCTCGATATAGCGGCAACCGTGGAGAACCGGAAGACGCGGCTCCAATGGGTGAAGAGCGTCTCGGCCGTTATCGACATCCCCCTCACCGTGGGTGGAGGGATAGGGAGTCTCACTGACATCGAGGCGGTGCTCGAGGCGGGGGCGGACAAGGTCTCCATGAACAGCGCCGCAGTCAAGAATCCCGAACTGGTCAAGGCAGCGGCCGAAAAGTTCGGGTCCGAACGGATAACCGTAGCCGTCGACGCCAGGAGAAACAAGGCCATGGCCTCGGGGTTCGAACTCGTTGTCTCCGGCGGGACGACGCCGGTGGGCAAAGACGCCGTGGAGTGGGCCAGACAGTGCCAGTCCCTGGGGGCCGGGGTAATCCTGCCCACCAGCATGGATGGCGACGGGACACTTGCAGGGTACGATCTGGAGTTCACCAGGGCTATTGCCGATGCCGTCACCCTTCCCGTAGTCGCTTCAGGTGGGGCAGGAACCCTGGAACACTTCTACGACGCCGTCATCAAGGGGAAGGCATCAGTTCTCCTGGCTGCCTCGGTCTTTCATTTCCGCACCTTCACCGTAAAACAAGTCAAGGAGTACCTGCAAAGCCGCGGACTGACGGTAGCGCTTTAATTTACCATCCGGGCGGCCCGGTGCAACGAAAGGGCAGCCGAAGTGGATTCGAAAGGAGATAGACTTATGAATTACAGAATGGCAAGGCCTGTACTTCTGGCGGCTCTCGTGGTGATGCTGCTGGCAGGGTTTGCGGCAAATTCCTACGGCGCAGACAGCCCCAAGGAAACCTCGCTGTCCAAGGCCATGGACCAGGCCAAGATCTTTGCCGGGCTCACCACAAAGGAGAAGGCTGCGCTAAGATCGACGGCAACCCTGCGCCGCTGCAAGGAAGGCGAGCGCATCATCGAGCAGGGAAAACCGACGGGCAAAATGTTCATCATTCTCGAAGGGATGGCCGAGGTCAGGGTAAACGGCAAACTCGTTGCCGCCCTGCCCCAGCAGTCCCTGGTGGGTGAACTCGAATTCCTTGATGGCCTTTCAGCCGGTGCAGATGTGGTTATCCTCCAGGAAACCGATCTGATCGAGCTGGATAACGGTGCACTCATTGCCCTCATGGAGAAGCAGCCCCGCCTGGGCTACGTGCTCATGGGCGAGATCGCCAGAATAGAAGGCCGGCGCCTGCGCGCCATGAACCAGCAGAAATGAGACTTGGCCTGGTAGGGTGTTGCCCGGAGGGCGACCAATCTACTTGTCTATGCTCCATTTCACTCCGCCCCGGCAGGCGATGAAGAGAAAGACGAAGCAGTAGAGGACCGCTAATTCGCCCTTATTCAGGGTTGGAAAGAGCATCTGCCCGAGCTGGAATTTCCAGTGGAACTGGAAATAGGCCACCGCCATCTGGCCGCTGCAGATAAACGCTGCCAGTCGCGTCCGAAGCCCCAGCATTATGGCCAGACCTCCGGCGAGTTCGATGATTCCGCCGATCCAGAGCTGAGATCCCACGGCCGGCTGGAACTGGGTAAAGAGCCCTAAGATCTTCTGGGCACCGTGGAATGAAAACATGAACCCCGCCGTGATTCTCATCAAGGCATAGGCGTAGTCTTTATACCCGTCGAGCCATTTCATGCGTACACCCCCAGAGAGAATATGAATACTTCTTTGCGCGCAAACCCCGTCGCTTCAGGAACCGCCGTCTCCGGCTCAGTATATGGATAGGTACGGTTGGAGAAGGAGTCAAGACGGTCCTGACAGATTGCTGCGGTATCGGCACCCCGGGGAGTACAAAAGGAAAGGGGGGATTTGACCCCCCCTGATTGACTGCCTATAGACTATCTTTCAGCATTTCCTGCGGCAACGCAGGCTACTTCTTTGCCCGCCCCTTGCCCGCCTTGGATGCTTTGCTCCTCAACTTCTTCGTGGCACCTGCATCGACTTTCAGCGTTGCCGGGTCGATGACGACACCATATTCCTCGCTGGCCTTCTCAATCGTCACGTACCCGTCGGCCACGTCTTCCTCTATCATTTCCAGCTCCCGGTCCATGGGGTCTCCGTATCCGCCCCCGCCGGGAGCGTCGATGGTCACCACATCACCGGGCTTCAACTGGGTCAGGCCATAGGGGTTGCCCGGCACGCCGTTCACGAGGAAATGGGCCTTTGATCCCGGTCTGCCCCCGAAGAGGCCCTCCGGTGCATAGACGAACCGTCCCGCCTGCATACCGAGATTCACCGGCGGCAGGGGTGCATACTTGTCGTCGGGAATCTTGAAGACTATTCTCTTTCCGAGGCCGCCCTTCATCTTGCCGGCGCCGCCGGAATCAGGCAGAAGTTCCCGCTTCTCCACGATGAGGGGCGTATCGCTTTCGAATATCTCCACGGGAGTGCCGGCGCCGTTGGCAGGGAAGATATAGACGTAGTTGCCGTCGTTGAGGGCGCCTGCCCCCATGCCGCCGCCCCTGATCACCACCGAGTGCCAGGGTTTACCGTCGTTCCTGCGGCCGTAGAAGACGTTCATTACCGCCGGTGTCCCGCCGCTTGCGGCAATGACCTTTTTCGGCAGGGCCGTGGCCAGGGCGCGGTAGATGATCTCCGTGAGAAAGTGGCCGATGACGAGGCGTGCCGCCACTGCAGCAGGGAACTTGCAGTTCACCACCGTCCCTGCAGGCGCTTTCAGGTGGATCGGCGCCGCGCATCCGTCGTTGTTGGGTATGTCGGGCCCGAACATGCTTTTCATTGCCATGAAGACATAGGCATAGGTGAAATTGAAGACCACGTTGCCGCCCCAGTCCACCTGGCCCGATGTGCCGTCGAGGTCAACGAATATGTCGCTTCCCTTCACCTCGACTTTGGCCTTGATGAGCACGTCTCCCTTGCCTTTCGTCTGCTCTATGATGCCTTCGGCCCTGTAGACGCCGTCGGGGATCTTCTCGATCTCCTCCCGCATGCTCTTCTCAGTCCTGCCGATGATCTGGTCGGCAAGGTCATCTAAGTTCTCCAGGTCATTGTCTTTGAGCATCTGCCGGATCTTCTCTGCGCAGACGTGGTTCGCCGCAATCTGGGACCTGATGTCCCCTACCACTTCCTCCGGAGTCCGGACGTTCCAGCGGATCATCTCCATCACGGACTCGTTGAGGACGCCCTTGTCGTAGAGCTTGACGAGGGGGATGAAGAGCCCCTCCTCGAAGACTTCATGGTTGTCCGAGGAGACGCGGCCTCCTATGTCGGAATGGTGGAAGACGCATGCCGTAAAGGCCACCACCTTCTCCTTGTAGAAAATGGGGCTCATGACGCAGACGTCGTTCAGGTGGCCTGCAAGGGCCCAGGGGTCGTTGGTGATGAAGATGTCCCCCGGCTGGTATGTCTCGAGGGGGAGGCTGTTGACGAGGTTCTTTATCCCTAAGGCCATGGCTCCCGACTGGCCCGGTGTGGCAAAGGAACCCTGGGCCAGTTCGCGCCCTTTCCTGTCGGTAAACATGCAGGTATAGTCATGGGCATCGCGGAGAAGGCTGGAGAATGCCGTACGGGCCACTGTCCCGTCTGCCTCGTCCACCACGGAAATGAGCCTGCGCCAGAGGATTTCAAGGGTAATGGGATCAAATTTTTTCATGAGCGCACCTCGTCAAAATCTACCCAGAGGAAGCCGAAGCCGTCGGCCCGGATTGTCGTATCCTCTCCGACTATGAGGGTCGATTCCCTCTCTTCGATAATGGCAGGACCCCGGAAGGTCGCCTCAGGGAAAAGTTTGTACCGGTCATAGACGGTGTAGGGGATGAAGTCTCCGGCGATGGCCGAGTAAGCTTTCCGCTGTCCCTTGATTGCCTGCTCCAACTTCTGCCCTTTCTTCTTCGTCAGTTTCGGGAGCTGCAGCAGCTTCTCCGGGAGGCTCGCCCTGACCTTGAAGTTGATGAATTCCACTTCCGAGTCGGGATAGGTCCTGCCGTAGAGCTTCTTGTAGACTTCGTCGAAAAGCGCGCGGACCTCCTCTTTCTTCAATTTCGAAAAATCCTTGGCCGCAATGGGGACGTTCGTCTCCGCGCCCTGCCCCACAAACCGCATGTCCACAGACCTTTCGAACCGGACGGTGTCGCCCGTGGTATCCTTCTTCAGGGTCTTGCCGGACTCACCTTCGAGGCCCTTGAAGATCTTCTCAATGTCTTTGAAATTGGAGTCGCCCAGGGAGACCTTGTGGCTTCGCAGCACATCGAAGGCGCGGGGCGCCGTGAAGAACCCTAAGGCCGAACCGACACCGGCGTTGGGAGGAATGAGCATCCTCGGGGCGCCGAGCTTTTTGGCCAGGCCGTAGGCATGGACCGGTCCCGCACCGCCGAAGGCAGAGATGGTGACGATCTTCGGGTTTCCGCCCTTTTCCGCGATATGGGTCTTGGCAGCGGCTGCCATGGTCTCGTTGATGAGGTCATGGATGCCCCAGATGGCCTGTATGTATGTAACCCCAAGGGGTTTCGCGATCTTCTCCTCGACGCCTTTCTTTGCCGCTTTCTTGTCCAGCTTCATTTCTCCGCCGAGGAAATAATTCTCGTCCAGGTATCCCAGCAGGAGGTCCGCGTCGGTGACGCAGGGGTTCTTGCCTCCCCTGCCGTAGCAGATGGGCCCCGGGTCGGCGGAAGAGCTCTCCGGGCCAACCTGGAGAGTCCCCATCTTGGACACCTTGGCGATGCTGCCGCCGCCGGCACCGATCTCCATGAGGTCCACAACAGGGACCTGGATGGTGAGGCCGCTTCCTTTCATGAACCGCTGCACCCTGCCCACTTCGAAGGTGGGCACGACACCGGCAACACCCTTCTGTATGAGGCAGGATTTCGCCGTGGTGCCGCCCATGTCAAAGCAGAACATCTCGGGGATGTTGAAATGCTTTCCGTAGTACTGCCCGGCGATGACCGCTGCAGTCGGGCCGGACTCGATGATCCTCACAGGAAATTCCGCCGCAGTCTCCACGGAGGTGACGCCGCCGCTTGAAAGCATGATGAAGAGTTTCCCCTTGAACCCTATGGATGTGAGCCTCCCCGCGAGCTTCGACAGGTACTTGCCGGTAAGGGGCTTTACGTAGGCGTTGGTTACGGTGGTGCTGGTCCGCTCGTATTCCTTGATCTGGGGCAGCACGTAGTATGAGATGGAGATGGGAACACCGGGCATCTCCTTTTCCACGAGTTCCTTCAACATGAGCTCGTGGGAGGGGTTCTCAAAGGAGTTGAGCAGGCAGATGGCCACGGATTCGGCGCCTGCCTTGGCCACGGCTTTTACCACCTTTGCCGCCTCTTTGCGGTCCAGTGCCTTGAGCACGGTCCCGTCGCTTCTCACCCGCTCATCCACCTCGAAGCGGTACCGCCTCGGGATGAGGGGCTTGGGGAATTCGGCGAAGATATCATAGGGGGCGTAACGCATCTCGCGACCGATCTCCAGCACGTCCCTGAAGCCCTTTGTGGTGATCAGGGCCGTTCTGGCCCCCTTCCGCTCGATGATGGAATTGATCACCAGCGTTGTGCCGTGGATGAGTTCGTGCATCTCGGGGACAAACCCCGGCGTCGCGACCTCCAGGGCGCGGATGCCCTGCTCCACTGCGTCCGAGGGGTCCTTCGGAGTGGTGAGGCATTTGCTCGTCCAAATCTCCCCTGTTTTATCGTTCAAGAGGACGAAGTCGGTAAAGGTCCCCCCGATATCACAACCCAGCCTGTAGTTCTTTTCCGACATGTTTCCCTCCATTTACTGGGGCTAACGCCCGTCCTCTCGTAAGAGGGGGTCGCCCCTATTCGGCCTCTCGCGGCAGTTTTTGCTTCGACATAGCCGCCTGCTATACCCTCGCCGTCGGTAAAGAGCTTCAGATGCGGGGAACGCGAGGGCCGGGCTTAGCTCCTGCCTTTCCGGGCGGCGGGTCAGGCGATGCAGATGCGAGGCGCGCAAGCGCGAGGAACGAAGGCGTACTCTTTACGTACGTCGCAGTCCCGCAGCGCGACGCGCAACGAAGCAGATGCTCGCATCACGCGCCGCCCCCCGCTGCGACCGGTCAACCCTTGGCCTTCAGCGCCGCCAGGACCTTCTCCGGTGTAATCGGCAGATCCTTTATCCTCACCCCTACGGCGTCGTAGATGGCGTTCGCGATCGCCGGGGCCGTAGGCACCAGTCCCGGTTCTCCGATTCCCTTCGCCCCGTAAGGACCGTCCTTTTCATCGGTCTCCACGATGACCGCCTCCATCTTGGGCACATCCTTCGCTGTGAGGAGCTTGTAGTCGAGGAAGTTGGCGTTCATCAGCCTGCCCTCTTTGTAGACCATATTCTCGCTCATGGCATAGCCCAGGCCCATGACGCCTCCGCCGGATATCTGCCCTTCCAGGAGCATGGGGTTCAAGGCCTTGCCCACATCGTGTGCGGCAATATAGTTGATGATCTTTACCTGGCCTGTCTCTTTGTCCACTTCCACCTCAACGCCGTGTGCGCCGTAGGCGTAGGAGACGGAGAGGTTGCCCTTGAAATCGCGGTCGAAGTTCTCATTCGGCGGATCGTAGAAATATTCCGCCGTGAGCATCCTGCCGCCCGGAGTATAGTGGCTCTTCCTGAGGATCTTGCCCAGGGCCATGTTCTTCTCTTTATCGAGCTTGGAGAATATGACGCCCTTTTCCATTTCCAGATTGGCCGGGTCTTCACCGAGGGCCGGTCCGGCGATCTCGAATATCTGTTCCCTGATCTTCTTTGCCGCACCAAGGGCTGAGTTGCCTGCGATGAAGGTGGTCCTGCTTGCATGCACGCCCACGTCCCACGGACAGACGTCGGTATCGTTGTTGACGATGCTGATGTCATCCATGGGGATACCGCCCAGGACCTCCGAGACAATCTGGGAAATGATGGTTTCCGAACCCTGACCGATCTCTGAAGAACCCGTGATAACTACGATCTTCCCGAAATCGTCCACCTTGATGATGGTGCCGCAGCCGTCGGACTTGTAGACGCGGGCGCCTCCGCCCACATGGACGAGGGAGGCCATACCAAACCCTCTGCCCTCTTTCTGGTGGCGTTTGCCTTCCCATCCAAGGCGGCTCTTCACCTCTTCCATGCATTCTTTCAAGCCGCAGCTCGTAATCTTGAAGTTCTGGGGTGTCAACTCTCCGGGTTCGTTGGCATTTCTGAGGCGGAATTCATAAGGATCGATTCCCGCTGCCTCGGCGAGCTGCTTCGTCAGCTGTTCGCGCTGCGACGAGAGCTGCGTGATCGTCTTGTCGCGACCGGTCAGCACGTCGCCCAGAAACACCTGCATGGCGGTGAAGACGGTCAG
>CAYOYU010000021.1:0-32954 GCA_964408265.1 uncultured Syntrophorhabdaceae bacterium
CGCTTCCTCCTTCGGGACTGATGTTTGATGTGCCTGAGGCGGATCTTGATGCGGCACTGAAGTTTTAGGATCTGGTTCGCCGTCAGGTTCCGGCGTCTTCGGCGTAGTTGATACGGACTGAATCGAGGAGGGGATTCTCGGAATTTGATCCGGGTCTCCCCTCTGCCTTTTGGCTATCCGGCGCGCGAATCTTGTATGGTTTGGCGCCGGATAGGGACAAGATGAGGTAGGGGAGGGTCGGCAGGCCGAGAGATGCTGTTGCGGCCCCCTTAAAGGCATAAGCGCTCAAGAAGGTGATCGAGTATGTTTGATACTGGTAAGGAAGTGAGAAAAGCGTGCAGGGAAGGGACATGGACCACCCAGACTTCCGGTCTGGCCTATGGGTTTGTCCAGGCGAATCTGGTGATCCTCAGCAAGGAATGGGCCTGGGACTTTCTTGTATTTGCCCAGAGGAATCCAAAACCCTGTCCTGTCCTCGAAGTGGGCGAAGAGGGAAGCCCTCTTACCCGCTTTCTCGCCGATGGCGCGGATATAAGGACGGATCTGCCCCGCTACCGTGTTTACGAACATGGCGTAATGAAGGAGGAAATAGCGGATATATCGCCTTTGTGGAGGGAAGATTTTGTTTTCTTTCTTTTGGGCTGTAGCTTCAGCTTTGAGCAGGCCCTCCTCGAAGCCGATTTGGAGGTGCGTCATATCTCGGAAGGGAAGAACGTGCCCATGTACGCGACAAACATCATCTGCAGCAGTGCAGGCAGGTTTGCCGACACCCCGATGGTGGTGAGCATGCGTCCTTTTATGCCGAAAGATGCCATGAAGGCCGTGGTAGTGACGAGAGAATTTCCTGCCGTGCATGGAGCCCCGGTGCATCTGGGGTCGCCGGCACAGATCGGGATAAAGGAGATCAATTCCCCGGACTGGGGAGACAGGGTCACAATCAAGGATGGAGAGATTCCGGTTTTCTGGGCCTGTGGCGTGACGCCCCAGATGGCTGCCATGGTAGCCAGACCGCCCCTTATGATTACTCACTCTCCGGGGCATATGTTTGTAGGAGACAGAAAAAACTATGAATACAAGATTTGAATTCAATACGTCTTCTGTTGCTCAGTTATCACGGTCGATTGAACTGTTCATTCAACAGGATCCCGGAGGCAGGGGGCTCGCCAGGTGGGCCAGAGTTGGCGATCTCTTCCCTGTTGCTCTTTCACTTTCGGGGGGTGAGCACATATTTATCAGTACGGGATATTACATTCTCTCGGCGGGCAGCATTGAAACGGATGGCCCTCTGGGCAGCACTGTCCTCGCTCATGCCTTGACGCAGGCAGGAAAGAAGGTTACCATTTTGTCCGACAAGCACGCAGAGACGATCTTGAGGGCAGGCCTTGACGCTATTGGTTGCCAGGCCGATCTCATGACCTTTTCGAAGGATGACCCCATCGACCATACAGCCATAATCACTGACAATACGACCCATTGCGTTGCGCTCGAAAGACCGGGTGTGGCCGCGGATGGGTGCCACCACAACTTCAGAGGGCTGGTCATCTCAGATTATGTGGCGTCTCTCGATGACATCTTCATCAAGTGTGCGTCTTACGGGATAGTGACGGTCGGGATAGGCGACGGTGGCAACGAACTGGGCATGGGGAACGTCAGTGAGGCTGTGGACCGATACATAGCCCCTCATCGGGCCTACAGTTGCATTATCTCTTCGGACCTATGCATCTGCGCGGGCGTGAGCAACTGGGCGGGCTATGCCCTTGCTGCCCTGATCTCTGTGCTCTGCAAGGAAAACTTTATGCCCGACCCTTCCACATTTTCCTTTCTGCTTGAGGAGATCGTGAAGGCGGGCGCTGTGGATGGCATGACGGCGAAACGCCAGGCGACCGTGGATAACCTTCCCAGGTCATGGGAAGACGGTATGTATGCCACGATGTATCATATTGCGGCTGTTCGAGGAAAGGCATGACGGAAGACCGGCGGGTTGAGAAGAGTTTTATGAGCCATGCCTGAACACGCACCCACGAATATTGCCGAGGCCAAGCGGTATTTCATAGGCGACGACTGCATCTGCTGGTCCTTCGGTGATGTCATAGATGCCGGGATCAACAGCAGAGTGCTCTCTCTTTACGGGCTGCTAAAAGGCAGCCTGCTCGCCTCCGAGCTGCTTCTGCGTGATGTTGTGCCTTCCTACACGGACCTCGCTGTCTACTTTGATCCTGCAGAGTCCCATGTCGATGTTATGATTCGCAGGATAGAAGACCTGATCGCATCTAACGTTGAGGCGTCCGGGATGAGGCTCGACGGAGCCGGGAAGAAGGTGGTGCTTCCTGTGGTATATGACGGCGAGGATCTGCAGAGGATTGCGGACATCCATAACCTTACGGTGGAGGAGGTTATCCGGAAGCACACCGCTGTAGAGTACCGGGTTGCCATGGTGGGGTTCAGGCCCTATTTCCCTTATCTGATCGGTCTCGATAAGGACCTTGTTACTGCCCGGCTCGATAATCCAAGAACGGCGGTTCCTGCGGGCTCGGTCGGTATAGGCGGCGCCCAGACCGGTGTCTATCCCGAACAATCACCCGGCGGCTGGAACCTGCTCGGCAGGACCGACCCGGAACTTCTCAAACAGGTAAAACCCGGAGACTTATTGACCATGAAAGAGGTAAGTCATTTATGATAACGATCAATTGCGACATAGGCGAGCGGGGCACGGATCATCCCGTTGATATTCTGCTCATGGAGTCCATCGGTATGGCAAACATAGCCTGCGGCGGCCATGCCGGAGACGCAGAATCGGTCAAGGCCTTTATGAAAAGAGCCGAGGAACGGGGGGTCAAAGTGGCAGCCCATCTGTCATATCCGGACAGGGAGAACTTCGGACGGATCACCATGATGCTGTCCGATGAGGACCTCGTCCGGTCACTGGATGAGCAGCGGGGCATGATGCCCCACGTGAAGACCGTGAAATTCCACGGCGCTCTTTACAATGATGCTAACGTGGACAGGAGACTGGCTGCAGTCCTGGTGGACTGGATGAAGCGACGGGGCATGAACGAGGTTGTGACGCCTTTCGACTCCGAACTTGCTTCTGAAGCGAAACAGGCAGGGATAAAGGTCATCAAAGAGGCTTTTGCCGAAAGAAGGTACGCCTACGACCCCGCGAAGAAGCAACTGACTCTGGTCAGCCGGAAGAAGAACTATGCCTCCATAACGGACTGCGCCGAGGCAGTAAGCCATGCAGTGAAAATCGTAAAGAAGGGGATCGTCACCGGCCATGTTGAGGATGCGCACGGTGGTGTTGTCCTCATGGAGGTCCCCATAGAGTGTGAGACTATTTGTGTCCATTCCGATTCGGCTATAGCGCTTGAGCTTGTGAAAGAGCTTTCCCGGATTTTCAAGGAGGCTGATGGAGAGTAGTGGGGTCTGCTGAATCCTTCCAGGAAAGGCGAAAAGGCCTCTATAAAGAGGTATCGTTGCCGGTGTACGGCTCGCAGGATGTGGGCGTGACACCAGGAGGCGTTATGGACCAGTTTGCCTTTGACTGCGGCAACGCTCTTCTTGGCAACGAAGCTGATGCGCCGGCTTTGGAGATGATCATTCCCCCTGTCCTTGCTGTGAAGGCGGACCTGTACTTTGTTCTGACCGGCGCACCTTTACGAAACGCGAAGACAACGATAGACGGTCATGCCGCAGAGGTGGAGCACGGTGTTGTCTGTTTTGCCAGGACGGGCACGGAGATTTCCTTCGGGGCGCGAAGGTCCGGTCTTCGATCCTATCTCTGTTTCCGTCCCGCCGGTCCCGGCGTTGTTCCGGCAGAGATGGGTTCGAGAAGACTGTCAGATGTCCTGCATGGGTCTTCGTGGCCGGACAAAGAGAAATACATCAGGGTGGTAGAGGGACCGGAGCACGGGTACCTCGAAAATCCGGGAGATTTCTTTGGAGCTGACTGGAAAGTGGGCCGCGATACCAGTGACATGGGAATGCGGATCGAATCTTCCGTGGTGCTCACGGTGAATCTCGGAAACATGATTTCGCAGCCCGTCACGAGCGGAACGGTGCAGCTGACCCCAGGGGGGCCTATCATCCTGCTCAAACACCGTCAGACCGTGGGCGGGTATCCGAGAATATTCGCCGTGATAAGCGCTGATGTTGATCTCCTGGCACAGTATATGCCCGGCAACACCATACGGTTCAAAAAGGTGACCCTTGAGGAAGCACGGCTTACGGCGAGGCGGAAGCGCGAGGACATCATCTCTCTGCGAGAGAGATTTAATTCACAATAAATGGAGTGAAAAATGGAAACGTACTGGCTTGATGGAGAGTTTGTGACCGACGACAAGGCGTTTGTCTCGGCGAAGGACATTGCGGTGTTACGCGGCTACGGTGTTTTTGATTTCATGCGGACATACAATAGAAGACCATTCTATCTAAAGGAACACGTGGGGAGGCTCCTCAATTCCGCCAAGTATATAGGGCTCGAGATTCCTTACACAAATGAGGAGATCTGCAGGATCGTCGAAGAGACCATGGCGAGGAACCCGGAGCTGGCCGAGGCCAACATTCGCATCGTCTTCACCGGAGGAGTCAGTTCCGATGGTGTCTGCCCGGAAGGTAAGGGCAAATTGATCGTCTACGTAACGCACAAACACGAGCTCCCCCAATGGTGGTATACCAAAGGAGCAAAAGTGATCACGGTGGATGTTGAGAGGTACATCCCCGCGGCGAAGAGCATCAACTACATGAATGCGGTCATCGCGAACATGAGGGCAAAGAAAGAGGATGCTGTGGAGGCGATCTACATCGATCATAGGGGCAGGATCCTCGAGGGAACCACGACGAACGTCTATTTCTTCAGGGGGAACACCCTGATTACACCCAACGAGGATATCCTCGTTGGAGTGACCAGGACCGCTATCCTGAACCACCTGGTCAAGGGGAACTTCAATGTTGAGCTGAGAGACTTTTACCTCACCGAATTGCCCTATGTGGATGAAATGTGCATCTCGGCATCAAACAAGGAGATTGTGCCCGTCGTTCAGGTCGATGACAAGATTATCGGTACCGGAGAGCCTGGCCCGAGCACAAGGAAACTTATGGATCTTTTCAAAGAATATACGACAGCGTACGGGAAGGGCACCAAATAAGATGGCGTCCCGGGAAACAGGAATCCTTGATCCTCTCACGAGGGCCGAAATCGACCTGAAAGCCCTGGCCCACAATTATCGGGAATTGAGGCGGGTGGCCTCCCCCCGGGCAAGAATGATGGTGGTGGTCAAGGCTGACGCCTATGGGCATGGGGCTGTGGAAGTTTCCCGAACCACCTTGGAACTTGGTGCCGATTATCTGGCTGTAGCGAGACTATCAGAAGCGGTAAGGCTGCGAGAAGCCGGGATTGGCGCGCCTATCCTCATCCTCGGTTATACTTTGCCGGAGCATGTAGAGTATCTGGTGAAGAATGACATACGGACCGCGGTCACCACCTTGGAGACGGCCCGGATTTTGTCCGAGGAGGCTGTTCGGAGGCGATCCGCAGTGAAGGTCCATGTAAAGATTGACACCGGCATGGGGCGGCTTGGCATCGTCTGCGACGAACTTGTGGCAGCCTCCCGGGATAGGAACGGAAAGAACAGGGCCGTGGAGACTATCCTGAAGATCGCGTTGCTTCCAGGCTTGGAGGTTGAAGGGGTGTTCACCCATTTTGCAAACGCGGACTGCACGGATAAATCCTACGCTCGGTTTCAATTTGCCCTTTTCTCCGAGGTTCTCGAAGGGCTGAGGAGAAGCGGATTGGAGGTACCCTTGCGGCACGCGGCGAATAGCGCGGCGACGATGGATCTGCCGGAAACTCATCTGGATATGGTGAGGACCGGTATCTCCCTTTATGGCCTATGGCCATCCCCTCAGTTCGACAGGAGCCGTATGGAGCTGCGTCCTGTCATGTCCGTGAAGAGCCGGGTAGTCCAGGTTAAGGAAGTGCCGGCCGGGTTTGCGGTGAGTTACGATAGTACCTACAGGACCGGCAAAGCTTCCAAGATTGCAACCGTCCCCATGGGCTACGGCGATGGGTACTCGAGGCTCCTTTCATCGAAGGGGGTGATGCTCGCCCGGGGTCAACGGGCACCCGTCATCGGAAGGGTCTGCATGGATCTGACTGCACTCGATGTTACCCATATACCGGACATCGTGATAGGAGACGAGGTTGTGGTGCTCGGCAGGCAGGGCGGCGAGGAGGTATCGGCTGACGAGATAGCAGGTCTGGCGAACACCATCAATTATGAAGTGGTGACGACGATCCTCCCCAGAGTGACGAGGGTCTATGTGAGTTAGAGCGACCATTTTCTCTGTGGGGCATCAGGATGCGCCCTTCGGAGACTTCGCAAGCCGTCAAAGACAGGTCCTGTAGCCTGCGCCTCCGCCCAACAGTGATGACGCTCTCGACTAACCACAGGGAGAGAGTGTACAATGGGAATAGGGCAGATGTGTCAGACAATGTGGATGCAAAATGAACAGCAGAGGAGGAGATATGAAGAATACTGTAGTCTGTTTCATGCTGGTGATGTTGCTTGGCTTTTCGATTGTCCAGTATGCCGGCGCCCAGAATACCGAGGCGGATCTTATCATTGTGAACGGCAAGGTTATCACGGTAGACAAAGATTTTTCCATTAAGCAGGCAATCGCCGTAAAGAACGGATGGATAGTGGCGGTGGGTACGGACGCAGACATCCGGAAGTTTGCGGGCAAGAACACGCAGGTCATAGACGTGAAAGGCAAGGCAATCGTACCTGGAGTGAATGAATCCCATGGGCACCCGACAGCCTTTGCATCGGTGCGGCCTCCCTTTGCCATCGACGCGAGATCCCCGAACGTCAAATCCCTGGCTGAGATTAAGGCTGCCCTTGCCGCAAAGGCAAAGGAAGTGGGACCCGGCAAGTGGATCAGGGGCCGGGGATGGAACACGACGCTCCTCGAGGAATTCAAGGCCGATCCAAAGAGAACTCCGCACAGGAAGGACTTTGATGACGTGACGCCGGAGAATCCCGTGATTCTCACCGACTGGTCCGGCCATGCTGTCTGGGCAAACAGCCTTGCTCTTAAGTTGGCAAACATCACCCGCGACACCCCGGACCCTGATGGCGGTAAGGTTGGAAAGGATGCCAACGGTGAACCCAACGGCCTGTTGGAGGAGATCCCGGCATTTGCACTGGTCATGAAAGCTGCTCCTCTCTACACGGTAGAAGAACTCAAGGAAATTGTGATCAAGGGTATGCAGGAGATGAATCTCAATGGAGTCACGAGCGCCAGCGAACCTCTCGGACCCGGTGCCGATCAGAACGATTTCGGCGTCAGGGGAAGCAGGGTTATCGAGGCATACAGGCAGCTATACAAAGAGGGCAAGCTTACGATGCGGCTCCAGATACAGATGCTTTACGGCAAGTACGGCAGCGTGACCTACGCCGATTTGGAGAAGGGCTCTCAGACGTATAAGTTTCCTACGGACGTGGACCCCTTTTGGTTGAGAACCAACGGAATCAAGGTCTTTGCTGACGGAGTCCCCCTGAAAGGCCTGTATACTGCCTGGATGTGGGAACCTTACATAGCGCCCGGTAATCCCACCGGCGGACTTGTAATCCCCGGGGCGACGGAGCAGGCGAAGTACGACGAGTTGATAAAGATGGTCCAGTGGGGTCATGAAAGAGGATTACAGGTCCATGTTCACGCAATCGGAGACCGGGCTGTCAGCGCCTTTATCGACGGCGTGGAGAAGGCGACCCTGAAGAATCCATGGCCAAAATTGCGCCATGTCATTATCCACGGTGATTTCATGAAGCCGGCGGACATAAAGCGTGCAGCCAAATATGAGATGGCCCATGGCGGCATGCCGAACGTTCACACATTGCTGGCAGACGTGTTTCCGAGCTTCATGGGTGATGAAAGGACAGCCAACCACCTTCCCGTCAGATCGCTCATCGATGCCGGTGTGATGATATCTATGAATGCTGATGCCCCGTCGACCTACCCTGACTGGCGGGCAGGCGTTCAATCGGCCGTGCTGAGAGAAGGATCAAAATCCGGCAAAGTAGTTGGACCCGCACAGCGCGTGAGCAGGGCAGAGGCAATCCGGGCCTATACCTGGGGTGGTGCATGGCAGGACCACATGGAGGAAGTGAAAGGCTCCATAGAAGAGAAGAAACTGGCTGACTTCTGTGTTCTGGACGATGATATTCTGACCGTCGACGACCACAAGATTAAGGACATAAAGATCATGATGACCCTGGTCGGAGGCAAGGTGGTGTATAGATCGCCTGCGGCCGAGACTTTATTGAAATAGCTTCAGGGCGTGCCCCCTTAAGGACTAAAAGACGAGTCTCCGGGGGTAATTGATGGGAACCGGATCACTCAGATAGAGTAGAGCCATGCCGTGCCATGGCTCTACTCGCTTCAATGAGTGTGCAGGACGGATAAGCGGACGGGGAAGATCGCAGACTGTCAGTAGCCGATGGCGCAGCCGTCTTTTCTGCGGTCCGAAGCACCGAGAAGGACATCCTCACCTGCATCAAAGTAGATTGCCTGCCCTGCGCCTACCTGGTTGGTTGCCGAAGCACTTCCAAGAAGGCGATGACCCTTCGCTTCCAAGGCGGACCGCGTTTCAGGAGGGATCCCATCCTCCAGATATACCTCCATCCCATCCATGTGTCGGGCCCGGGGTGTATCCATGGCCTCCTGGGGGTTCATCCTGAAATCGATGAGGTTGGTGAGAAACTGGACGTGCCCCTGGGGCTGCATGTCGGCACCCATGACTCCGAAACTCATGAGGAAACGGCCATCCTTGAAGAGCATGGCGGGAATGATGGTATGGAAAGGGCGTTTGTGGGGTTCAAGACAGTTGAAGTGGCGGGGGTCGAGGGAAAAAGCCTTACCCCTGTTCTGCAGCACGATGCCCGTGCCGTCCACCACGATGCCTGAGCCGAAGTGTTCGAAGATGCTGGAGATGAAGGAGACGGCGTTCCGGTCCTTGTCCATTGCGGTAAGATAGACTGTCTCCGAATTCCTAAGGAGCGCGGATCTAGCAGGGGGCTGATTGGCACGCTGAGGATCGATCTTTGAGCGGACGACCCGGGCATACTCTTTCGAGAGGAGGCCTGCCACGGGGAGGTCTGCGAATTCGGGATCGGCGATAAAAGTATCCCTGTCAACGAAGGCAGCCTTCTTGGCTTCGATCAGAAGATGGAGGTACTGCGGGCTGTTCGGACCGAGGCCTGCTATGTCATAGCCCTCGAGGGTGTTGAGCATCTGAAGAGCCGTAAGTCCCTGGCCGTTGGGCGGCAGCTCGAAGATGGTGCAACCCCTGTAGTCGATGGATATGGGTTCAACCCAGGTGGTGGTGTGGTCGGCCAGATCCTTCGCTTCGAGGAGTCCGCCGAGGCGTTGCGAGCATTCGACAATGGCGTCGGCAATGGGGCCCTCGTAGAACGTACCGATCCCTTCGCGGGCTATGGTTGTGAGCGTTCTGCCCAGGTCGGGGTTGCGGAAGCGCTGACCCGGCCGGGGAGCTTTTCCGTTTACGAGATAGGCCCGTGCTGCAACTGTCCCTGTCCTGAGTACCTCCTCCTGATGCTTCCACTCGCCTGCAACTACCTCGGTAACAGGGAATCCCTCGCAGGCATAGTTGATGGCATCCTCGAAGACCTCGGAAAGTGAAAGGGTGCCGAAGCGTTCCAGGGCCTGCGCCCAGCCGTGGAGGGCTCCGGGTACGCTGACGCCCAGTATGCCTTTCGCAGGGATCTCTTTCATTCCCTGCTGCCTGAACCAGTCTACCGTCGCCCGGTAAGGGGAGCGGCCGCTTCCATTCATGCCCACCAGGTGGTGTTCCTTGGCGATATGGATAAGGGCGAAGGCATCGCCGCCTATTCCTACAGAATAGGGATCGACCACGTTGAGCACCGCCACCATGGCCACTGCCGCATCAACAGCGTTCCCGCCTTTCCGCAGTATCCTCAAGCCCGCCGCTGCAGCGAGAGGCTGGCTGGCCGCCACCATTCCACCCGTGGACATGACCACTGAACGCTGCGCCGCGCTCTGATTCTGCCGTCTTTGGGTATAGGTAAAATCCATTGTAACTGCTCCTGCCGCTTACGGAAAGCGGACCTGTTGACTTTGTGCTGCCATTTGAATATAACACGCCGGAGTCTTCCATGGAACCGGTAAAGCTGCCGTCGATAAGTGTCAGTCCCTTTCATAGCGCCGCAATACTGTGTATAATACTGAACCTGCTCTTCCCGGGCATATTCTGTGATAGGTGTGTCCTGCGGGCAAAATCCAGGCATTATGAAAGAATGGAGTTGACGGTATGGCCGATATTCTGAAGTCCAGCAAAATGGCAAACATCTGTTATGAGATTCGCGGTCCCCTTCTCAAGGAGGCGAAACGGCTCGAAGAGGAGGGACACACGATCATAAAGCTGAACACGGGCAATCCGCCTGTATTCGGGATTGGCGCACCGGACGAGATCATCCGTGATGTGATGATCAACATAAGATCCGCCCAGGCATACGGTGATTCCAAGGGGCTTTTCTCGGCCCGCAAGGCCATCATGCAGCAGTGCCAGCTCATCGGGATCGAAGGTGTGCAGATCGAGGACATTTACGTGGGAAACGGGGTGAGCGAAATGATCATCCTGTCCATGATGGGTCTTCTCGATGAGGGCGATGAAATACTCATCCCCTCACCCGATTACCCTCTCTGGACTGCCGCGGTAACTCTGGCAGGGGGCAAGCCGGTCCACTACGTCTGTGATGAACTCTCCGACTGGAACCCTGATTGCGCCGACATAGAATCAAAAATCACCCCCAGGACTAAAGGGATCGTGGTGATCAATCCCAACAACCCCACCGGCGCGGTCTACCCCGAGGAAGTCCTTGTCAAAATCGTGGAAATGGCGGAGAAGCACGAGCTCATTATATTTGCAGACGAGATCTATGACAGGATACTCTACGACGGCGTCAAACATATCCCTATGGCCTCTCTCTCGAACGAGGTTTTCTTTGTGACCTTCAACGGTCTCTCGAAATCCCACAGGATTCCCGGGATGCGGGCCGGCTGGATGATAGTGAGCGGCAAGAAGCATGTGGCTACTGACTACATAGTGGAAGGACTGGACGTGCTTACGAGCATGAGACTTTGCGGCAACATGACATCCCAGTTTGCCATTCAGACGGCCCTCGGCGGGTATCAAAGCCTCAACGACCTCATCCGGCCCGGGGGGAGGCTTTACAGGCAGAGAGAAGCCGCATACCAGGCCTTCAACACAATTCCTGGAATATCCTGCGTCAAGCCTAAAGGAGCATTCTACCTCTTCCCCAAAATCGACCTCGGCCGATACCGGATAAAGGACGATCAGAAGTTTCTCTTGGACTTCCTCCTGGAAAAGAAAGTTCTCATGGTGCAGGGTACAGGCTTCAATTGGCCGCAACCGGACCACTTCCGCGTAGTCTTCCTGCCCCCGGTAGAGGAGATCGTAACGGTTGCGCGGCGCCTGGCGGATTTTCTGGCGCACTACGAGCAGTAGTCTTTGACGGGAAAGAATTAAGGGGTATAGATGACAGCAGCGGTCTCTGACCATCTCTTTGACAGGCTCATCGCGAGCCTCCGAACCGATGGTCTTTCTGACGAGGCTGACCGCCTCTACGAGATGATCTACAAGACCGCCTGGACGACGGGATCCGAACTTAACGGCGAACTGGGCCTGATCCTGAAAAGGATAGATAAGGAGCGGCGGAGAGCCTTTTCGGAGGAAAGCAAAAGGATTATGCGGGAAGCCAGGAAGACGGTGAGAAAGCTCAACCGAGGCTGGTAGAGGCAGAAATCCGGTTCCACGCCTCCCCTGAAGGAATTGGTTCCGGTAGCCTTGCTTTGGAAGCGGGTCGACTCCGTACCTAATCGTGAGTCGCTCTTCAGGTTTCTTCAAGGTGAGATTGGGAACGAGAGAGGATAAGTCCGGCCGGGGGGGGGCTGGCGGCGTGGGCTCGCCGTCCGTATATGCCTCAGGTAGAGCTGTTCAACTTTCTTTCTTGCCCAGGGGGTCCTTCTCAGAAAAGTAATGCTCGATTTGATGCTCGGATCACTATTGAAGCACCGGATGGTGATCATCCTGCCCAATTGTTTCCAGCCGTAGAACTCCACAAGCTCATTGAGCATCATTTCCAGGGTAATGCCATGGAGTGGGTCGTCGGCCATCGGGTATCCTCCGCGATCTCCGCGGATCGGGATCTCTTAGTGTCGTGAGGGCTTGCCCGTTCTGTTCCTGTCCCACCGTTTTTCCGACGGGTGAGTGAGGGGGGTCCTGGTTCCCGGTGTGGCACCGGCGGCAGGTCTGGCAGAGTCATTATTACCCTGCGGTGCCGATGAACCGCCGCGTACGAGAGCATTGACCCTTGCCCGTACCGATTCGAGGTTTTGCGCGGTCTCCGGCTGCGTCCTCCTGTTGCTGTGGACCCGCGGGGTGTCCGGTTTCCGGTTTGCCTCCGGCCGTGCGCCTTTGTCGGTGCGTGCACCTGTCACTTCGGGTTTCCGGGCTGTTCCCGGCCGCGCCCCTCTGGTGTTGTGTATGACTGTCGGCTCCGGGCTCCGGGCTATCGGGGAGCGCCTTTCGGCTACCTGGTGGGGGACGGTTTTTTCCGGTTTCGGCTGCGGCCTTCGGTTTTGCGGCGGCCGCGGGGGCCGGGCGAACTCGGTATCCTTTGCCGGCGCAGCCTTCTTGTAATCGAAGTTTTCCAGTATTCGCCGCTCAATTTTGCCGCGCAGAACGCCTTCGATGCTTCTTACCTGCGGTTCGTCTTCAGGGGTCACAAAGGTGAAGGCATCCCCTGTTTTTGCCGCGCGGCCGGTTCGGCCTATCCGGTGCGTGTAGGCATCGGTGGTATCGGGCATATCATAGTTGATGACGTGGGATATGCTGAGGACGTCAATGCCCCGAGCCGCGATGTCCGTGGCCACGAGGATCTGGTACTTGCCGTTCCGGAAGCCGTCGAGGGCATCCTGCCGTTTGTTCTGCGAAAGATTCCCCTGGAGCGAGGCAGCCCGGTAACCTGCTTTCTCAAGCTGCTGCCCGATACGCTTGGCCCGGTGTTTGGTGCGGGTGAAGATGAGGATCGATTCGGTGTCGGTCTGCTTCAGCAATTCCATGAGCAGATCTGTCTTCAGGTGCTGCGAAACGGGGTAGAGTGCGTGGGAGACCGTGTCGGCAGGGGCTGTGTGACCGATCTTCACCATGACGGGGTCGCGGAGCACCTCGTCTGTCAGTTTCCTCACGTCTTCGGCCATTGTGGCGGAGAAGAGCAGCGTCTGCCTCTTTGAAGGCAACTGTTTCACGATGCGCCTCACGTCGGGAAGAAAACCCATATCGAACATCCTGTCTGCCTCGTCAATGACCAGGACTTCAAGACTGGCGAGGTTGATGGTCTTCTGATTCAGGTGGTCAAGCAACCTTCCCGGGCAGGCGACGACGATATCGACGCCGGCACGCAGTTTCTGGACCTGAGGGTTCACACCTACGCCTCCGTAAATGGTGCAGCTCGTGAGGCGCGTGTTTCGCGCAAGTTCGCCTATGGATACGTGGATCTGCTCTGCAAGTTCCCTTGTAGGCGCGATGATAAGGGAGCGCACTTTGCCGCGCGGTCCCGGCAGAAGGTGCTCAAGGATGGGCAGCACGAAAGCCGCCGTCTTGCCGGTGCCTGTCTGGGCAAGGCCCATAACGTCCCTGCCTGCCAGCACTGGCGGGATCGCCTGCACCTGTATGGGTGTGGGTACCTGGTAGCCCAGCGCTTTGACGCTGTCTGCTATTGTGGGATGGAGTTTGAATGTACTGAAAGTCATGATACCTCTTTATTAAAATGGATTAGTAGCTCAAGCATAACAGGACCGGACATTATTTCGGTAGGGGAATGTTTTAGACAAATCGAAATACGGTTCTCACGCGGTCTTTGATCATTACTTCGTTACTTAAACATCACTATAAGCTTATTCTCGCGTTCTGTCAATGGTTCATCGCAACCGCGGCCGCTCCGGCAGGCGATTCCCGGAGGATTTGGCCTCTTTCGTGCCAGTGCATGGAGCCCGCCAATCCGTCCGGGTGGCGTCTCTTTCCGGCTCCCTAGGGGGGCTGCTGCAAAGTTATGTTGCATTCTTACAGGATCTATGCCATACTAAGCTTGAAGTAACGGGAAGTATCTGTTAGTAGCAGCCGCAGAAATACTCTTTTTGACGTCTCTTCATAACTTAAAGCTCCGTATGCTTCAAATTCAAACAAATGAGGTATGTCGAAATGGCAAAAGGAACAGTGAAGTGGTTTAACGAATCAAAAGGTTTTGGTTTTATCACGAAAGAGGACGGCTCAGACGTCTTTGTCCATTATTCTGCAATTCAGGACAATGGTTTCAAATCTCTGGCCGAAGGCGAGAATGTAAGTTTTGAGGTAGTGAACGGCCCGAAAGGTCCGGCTGCGTCAAACGTAGTGAGAGGCTAGACCCCGTCGGGCAGGTCCGGTTCTTCCGGACCTGCCCTTTTATTTCGTCCCCCCCCAACAAAACTAAGAGCCAACAGGGTCCCTTCTATAACCCGCTTCCCCTAAGGGACAGCGCGATGAGGCACAGTCTATTCTGAATCCAATTTCTTTGGTGTCCCAGGCAGGTTCGTCTCAGGAGAAAGGGTGAGCTGCGGAGGCAGTTCCTGGGCGCCGAGGATGATCACCAGCCTATCCAGGCCAGCCTCGATATTCTGCAATTCCTCGAAGGTGAGCGTCTCGAGGCCGCTCACGAGGAGGCCCGAAGCCACTTCCGGTGCCCTGAGCAGGAGCGCTCTTCCCCCATCCGTGAGCTGGACCCTTACAACCCGCCTGTCTTCGTCGGAACGGTTCCTCCTCACGAGACCCCTCGATTCGAGCCTGTCCAGTATGCCCACTACAGTTGAAGGATTGAGGTACATCCGCGAGGCAAGGTCGGAGACCCTTACCGGAGAAAGCTCTCCGATGACCTTGATCGCCCAGAGTTGAGGCCCTGTAATGCCTGTCTCCCGTTTGGCTTTCTTCGAGTGGTCATTGACCACCTGGAAGACCCGGCGTATATTATCCATGATTTCCGATATGACTTGAGCCTTGTCGGGCACCTTCATTTCCCCTGCTCATTTCATAGTACAAATAATAATGGACTTATTGCAACACAAATGATTTGTACTGCAATTAGTTTCTATGTTACTATTTCTTTCGATAACGCCCAACAAAACTGGAGGTATAAGAGTTATGTCACATTTAAGGTATTTGGTATCATCCATGATCGTTGTAGCATTGGTCTTCGCCTTTGTCGGCTGTGCACAGCCCCCTGACGCCGAAAAGACGGCGGCAAAATCTGCCATGGATGCAGCGGTATCCGCAGGTGCCGACAAGTACGCCGCAGCAGATTTTGGAAACGCAAAGACGGCCTGGGATGCAGCTGAGACCCAGATGAGCGCCAAGAAGTATAAGGAAGCCAAGCAGGCTTACGCCGATGCCAAAGCTGCTTTCGAGAAGGCTGCAGCCGGAGTGGAAGCTGGAAAGAAAGCAGTAACCGAAGAGGCGAATGCCGCTGTTGCAGGTCTTGAAGAAAGCTGGAAGAACCTCGCTGCAGCGATGAAGAAGGCTGAGAAGAACCTTAAAGAGAAGAAGGATGAGTGGGCAAATGATGCCAAAGCCTTCCCGGATGCCCTGAAGGCCGCCAAGGATATGCTGGCCGCAGACCCGGCGGGCGCCAAGGCAAAAGCCGGAGAACTGAAGGCAATGATGGAGAAGTGGGAAGGTTTTCTGAAGGAGCAGCCTGCCGCACCGGCAAAGCCGGAGACTCCGAAAAAGAAATAGACTCCTTACATCTTCAGGAGGCGGCTAAGCCGTTTTACGAAAAAGCCGTTCACAGGAAGCGTTCCGTCTGAAAAGGCGGAACGCTCTTCTTTTTTCTGCACCTTCCCTTCGTTCTGCCCCGGGTACGGATCGATCCATTTTCTAAGGGATTATTCCCCTTTCAACGTGCGGCCATCATCTTAAACGTGGGAGCGCCTTCTGGCGAGGAGGATAAGGCAGAGCGTGAACAGGCACATGAACCCGCCCGCTACATAGGCATTACTGAAGCCGTTAAGCAGGACCTGGCGCGGAAGAGCAAGGCTCTTCAGGCTTGCCCCTCTGTGTCCGTAGTCGCCCAGTGAGCCGGTGAAGACGGCCTCGAAAACCTCAACGCCAAGGACCATGCTTAAGTTAATGGCCATATTGAGAAGGCCCGAAACCACGCCCTCCTTGCCTTTGGTTGCCAGGCGCATGGCCAGGTTGTTGGCGGGCGAGAGGAAGAAGACATAGGAGAAGCCGAGCCACGCAAGGAAGATGAATACGGGGATGAGGCCGCCGCCTTTAATGATAAAAGCGAACAGAAAGGTGTTCACCGCGGCCGAAGCCATGGCGACAACGCAGATGGAGGCAGGGTTAACCCTGTCCGAGAGCCTGCCGGCATAGGACGACAGAAAGACGTAAATAAGTGAATAGGTGAGGAGGATCATGCCTGTCGCTGCAACGCTCACTCCCTCCACGAGATCGAGGTAGAAAGGAATGAGGAAGACGTTCCCCGAAACGAGCATGAAGGCGGTGGCCGCCGCGGAAACGGTGCAGGTGAATCCCCTGTTTTTGAGCATTTCCAGGTCCAGGAGGGGATCCTTATGCCGCTTCTCGCAAAGAATGAAGAGGGCGAGGAATAGGATGAAGGCAACCCACGACGCGGTAGTGGTGAGAGAAGCCCACCCGTATCTGCCTCTTGCGTGCAATCCGAAGAGAAGCGCCGAAAGGGCTGCAAAGCTGAGCAAAGCCCCCGCGAAATCGAAGCCCCGCAATGGATGTCCAGCAGCCCCGCGGGGATGATGGACAGCTGACGGCACAAACCTGTACGCAAAAGCTGCTGCAGCTAATCCCAGAGGTACGTTCAGGAGGAATACCCATCTCCAGGAGAGGTATCGAGTGATGATGCCTCCTAAGGGCGCCCCTGCCGCTACCCCGAGGGCAGTGGCTGTTGCGTTGATTCCGAAGGCATATCCGAGCTTTTCCTTCGGCACGGCCATGGCAATGATGGCAAAATTTGTGGCCAGAAGCATGGACGTGCCGAGACCATGGACCGCGCGGGCACCGACGAGGGAGTTGATGTTTCCCGAGAGGCCGCAGAGAAGGGAGCCCAGGATAAAAACGGCGTAGCCGCTGAGGAAGATGGTCTTGAGGCCCAGCCTATCCCCCAGTTTCCCGAAGAGCATGAGAGAACTGGTGCTCACGAGGAAGAAGACGGTGATCACCAGGGAGACCCCATCGGTCCCTACGTTGAAGACTTCTGAGATGGTAGGCAACGAGACGTTTACGGTATAAAGGTTGAAACGGGAAAGGAAAGAGGCGAAGGCGGCACTCAGGATTGCAGCGAAGTATGGTTTGCCCTCTTCCATGATTGAGCCAAAGTATCATCTTGGACCTGCTCTGTCAATCCCTTCGCGCGCAACCGGTCCCAGGAGGGGTCGTCCGATACTGCAGCGACCGGAGCAGATTAACCTGTCTTGACCTGTGTTCAGACCTTATGATACCTTCCAGGATATGATTTCCCCCAAGGAGGAGACAGAGCTATGGAGACGAAGATGAATAGGAGACAGTTCCTGAAGACGTCGGCCGCTGCCGGGATTATGACTGCCGCAGGGGTTGCCTTGTCTGGTGCGAATAGCCGCGTCATGGGGAAAGGAGCGGAATCGATCCAGCTGCCGAAACCGGACAAGGGGGGAGGGAACAGCCTTCTGAAGCTCCTTGAGAAAAGGTCTTCTGCACGGGAATTCGGTCCGCAGCCGCTGCCCGTGACGCTCCTTTCCAGCTTGCTTTGGGCAGCATGCGGAATCAGCCGGCCTGACGGCAGACGTACCGCTCCCTCTGCCCGCAACCGCCAGGAGATAGATATCTATGCTGCAACCCCTGAAGGGCTGTTCCTGTACGATGCCAAGGGGAATATGCTTCGCCTCGTGGTGCCGGAGGATATCCGGGCCTTGACGGGAACGCAGCCCTACGTGAAAGAGGCTGCCGTGAACCTCATCTACGTGGCCGATATGTCGAAGTTAGGCAACCTCACCGAAGAGGAGACGGCCTTTTACCCCGCCGCAGATACGGGGTTCATAAGTGAGAACGTCTATCTCTTCTGTGCTGCCGAGGGGCTGGCTACCGTCGTGCGGGCCCTTATTGACAGGCCAGTGCTGGCAAAAGCGATGAAGCTCCGGCCGGACCAGAAGATCGTCCTTGCCCAGTCTGTAGGCTACCCGAAAAAAAGTGCATAGATCCCCGGGCCGGGAGAAACGGCTATGGGTCTTGAGTCCGGGGGTGAGGACGGCCTCTCTTTCCGGAAACTATTGGGGGACCGCAGTGGTCTGCCCCTGCTTCATCCTTATCCAGTAAGCCTTCCCCGGAATAAAGACTGAAAGGGACTGGATGGGCGCCGGGAGGATGATGCCGGTTTCATGTTTTCCGTACCACTGCCCCTGATGCCATGTCCAGAGCATGATCCACTTGCCCTGGATACTGTTGAGAAAGGTTGCGACACCGGTTCTTTGCGGTCCGAAGTACCCCGTGAGGTTCCATCCTCCGGTGAGGAAGATGTTCGTCAGGGGAGGCGACGTCCATGTGGCGGTATTGAGGCTGCCCGGACCGCTGGCATAGAGCCAGTAGCCCCTTCCGGGTTCCAATGCGGTGAGCGTATTCGCTGCCCCACCTGAGGGCGTCCATTTCTTCCAGGCCTGATTGGAACCGTCCCATCCCCAGATAACTACGACGACCGATGAAAGCTCTGCCAGTGCGGTTCCTACATCGGGGTTAGGCGGCTGTTTGGGGAAGGAGATGAAGTTCCAGCCCGGTGCTATGCCGTACACAGACCAGGTTGTACCGTTCCACTGCCATGTGGTCAGGGGATAGTATCCCCAGGGAGGCTCCGAAAGGCGTTGCTCTCCTCCGAAGAATAGGGAGGTCTGCCGGATCGGATCATAGGCCATCGCAAAGAAACCCATGGGAGAGGGCGAGGGTGACAAGACCGGGGCTTTTCGGGACCAGCTGGTGCCGTCGAAGGTCCAGGTCTGCATGTCTGTGGTAAGCAGGACCATCTCTCCTTTGCCGCTGTCGAATGCCATGCCGCCTGTGAGGGCATTGGCAGGCTGGGTGCCCTGCACCTTGGTCCAGTCCGTGCCGTCCCAGAGCCATGTTTCAGTGGTGCCTGAAACGGCGCCTACCAGTACGGTCTTTTTGTTCACCTCGTCATATTTCATCAGGGCACCGTCGCCCGTTGCAACAGGCTGATGCGCGGGCATCTTCCTTGTCCAGCTCGTTCCATCGTATTCGTACGTCTCCAGACCGGCTTCGTAGCCCGCGGCGTACAGAACCGTTACGTGCCTCTCCTTGTCGTAAACGACCTCCAGGTCGCCCATAAAGGCAAAGGGGATGTCAGGCTTGCGGACCCATCCGGTCCCGTTATACTCCCATGTCTGATAGGTGAAACTGGACCAGTCCTCGGCATCTACCCTTCCGCAGAGGACCAGGACCTGCCTGTCGGAATCGTATGCCATGCTGTGATGGGCCATGGCCGGTGAATCTGCTGCGGAAACCGGCGACCAGCCGAATTCGTCAAGCCTCCACATCTCACTGCGCGGCTTCCAGTTGGTCGAACTGTCTGACGTGGGTCCCCAGCCGCCATGCAAAATGACCGCGTTGGCAGGAGGAAAATAGGCTATGGCGTAGTCAATCCTGCCGGTTATGGTCGTGGCTGAAGCAGTAAAGAAGGGCGCAAGAATGACCAAAAGGAAGAGCAGTCCGCAAAGTCTACGGATATTGTTCATGAAAGGATCTCCTCTGTCATGGAAGGTTGTTGCCGGGTTTGTTCGGCCATGCATTTTTATCGACCAGGCAAGCCTTTAAGATAAGGTAAGAAGTATCTTCTTCATTGTGCATGAGCAATTGTCTTGGTCGCGGGCTTCTGGTATAGTGGGAAAGAGCGATCTTTTAGCGGCAGCGAGGAAGGAAAGGAAAAGGACGATGTGCAGGGTGCCCCAGCCGCGGCGGATGTGACCGTGACATGCTCTTGCGCCGTGGCTGGGGAAAGAAAATCGAGGACCACTGGATCCGGTGGCCGGATTACAGGGAAGCTGAAGCCAATGGGCTGAAGGAATTACGGTGGAGAACATAAAAGGGCCATCTGCCCGAAAGAGTAGCAGCAGCAAGGCGAAACAGGCCAGGGATTCCATTGGTGGTACAAAGGCCCCCGGAAGGGAGGTTTCCCTTTACCGGCTTGCCGTCGAGAGCATCCGCGATGGTCTTTACACCCTGGATGAGGACGGCCGCTTCACTTTTGTGAACGAGGTGATGCCGCTGAGGTCCGGTTATCCGAGAGAATGGTTTCTGGGGCGGAGCTATCTTGAGATAGTGCGACCGGAGGACAGGGACAGGGTGCTGCAGACCTTCGGGGCCGTAAGCCGGGGGGAGTCCGTTGCTCCTCTCGAATTGACCTATGAGAGCGCTTCCGGCACTCCTGTCTGGGTTGAGATTCATCTTACGCCTCTCATCGACGAGGAGCGGATAAAGGGAGTTCTGGTCATATCGAGGGACATCTCGGAGAGAAAGAAGACCGAGGAGGAACTGAGACTCTACCGCAACAATTTAGAAACCCTCGTGGCACAGCGTGCAGCAGAAGTACTCTCGGTAAATGAGCGGCTCCAGCATGAGATTGAGGAGCATAAGAAGACCGAAGAAGCGCTGAAAGAATCGGAGGAATATTATCGTGCCATATTCCAGAATACCGGCACTGCCATGGTCATTATGGAGGAGGACACGACAATATCACTGGTAAACGACGAATCGATGAGGTTTGTCGGGTATGCTCCCCAGGAACTGGTGGGCCGGAGAAAGGCCTTGGAGTTCGTGGCGAGAAGCGACCTGGAAAAAATACTTGAGTATAAAGAGATGCGCCTCGTGGACTCCACCAAGCCCCCCAGGAGCTACGAGTTCAAGATTATAGACAGGTTCGGCGTTCCCAAGGATGTTCACGTCACCGTTGCCCTCATCCCCGGCACCACAAAGATCATCGGTTCCTTCATGGACATCAGCGAGCGAAAGAAGATGGAGTCTGCACTCAAGACCTCTGAAGAAAAATACCGTCATATCTTCGAGAACGTTGTGGAAGGGATATTCCGCACCACCCCCGAAGGTGCCTTTATCGAAGGGAATCCTTCTCTTGCCCGCATTCTCGGGTACGACAGCCCCGGGGAACTGGTCTCATCGGTGACTGACATCGCCTATGAGGTGTATGCAGACCCGGGGCAGAGAGAACTATTGAGGAAACGGCTTGAAAAGGATGGTTTCGTCTATGATTTCGATATCCAGTGCCGCCGAAAAGATGGTACCAGGATCTGGGTATCCACCAATGTCCGCCTCACCCGGGGAGATGACGGCAAACCGCTTTTCTATGAAGGGACCTTGGTCGATATCACCGAGCGGCGAAAGATTCAGGGTGATCTTGAGCAGAAAACGGTGAGCCTCGAGGAGACCAACGCAGCCCTCCGCGTGCTGCTGAAGCATCGCGAGGCAGACAAAGGGGAACTGGAGGAAAAGATCCTTCAGAATATCAAGGAACTCGTATTTCCCTATCTTGAACGGCTCAAGGCAAGACCGGACAAGGATCGGGTCATCGTGGAGATCGTAGAGGCGAACATCAATGATATTCTTTCGCCTTTCATAAAGAATATGGCAGCCAAGTATGCCAGCCTCACCCCTAAGGAGATCCAGGTGGCGGACCTCATGAGGAAGGGTAAAAGCACCAAAGAGATATCGCAGATTCTCAACCTTTCGACCCGGACAATCGATATACACCGGTACAATATCAGAAAAAAGCTGCAAATCAACAGGAAGCGCGTCAATCTGCAGTCCTATTTGATGACCCTCGGAGAGCACTGAAATAGCCGGATCCTTCATGTGAGACGGAGGCAGTGCCTGCCCTTGTCGCCCTTAATCGGCTCACTGCCTATCCTTTACCGCATATTACTTAGATAAGGTAAGTATTAACTAAGAATATAGCTGATATTAACCTTTCCTCTCATCCACTCTAGACTATTGGTATGGCGCTCAAGGCTCGATATGAGAGAAGCCGAAAGATTCCGGCAAGGGAGGATGATCCATGCCTGTTTCGCGAGACATATCCGAGAATGTAATCGAGACGATCCTCGGGGATGAGACGGCAGATGCGGTCATTGACAGGCTCAATCCCAGGTCCCTTCAGGAGAAGCCGCTCCCACGGAGACTGACACGGCAAAGGAATCTCAGCGGCGCGGCATGGAAGCGGCGTCGTTCAATCCTTGAAGAGGAAGGTCTTTCTCTGAAATCTGTTATTTCCGGGAAGGAGAGCGAAGACCCGGCTATTTTTGAAGGCAATATCGAAAATTTTGTCGGCTTCGCCAGAGTCCCCCTCGGCGTAATCGGTCCATTGCGAATCAACGGAAGCTGCGCCCAGGGGGATTTCTATGTGCCCCTGGCAACAACCGAAGGTGCTCTGGTGGCGTCATACGACAGGGGCGCCATGGTGGTCAGCCGGAGCGGCGGGGTGAGGGCGCTCTGTCTCACGGAGCGTGTTTCGCGGGCACCTGGATTCGCTTTCGCCGACCTCGTGGAGGCCGGCCGGTTTATCCACTGGGTCGTACCGAGGTTCGACCGCTTTCAGGAGATCGCCCGGAAAACAACCCGGTATGGGCGGATGGAGGAGCTGACAGTTACGCTGGACGGAAGGAACGTCTACTTGAATTTTGGGTACACCACGGGCGACGCGGCAGGTCAGAACATGGTCACCATCGCTACGGAAGCGGTCTGCAGAGCCATAGCGGAGGAATGCCCGGTGAGGCCCCGCCACTGGTTCATCGAGAGTAACCTTGCAGGAGACAAGAAGGCGACGGCCCTGTCATACCTTACGGTAAGGGGCAAGAAGGTGGTGGCCGAAGTGGTGATCCCCCGTTCCGTCTTTATCCGTACGCTCCATACGACGCCGGACAAGGTGCTGGAATACTGGAAAATGGCTTGCATGGGGGCAGTTCAGAGCGGCTCTTTCGGTGTCCAGGGACATTATGCCAACGGACTCGCAGCCCTCTTCATCGCCTGCGGTCAGGACCCGGCCTGCGTTGCCGAAGCCGCCGTAGGCATAACCCAGATGGATTTGACAGATGATGGGGGCGCCTATGTCTCAGTCACTCTCCCCAGCCTCGTGGTGGGGACGGTGGGTGGCGGCACGGCTCTTCCTACCCAGAGGGAGTGCCTCGAAATGATGGGGTGTGCAGGTGAAGGCAAGGCCCGAAAGTTTGCCGAAGTCTGCGCGGCCCTGGTTCTGGCCGGTGAGATTTCTATAATGGGTGCCATGGCATCAGGCCAATTTGCTCAAGCCCACAGGGAATATGGCAGGGCGGGAACCAGGATCGATGGCTGCTGAAATGAAAGCGCGCGGAAGTGAGTGGAAGAGTCCTGAAGGTGTTCAATACGCCAACTGCTGGGAAGACGCGGACATACTTCTCGAAGCCCTGTCCGTCAAAAAAGGGGGTTCCTACCTCTCCATCGCCTCGTCGGGAGACAATACGTTCAGCATGCTCGGCGAGGATCCCGGGCTGGTGCTGGCTGTAGACGTCAATCCGGCCCAACTGGCCTGTGTCGATTTGCGAAGGGCTGCCTTTCGGGCTCTCCACTACCGGGAACTTCTTGCCTTCCTCGGCGTCTTCGAGAGCAGTCGAAGACGGGCCGTATACAGGGATTTGCGAGACCTCCTTTGCCCGCAGTATCGCCGTTACTGGGATGATCGGCAGGCGGCCGTGGAACAGGGCATTATCCATATGGGAAAATTCGAAGGCTACTTTCGCCTCTTCAGACACTTCGTACTTCCCCTTATCCACGGACGGAAGAGAATCGGAAGGCTCTTTGAGCCAAAAAGCCAGGAGGAGAATGTCAGGTTTTATCGGGAGGAGTGGAACAGCAGGAGGTGGCGGGCCATGTTCCGGGTATTCTTCAGCAGGTTCGTCCTGGGGCGTCTTGGCAGGGATCCGGCATGTTTCAGGTATGTGGAGGGGCCGGTGGCAGGCCGGCTCATGGAGATAGCAGCGCGGGGACTGACCACGACGCCTGCCGACAACAACCCCTACCTTCGCTACATCTGTACGGGAACCTTTGCCGGAAGTCTTCCCCATTATCTCAGGGAGGAGAATTACCATGCCATCCGGCAGAACCTGAAGGCCCTGAACCTTTTCGAAGGTACCATCACAGAGGCACTGGAAAGCCATAGTTCGCTCAAGTTTGACGGCTGCAACCTGTCGGACATCTTCGAATATATGAGCATCTATGAGTACAAGAGGGTTCTTGCTTCCATTGCCGGACGTACAAAGGAAGGCGGGCGTCTGGTCTACTGGAACATGCTCGCCGCCAGGAATTCAGAGCCCTCTCCCGATAGTCCCGTGAAACCGCTTGACGAAGTGGCTGAAGAACTCTTTCGCAGGAACAGGGCATTCTTCTACAAGGCCCTCGTAGTGGAGGAAGTTGTATGAAGACATCAGACATGGCAATACTGGCCCTTTACGGAGGAGTCTACCTCCTGATTTTCGCTGCCGGTGAGCTGGCAGGCAGGTTTTTGATCCGGAGCCCCGAAATATCGAGAAAAGCCGTTCATTGCGCCGGCGGGTTCGTTGCGATGAGCTTTCCCCGGTTCATAGGGTCCCATTGGGTTCTGCTTCCCCTTGCCGCCGGTTTTGCCTTCTTTCTTCTCGTCTCCCAGAGGCGGGGCATCCTCGCGTCGGTGAACGGAGTTGGACGGAAGGGGTGGGGCACTCTCCTTTTTCCTCTCGCGGTATATCTGCTTTTCCTTCTTGCCGGCCGCCACTATCTCTTCTATTTCATCTCCCTTCTGGTACTGACTCTCTCCGATACTTCCGCAGCCCTCGTGGGCGGGAGGTACGGAACAGTTCATTTCGGTTTCGGGGAGTCGAAGAAGAGCCTGGAAGGATCTCTGGCATTCTTCTTCATGACCTTCATCTGCGTCTACGTACCCCTCCTTCTGTGGACCCAGACCGGACGGATCGATTTGGTCTTCATATCCTTCATTGTCGCCTTCATTGTCAGCGGTTTCGAGGCCCTGTCACCCAACGGCACTGACAATCTTACGGTTCCTCTCGGGACCTACTGTCTCCTCCGCGGGATGGTGTCCCCTCCACTTGCGGCAAACCCGCAACAGGCGGCTCTTTTCATCCTGATGACGGGTGGTGCAGTCCTGCTTCTATTGAGGCCGGCTTATTCCGGCGAGGGCAGGCTTTGCTGCCCAATCCGCCGTTACTCTTATGCCAGAGAGGTTCAGATCATGCAAGGTGAATCGAAAGAGAAGAGACTTGTTTCCCGTAGGGATACAGGCAGTTATGGCGGAAGGATGGCCGTCTATTTCCGTGAGATGTATCCCGTAGCTCCGCGCCTCTTGTCGGCACTGCTCATATTTGCAGGATTTGCGTCGCTCCTGAGGTCGCTCACGGGACTGGAACCGTCTCTCTTCACAATTTCGTCACTCATAGGCATTGCATCCCTATTCCTTCTTTTCCTCATCCTCAGGTTGATGGACGAAATCAAGGACCTCGATGTGGATCAAAGGCTCTTCCCTGAGCGTCCCGTGCCGTCAGGGAGGGTTCTTGTTCACGACATTAAGACGAGCCTCGGCATAGCGGTCTTGCTCTATATAGCCATAAATATCATGGCAGGCCGGGTTTTTTATTTCGCCCTCGCCGTTCTGGCTTATGCCTTCCTCATGTTCCGATTCTTCTTCATGCCCGGAATCCTGAGGAAGTATCTCCTCTTGAACCTGGCCACCCACACCCCTTTCTTCTCCATTCTCTTTGCCTATCTCATCATACTTTCCCTTGGGGGATATAATGATTCGCTGATAGGGGCGGAGGGATGTAACATGGCGCTTCTCGTGGTCATGTTCTGGATGCCCTTCGTGGCTTGGGAGGTGGCCCGCAAGATCAGGGTGGCCTCGGAAGAGAATGAATATGCCACCTATTCACAGATATTCGGGTTCCGGGGCGCAGTTCTCATTGCCGCAGGCCTTCAGACCATTTCCTTTGTCATCGGTCTCATCTTTTTCATCACGGTGCCGCTCTCCACACCATTCATTCTGATCCTGTCAGCGGGGTACGTGCTGAATCTCCTAGCCTACCTCAGGTTCCTCATGAGTCCCTGCCCCGCAACGTCACGTTTGCGTCCTTTTGCGGAAATATACATACTTGCCGTCGCTGCTTCCGCGGTCCTCGGCGGCCCCTTCAGGCTCCTCTGATTTTCATGAAGGATGATGAAAAGCGCCAAAGAATGGAGGCAGGAAGGTGAAAAATGGATAGCTTTGGAAGGAAGGGGACGGAGGTCGTTGCTTTCAGCTCTTCAGCCGCCTTGATGAATTCCTTCGACGGTTTCGGCCGTGATCTCAACGAGGATGTCCCTGGATGGGGCAGCCCATACCTTCCCCCGGTACGGCAGGGAGAGGACCGGATGCACTTTCTCGCGCTGGTCGGGAAGAGTGTAGTGGGCAGGGTCTCGGCCTTTCTGAACAGGGAACTCCTCGATGGCGAGGGCAGGCCCATAGGCAGCCTCGGTCTCTTCGAATCTGTGGAAGAGTACGGGGTTGCCGATGCGCTCCTCTCGGCCGGAATGGAATGGCTCCTGAAACAAGGGGATGTGGGGCGGATATGGGGACCGCTGAACAGGGACATCTGGCATGGATACCGGTTCATGACCCGCGGGTTCGACGCCAGACCCTTCTATGGTGAACCGCGCAATAAGCCCTACTATGGCCCCTTTTTCGAGCGGTTTGGTTTTCGTCCCCTGCAGCGGTGGAATTCTTTCGAATTTGACGATCACGAGACCGTGGAGGAGCTTTATCGGCGAGGGTCCGACGCCGATCGTGGCCTGACGGAGGGGGGCTACTCTTTCGGATACTTCAGGAAGGAGCGGTTTCGTGAGGAGTTGCGCGAATTGCATTCGCTCATGAACGCTGCTTTCCGCCGGTTCCTTGGATTTACCCTGCTATCTTTACATCATTTCTACAAATTATACGGTTCCCTGGACCCGAACCTCTTGTCCCGCCATTTCCTCTTTGCCTTCGATGAGAAGGGCAGGCCTGCCGGTTTTATAGGCGGTTTGCCTGAGACCGGCGCAGAAAGCCGCGGTGAAGATGAAGCCGCCGGAAAGGGCAGGTTCATGCTTTACGTAATCGGGGTCACGCCGGAGGAATCGATGAAGGCAAAAGGATTGGGCAAAGCCCTTCTCCGCCGGATTCTGAAGAGGAGTTGTCTTTCATCATCCACGGATCTCCTCATTGCCCTCGTTGCAGAGGGAGGCAGGTCCAGAGGACTCTTCAGGGGTTGTGTTCCCGGCAGGTGCCGGGAATATACGCTCTACGAGGCTGTCCCGCGATGAAGAGATTTGCCAATACCTATTACGACAGATACAGACGGGAAATCAGGGAGGAAAGGGTCTATGCCGGCCGTTTCCTCTTCTGGCTTTACAATACCCCCTGGGGCCGTGTGGCGGACTCGGTCTTCTTCAGGAGAAGGCTCTTCTCGGTTCTCTACGGTTTGTACAGCCGCTCGACCCTGAGCAGGAGAAGAATTGAGTCCTTCGTCGAGGAACAGGAAGTAGACCTAAGTGCGCTCACGCGGCCCCTCAATGAATACCGCACCTTTCGGGATTTCTTCGTCCGTTCCATAGATCCGGCGAAACGGCCCGTTAATGGCGATCCATCGGTCTGCGTCTCGCCCGTCGATGGGAAGGTACTGGTCTTCGACGGCATAGGGGCTGATCTGACCTTCCGGATCAAGCGCACCTTATTCAACTTAAGGGGTTTCCTGAGAGATGAAGAACTGGTGAGGCTCTATGCAGGTGGAACGATGTTTGTCTTCAGGCTCACCCTTGCCGACTATCACCATTTCCATTTCCCCGATGCAGGTACTCCCGGGATGGCCGGGAATATACCCGGTTGCTACTTCGCGGGTGGACCCTATGCCCACAAATCTCTCACACCTTTCTACAAAGAGAACCACAGAATGGTTACCCTCATCGACTGCGATAACTTCTCGCGTGTGGCCATGGTTGAGGTGGGGGCGCTTACGGTGGGCTCCATAATCCAGACCTATTCTCCAGGCCTGAGAGTGGGAAGGGGCGAGGAAAAGGGCTACTTCGAACCAGGGGGCTCCACGGTGGTTCTCCTCTTCCGGGAGAATGTCATAGAGCCCGACGAGGATCTCCGTGTGAGGTCAGAAAGAGAAGAGGAGACTTACCTTCATTTAGGAGACTCCATAGGGAGGAGAAAATGAACCAAACAGCACCCCGTCTTATCGTGTACGGAACTGACGAGATACCCCTCACTGCCGAAACGGTGCGTCTTGTCGGAGGCAAGGCCATGGGTCTCCACGAGATGAGAAGGCTCGGAATGGCTGTACCCCCGTGGGCAACGCTCACTACGGAACTTTTCCGGCAGGCCTGTTTCAGCCGGGACAGGCTGCAGGAACCGCTTCGCGACCCCGGGGAGGAGCCCGGCGAGAGGTCCGCTGCTTTGCAACAAGCCATCAACTCCATGGAGCTTGACGCTCCTCTGCGGGGCCGGATGGAGGATGCATGGCTGCGGATTTCCAATGGAGGGAGGTTGGCTGTGGCGGTCCGTTCCTCGGCGATTGATGAGGACAGCGAGGGACTTTCTTTTGCGGGTCAGATGGAATCGGTTCTCAATGTGGTGAGCCGGGAGGAGTATTTCAGGGCACTGCGCAGGTGCTGGGCCTCCCTCTTTTGCGAGAGGGCCGTCTTCTACCGTCAGTCCCATGGTCTCGACGCATGGAGCGGCGCGATTGCAGTGATCATCCAGGAGATGGTGGAGCCGGAGGTTTCCGGGGTCATCTTTACTGCCAATCCCATCACCGGCAACCGCAACGAGATGCTGATAAACAGCGTCTGGGGTCTCGGCGAAGGCCTCGTTTCAGGGCGGATGGAGGCGGACACCTTCCTTATCGAGATGGAAGGCGGCAGGGTGGATGCGCAGACTGTCAGGAAGGAGCGGGCCTTAAGGATGCGGCCTGAAGGAGGGACGAAAACTGTTCCGGTGCCCGAAGAGAAGTGTTGCCAGGCGAGCCTTTCCAACAGGGAACTGGGCCTGCTTGCGGCCATGGGGCAGAAGATCAGGGTTTCTACAGGGCTGCCTATGGACATTGAATTTGCTCTGTCTGCGAAGAGGATCTATCTTCTTCAGGCCCGACCCATAACGGCTCTTCCGGATTACCGGCCGAAGCCGGAGAGGCAGCGCTTTGTCTGGGACAATTCAAACATCGTCGAAAGTTATGAGGGCATCACCCTGCCGCTCACATTCTCCTTCATCAGAAGGGCCTACCGGACAGTCTACTGGCAATTCTGCGAGGTCCTCGGCGTCAGCCCCGGGACCATGGAGAAGAACCGGCGGACCTTTGAGAACATGCTGGGACTCATTCAGGGACGAGTCTACTATAACCTGCTCAACTGGTACAAAATCATCGGCTTTCTGCCTGGCTTCAGATACAACAAAGGCTTCTTCGAGGAGATGATAGGTCTTAGAGGCAGGAAGAATGGCGCAGAGGGGCAGGAGAGGGCTTCCGGTCCCGGGAAATGGACGGGTCTCGCGGACCTTTTGAAGATCTCCTTTCGAGCCCTCCTTGCCCACCTTACGCTGCAGCGGAGAGTGCGCCTGTTTCACGAGGGCTTTGAGGTAGTCCGGCGCCGCAGTGCAGCTCTGGACTACAGCGGAATGCTGCCTGAAGGGATCCTGTCTCTTTACGCCGACCTGGAACGCGAGGTGCTCAGTGACTGGAAGGCGCCGGTGATAAATGATTTCGAAGCCATGATCTTCTACGGATACCTGAAGCGTCTTACGGGAAAGTGGGGTCTTGATGAAGACGGTTCGCTGCCGAATGACCTTCTCTGCGGAGAAGGAGGGATCGGCAGCGCGGGGATTTTTACGGAGCTCCTGCGTGTTGCCCGGACTGTTGCTGCAGATGAAGGCCTGAAGAAGCTCTTCCTTGGACAGGAGCCGGAAACGGTGCTGAGGACCATGAAGGAGGATCCCCGTTTCCGGGACGCCCTGAAGGCTTTCGAGAATTACCTTGATGTCTATGGGGTGCGCGGTGCGGGGGAGATGAAGCTTGAATCGATACCAATGAAGGAGAACCCCGGCTTTGCTGTTGCTATGGTCCGAAACTACCTTTGCACCCTGGAGGATTATGACATGGAACATGCCGACGGCGAGTTGGCCAAACGGTTGAGAGCCCAGCTAAGGGTCCGGGAGAAGTTGCAGAGGGCCTATCCCGTCTCGTGGCCTGTACGACTCTGCTTCTACCGGTGGGTTCTGCGAAATTGCCGAAGGGCCATAAGGAACAGAGAGAACCAGCGGTTTGCCCGGGCGGAAGGTTATGATTTGCTGAGGCGGATGTTAAGGGCCGTTGGCGAATACTGGGCGGAGCGGGGTGTCCTTGTAGAATAGGGTGACATATTCTACCGGGAACTCGAGGCGATTCGGGCTTTCATTGAGGGCACCTCCACCTGCCCGAACCTTTCCGGGCTCGCAGCACTGCGCAAAGGACTGTCCGAGACCTACAGGTCCCAAACCCCTGCCGACCGCATCGAGACACAGGGAGAAGTCTATCTGGGAAACAGATTCGACTCTGACGCGGAGTCGGAGCATGCCTCCGGAGCGCTTAAGGGGCTCGGCTGCTGTCAGGGGATCATTACCGGTTTTGTGAGAGTGGTGGATAAACCGGAAGCGGGAACCGACCTCCATGGTGAGATACTCGTCGCGAAGCAGACCGACCCCGGGTGGGTCATACTCTTCCCGTCTATCAGCGGCCTCATAGTGGAAAAAGGGAGCATGCTTTCCCACACCGCCATTGTGGCCAGGGAAATGGGCATTCCCGCGGTGGTGGGGGTGAGGCAGGCAGCGAGTCTCCTGAAAACAGGGGACCGGGTCCGCCTCGACGGAGCGAAGGGCGAGGTGGTGGTCCTCGAACATGCGAAGGAGGCAGCCATCAACGAGAGCCTTGCCTGTGGCGCCTAAGCGGCCGGGGCTGAAGGAAGCCCTATGGGGCTTGGATCGAACTAGTTTGTAAAGACCTCTTTCAGGAACCGCTCAAGTTCCTGCCAGGACCTCTTATCTGCATCGGCGTTGTAGGCTATAGGCATATTGAACTTCTTCCCCAGTTCGTCGGCCTCAGGGTTGGTGAAGCTGTGCATGACCCCCGGGTAGGAGATGAATCGGAAATCGGCGCCCGCCGCTGACATCTCCTTCCTGAATGCTTCGACCTGTTCCGGAGTGGTGAATTTGTCCGCCCCTCCGTTCAATATGAGCAGTTTTGCCTTGATTGCCCCCGGCTCGGCCGGTTTGACTGCTGCCAGGTTCCCGTGGAAACTGGCCACTCCTCTCAGGGCTGCCCCCTGCCGGGCCATGTTTAATACTATGCCCCCTCCGAAGCAATAGCCGATGGCAGCTATCCTGGTCGTATCAACCTGAGGCTGCTGCTTCAGGTAGTCCATGTCGGCCATGAAACGTGCTTTAGCCACATCGAAGTTCTGCATCAATTGCGAAGAGAACTTCTGCGCATCCTCCGGGTGGGCCGCTACCTTGTCCCCGCCGTACATATCCACGGCAAGCGCAGCATATCCCAGTTCAGCCAGCATCCTCGCCCGCATACGGGCGTAGTCGTTGAGCCCCCACCACTCATGGACCACCAGAACGCCGGGGCGTGCTCCCTTTATCCCTTCATCGTATGCCAGGTAGCCTTCCATGGTGACTCCACCGGCTGTGTACTTTACCGTCTGACCTTTGATCCTCTGATCTGCCAATACCGTGCCTGCCATGGTCAGAAGAAGAAAAGCAATAGTTCCGTAGAGAAATATTCTTTTCATGATACCCCTCCTAAACTCTGATGGATGCCCCGGGACATGAGTCATGGGCATCTTACACCTGAAAGTAAGTACGGGAAGGTTGTACTGCAAGACGAGGTGCGGGAACCGGGACAGATTTCAATCCCCTGAGTCAGAAGATATTGCACCTGGCGAAAAGTGAGGGCTGCCGGAAGGGGTTGGACAAAAAAGGACCTGATGCCGGGCAGATTCTGGCTACATAAAGGGCATGCCGAAGAGGGAGTTCAGCTCTTTTGACGCTGCCTCCAGATCACCCTCAGTACCTTTTGTCCTCACCACGACCCGTTTGTACCCCTTCTTTGCGCCTTCATAGGTGGTGAGGACGCTGTCGAGAGTAAAACCGTGTTTTCTGATGATATCGAGGACTTCGCCGGTCACTCCGAGTTTGTCTTCAAGGATGGCGTAGAATCTCTTTCCCGCCTGCCTGACGCCGGTGATGTCGACGAGGACACGGAAGAGGTCCCTGTCCGATATGATGCCCACCAGTCTGCCTTTGTCTACGATGGGGATGCAGCCTATGTTCTTGTCATACATGAGCATGGCAGCCTCTTCAATGGGCAGATCGGGTGCGGCGGTAATGACTTTTTTCACCATAATGTCCTTTACTTTTGTCGTAAAGAGCACGTAATGGAGTTCCTTGATATCCAGGGTTGTTGCCTTGGAAGGGGTATAGTCTTTGATATCCCTGTCCGAAAGGATGCCCACCAGTTTGTCCCCGTTCTTGACGATGGGCACATGTTTGATCTTCTTCTCTTTAAAGAGGCGTATGGCCTGACTGACACTGTCATTCTGGTCCAGCGTATGCACCTTTGAAGTCATCCAATCCGATACGAACATAAAAACCTCCTTAAAGTAGCTTCACTGAATCGATACCCGGTTAGCGCTCAGGCATTACTGATCCATA
>CAYOYU010000022.1:0-13291 GCA_964408265.1 uncultured Syntrophorhabdaceae bacterium
GGGCATAGTTGGCCGATGCCGAGTAGTTGGTTCCCGGAGGGTTGGAGGACCAGACCTGCCGGGTGGACTGACCGTCCGGAATCTCGACAATGTGCCAAGGGTAGACGCCTGACCAGTTGGAGGCGCTGCCCACTGTGCTGATGGCGTCGGTGAAGGGGACCCTTGCCGTCGTCAGGTAGAGGTCCGTCCGCCCTGAGATCTCGTTGCTCCCCGGGCTCCAGAGGCCGTCGGTGCCCTTGGTGTACATCCGGTAGTAGTAGATCTGGCCCGGAACATCGAGGGCCGCGTCGTTGCAGGTGTTCATGGCCTGGTTCGTGAAGGTCTGGATCAGGGTCCCATTGAGCCGTGTCACTCCGGGACTGGTGGAGCGGTAGAGTTCGTACTGCTGAAAAGTGGGGTTCGTCTCGGGGACCGTCCACGTAAGGGTCACGCTGTGCTGGGAGTCGCCGGGTGTAGGTACGGCGGAGGTGAAGGTCACGTCCCGCGGCCCGTCGCTGACTGTCAGATCGTCTATGAGCCAGTAGGGTGCGGTATTATCCCACCATTCGGTGACGCCTCCCCAGTAGATGAAGCGGATGAGGAACTCCTTCGATGACTGGTAGGGAGTGAGGTCGAATTGCTCCCGTGTCCAGCTTGGGTGATCGTTTACGTACTGGGGTGACAGGTCGAGCCAAGTCTTGCCTCCGTCGATGGACTGCTGGACCCTTGCATTGCCCACGCCCGTGTAATACTGGCCGTAGGGGTTCAGGTGGTAGCGGTGCCAGAAGGAAAGCTGGGGATTGACACCGGTAGTGAGATCGATGGGCTTGGCCAGGGTAAGGACCTGGTAGGTGCCGCTCTGTGCCCCAAAAGGTGGGTAGAGGTAAAGGGCGCCGGAAGCGTCGTGGCCGTCCGTGTCTGTCCAGACGAATCCTACGCCCTTGCCGGTGGTGATCCAGTTGGTGGTGAGGTCCGCTGCAGATGCGAACTGGGTCCGGAAGGGATAGGACGTGGTGCCCTGGGCATTCTCGGTAATCGACACGTTATCGATGAGCCAGCCCGTGCCGGTCGTGGCATCACCGTTGGCCCAGATCCTGAAGCGGATAAGGATGCCCATATCCTTCCAGGGGGTAAGGTCGACGAGTGCATCCTCCCAGTAATCCGATGAGCCGGTGATGGAATAGTAGGAAGTCCAGGTGCCCCCGTTGTCCGTCGATATCTCGACGAAGCCGAAGTCGCCCATGGCCTGGAAGTTGTACTTGTGGGACCACCTGAGGATGGGCCGGACAGAGCCGCCGAGGTCCAGATTCAGGGTGAGGGCATAGTTGGCCGATGCGGAGTAGTTCGTTCCCGGAGGGTTGGAGGACCAGACCTGCCGCGTCGGGGCCTCGGGTTCGACGAGCTCGACGATGCGCCAAGGGTAGACGCCTGACCAGATGCCGGTGCTGTTATCGATGGTGATGGGATCGCCAAAGCGGACCGTCGCGAGGTAGAGGTCGGTCCTTGACGAGATCTCGTTGCTCCCCGGGCTCCAGAGCCCGTCAGCGCCCTTGGTGTACATCCGGTAATAGTAGGTCTGGCCGGGGACATCGAGGGTGGCGTCGTTATAGTCGTACGTTTCCGGGGTGGTGATGGTCTGGATCAGGGTCCCATTGAGCCGTGTCACTCCGGGACTGGTGGAGCGGTAGAGTTCGTACTGCTGAAAAGTGGGGTTCGTCTCGGGGACCGTCCACGTAAGGGTCACGCTGTGCTGGGAGTCGCCGGGTGTAGGTACGGCGGAGGTGAAGGTCACGTCCCGCGGCCCGTCGCTGACTGTCAGATCGTCTATGAGCCAGTAGGGTGCGGTATTATCCCACCATTCGGTGACGCCTCCCCAGTAGATGAAGCGGATGAGGAACTCCTTCGATGACTGGTAGGGCGTGAGGTCGAACTGCTCCCGTGTCCAGTTTGGGTGATCGTTCACGTACTGGGGTGACAGGTCGAGCCAGGTCTTGCCTCCGTCGACGGACCGCTGGACTCTGGCATTCCCCACGCCGACATAGTACTGGCCGTAAGGGTTCAGGTGGTAGCGGTGCCAGAAGGAGAGCTGAGGATTGACACTGGTGGTGAGGTCGATGGGCTGAGCCATCGTGATGACCTGGTAGGTGCCGCTCTGCGCTCCCTGGGGTGGATAGAGGTAGAGGGCGCCGGAGGCCTCCCTGCCGGCGTCAGATGTCCAGATAAATCCCGGGCCCGTATTGGTGGTAATCCAGTTGTCCGTGAGCTCCACTGCCTCATTGAAGGATGTGACGAAGGGGTAGACTGTCTGTCCCGGGCCGTTTTCTGTAATGGATACGTTATCGACCATCCATCCCGTGCCGGTTACGCCGTCGCCGTTAGCCCAGATCCTGAATCGGATCGAGACCGTCTGACCGGACCACTGGGTCAGGTCCACGACGGCGTTCCTCCACTCAACTCCCGAAGATCCTGTTACGGAATAGTAGGAAACCCAGCTGCCTCCGTTGTCCGTCGATATCTCCACAAACCCGAAGTCGCCCATGGGCTGCAAGTCGTATTTTTGAGACCATCTGAGGATGGGCCGGATGGCGGCGCCGAGGTTGACATTGAATGAGAGGGCGCTGTTCACGTTTGTCGCATAGTTGGTTCCGGGAGGGTTTGACGCCCAGAAGTTTGTGACGGTCTGGCCATCAGGCCCGAACCCCGATGCGAGGGTCCATTGAGGCTGCGCATTCCACCCGCCGACCCCGTTTTCCAGGTCGTCAATGAAGGGGAAGCTGTAGGCACCGGCCGGGGTGGAGCCTGATATTACCCTGCTGCCCGCATAGACACCCTCGGTGCTGACCACGTAGAGCTTATAGAAATAGGTGGTCGCCGGGGTGAGGTTCGAATCGAGATAGAAAGTCACGCCCGGGGTTGTAATGGTCTGGATGCACACCGAGTTGAAATCGACTTGAGACGACGTCGATCGGAAGAGTTTGTAGCTGAAAAAATTGAGATCCAGATTCTGGTCCCAGGACAGGTTGAATGCCAGGGCCGTCGGGTTGGTGAGGAGGAAGGTGTCAGCCCTCGGGGCGTTTGGCAATTCGGCGATTACAATGTCATCGATGGCCCATCCCGCGGCTACGATGTTCTTGTCTGTGACGATACGGAAGCGGATCTTCACGTTGGTGCTCTTGAAGGCCGAGAGATCGATCTGGTCCATGCGCCATCCGGAAGTCCCGGTGAATGTGGTGAGGCGCTGCCACGCGGCGCCTCCATTGGCTGAGATTTCCACGTACCCGAAATCGAAGTCCTTTTCCAGGTCATATTTGTGCCTGAAAACGAGTTGTGGCGCGTAGGAGAAGGAGAGGTCGATGGCATCCCCCATGACGAGGGAAGCATCGAGATTGTTCGTGTAGTTGCCCGAGGGAGTACTCCTCCAGGCCCAGGGAGGGCTGTAAACAGGTGCTGTGTTATTGACTCTCTGCCATGGGCAGGAGCCTGACGCCGCCTGACAGACCCATATGGTTGGATCCTCCGACACGTGGTCCACGAAAGGGTATGATACGGCAGCCCGGGCAGCACCCGGTGCGAGAAGGAAAAATGCGGCCACCATGATCATGACCGCCACCAGCCTGTTCCATCTTCCTGTCACAGAGATTGGAGCCATGGTGCAACCTCCTTATCGAAAAACTTGGTATCCTCGTTTGATGTTTGATATCGCCGATCGTTCCATTCCAGTTTCAGGTTCTGTTACAGAGCCCGCGTGATTATCCGTTTCACGGCACTGCTTGGTTATCGGTTATACATACCAAATAGCTCAAATCTGCGATAATGGCAACTATAATAATTGAAGTAGTGTCATGTCTGTGACTTATATCACGTTCCGGAAAACCTTGCTCCGGAACCCGCGGGGCCGGTCCTCAACGCTTTCGGTCAGAGAAAGATGTTGACTAAATTCCCGTCGCCGGTGTATCGGGTTGTAGGGGGACCCTATTATGAGAGAAAAACTGAAGAACCTCTTCTATCCCGAATCCGTTGCGGTTATCGGTGCATCCAACAGCTTCGACAAGCTGGGCTATCATGTGATGAAAAGCCTTGCCGGCAATTACGCAGGAAGGATATACCCCATCAACCCGAAAGGGGAGAAGGTATGGGGGCTTGATTCCTTCACGTCCATCGGTCTGGTCCCGGGAGACGTCGACCTGGCCGTGATCGTGGTGCCTGCTTCGCTCGTGCCGGACACACTCCATCAGTGCGGCCGGAAGGGAGTCAAAGGGGTGGTGCTTATTACGGCCGGTTTCAGGGAAATTGAGGATGCCCAGGGGGAAGTGCTCCAGGAGGAAATCCGCGGAATCTGCGAAGAGTATCAACTTCCCGTCATTGGTCCCAACACCTTCGGATTTGCCAACATAACGAACGGCGTCAACGCCTCCTTCACCTCTGAATTTCTCCAACTGGAGAAAGGAGGAGTGGTGCTCATCAGCCAGAGCGGCGGGATTTGCCATCTCTGCGGCTTCCTGGCAATCCAGCAGAGAGTGGGCCTCTCGGCACTCATGAGTCTCGGGAACCGTCTGAATGTGGATTTTCCCGAGGCCCTGCGGTTCTTTGCGGAGGAAGACGAAGCTACCAGGGTTATAGCCCTCTACATCGAAGGACTCGACGAGCCGAGAAAACTTCTGGATGTGGTGAAGTCCCTCAACGGGAGGAAGCCCATTGTCGCCTATAAGGCGGGAAAGAGTGAAAAGGGCGACAGCGCGAGCAAGTTTCATACAGGCTCACTCGCGGGGAACCACCGGATATGGACGGGCGCTCTCCGCCAGGCGGGGATCCTCGAAGCGAGATCCGCCGAGGAATTGATAGATACAGCGAAGGTTCTCGACCTGTGCGCGCCGGCCAAGGGCACCCGATTCGCCGTGCTCTCGGGGCAGGCAGGTCCGGGGGTGATTGCGGCGGATGCACTGGAAGCCTATGGGCTGACGCTCTCTCGTTTCTCCGCGGAGACCCAGGCGAGAATCAATGAATTGCTCCCCCCTGTGGCGATTCGGACCAATCCCGTAGACATGGGTCCGGCCTGGTATAATCCGAGGGCCATGCTCGATATCCTCAATGCCGTTGTCCACGACGAATATACCGATGGCGTTATCTTTATCGCCGTCTACGCGTCGGCCAATATAGAAGTTGTCCCCATGATGGAGACCTTCATGAAGGACAATGAGGCCTTTTCCAAGCCGGTAGCCGGAGTCTTCACTGCGCCTCCCGGCATCTGGGAGGAGAGTGTAAAAGGTCTGGACGGGAAAAAAGGCATGGCAATTCTTCCCACTCCCGAACGTGCGGCCAGAGCCATGAGCAACCTCTGGAAGGCCGGACTGTTAAAGGGAGACCGCGAAAACTCGCTGGCCGGATCGGCTGAGGGAGGCGAGATGGTGGCGGAGAAATTATTGTTGGGCCTGGAGGCCTTCCGGTTTCTGGAAGGGGAGGGGTTCTCCGTGCTCAAGACTCTTGGCGCAAGGAATGAAGAGGAAGCCGCCCGTGCAGCGTCAGAAATCGGTTTCCCTGTGGCCCTTAAGATCGATTCACCGGATGTGGTCCACAAGACGGAAACAGGGGGCATCAGGGTCTCCCTCAGGGATGAGACGGAAGTGAAGGGAGCGTTCGCGGACATCGTGGCTGACTTCACCTCCGCGAATCCCGGGAAAAGGCTCAATGGAGTCATCGTCCAGGGGCATGGCTCAGGGGTCGAACTCATCATGGGCACTCTGACGGATGACCAGTTCGGTCCGGTCCTTATGTGCGGCCTGGGCGGCGTATTCGTGGAGGCCCTGGAAGATGTCTCCTTCAGGCTGATCCCGCTTGCTGCGCGGGATGCGAAGGAAATGATTGAAGACCTCCAGGGATACAAAGTTCTAAAGAACCCCAGGGGGCAGACGATCGACCTCGCCGCGGTGCAGGATCTTGTGCTTCAGGTCTCAAGACTCGTGGAGGCTCATCCCGAGGTCAGGGAGATGGACCTTAACCCCGTATTCGTCTCATCAAATGGTGTCCGGATATGCGATGCCCGGATAAAATTCAGGGGATAGTCTGCAGCCCTCGGGCAACTCATTCTTGAACCAGCGGGCCAGTTTTCCTGTTCCCCTGTCTGAAGAAAGTACGTCCGTATCATCAAATCCGATGTAATATCGCATGTTGGTTGCTACATAGTAAGGTAGAGGCTGCTATAAGTCAAGGAGACCGGAAGCGGGCTACTGCGTCCAAACCGTGGTCTGCCCTGGCCTGATCTTTATCCAATAGGCTCTTTCCTTACTGAAAACGGTGAACAGTGGTAGAGGGAGCGCTACGGTATCGTCAGGGTAACTGGCCTTCCACTCCCCGTTTTCCCAGGTCCATGCGAAAGACCAGGGTGCGGACGAGTTTCCCAGCGCTTCTGAAACGCTCCGGCCTCCCTGGCCGACATAGCCGGCAAGGTTCCACCCGGGGAAGAGAATTACCTCGCTGGAAGCCGGGCTTTCCCAGCCCGCAAACTGTACGACCCCCGGCTGCTCCAGGTAGATCCAGTATCCCCGCATGTACGACATGAGACCGAGGTTATCCTCCCCTGACGGGTGCTCCTGGGATTGAGGTCTGAAGGAGAGCCATCTTTTTGCTGCGTTGTCATAACCCCAGACAATTTTCACCTTTTGCAGCAGCAGGAGTTCCGAGAGGACCGATGCAGCGGACTTATCTGCGGGAAGCTTCGGGAAAGAGACAAAGTTCCATCCTGGAGAGAAGGACAGGGCGTCGCGATGCAATTCATAGGCACCTATGTCGATGACGGCAATGCCGTCGAGATTGCCGTCATAGATGCGTGTCTCTCCGCCAAAATCGACTTCCCCGGCCCAAGGCGATGATGGGTTGCCTGAGTCGACTGCGGGCGATTCCGTCTGTAAGCGATAATTAAGATTCCCGGGGTCCACAAATTGCGGCGACAGATAGAAATTTCCATTACTTCCCGTATACCTCCAATCCCCGGTTATGGAGTGCTCCACGGTCTCCGGCGGGATCGGTCCTCTGATGGCGTCACCGCCCTGGTTCGCCCAGAAGATGGTGTTTCTTATGCTTACCCCCGTCACCACATTCCCACTGCTTCTGTTGTTGTCGTTTATGTTGATGCCGCCTGCCCAGGAGTTGCCGTTCTCTGCGATGGTGTTGTTCACCACATCCACGCCGCGAATCGTATTATTATCACTGTACTCGAACCCGCCCAGGAGGCTGATGCCTGCCCCGTTTTGGTTCCTCACGATAAGGTTGTTTCTTATCGTTGCCCATCGAACGGTATTGTTCTGTCCCCCGTGGGAGCCGCCCTGGAACTGGATTCCGCTCGAGGATGGACAGTCACGAATGGTGTTTCGTTCGATGAGTACGTTCTCAACTCTGTTCTGGAGCGCCAGGTACTGGGGTGCCCTGTATTGCCCGTCTGCACCGACAAACTGAATTCCACCGGTGACAAGGCTGTTTTCCGCTATGCGCACATTGCTGACCACATTCCCCGACACATCCGTTGCTTCACCCTGGGATGGACTTGAGCCGTCCTGGGCGCCGCCCAATATCTCGATGGCCATGGGCGAGGCCTGAATGCTGTTCCCGGCAATTACCACGTCCTCCACTCTGTTGTTCTGACACCCCATTGCGTTTCCCCCGCTTATAAGAAGCAGATTGTTCATGGTGTTCCGCAATATGTTCAATCCGGTGAGGGTATTGTTCGATCCTCCTTTCAGTGTGCCGCCGAACGCCACCACCGAGAGTCTGTTGCTGTCAAAGTTCATGATCGAATTGTCGGTGATCTGGACGTTGCTGACGGAATTGCGGGACGAAGACTGTTCGCCGCCCGCCCCGATGAAAATACCGGAGAACCCGTTGTCAACGAGGCTGTTCCCTGTGATCAACACGTTTCGTATGGTGCGGTCGCTGCCCTGGTTGGCCACATGGATGCCATCCCATCCCGCCGATATCCTGTTCCCTTTTATCGTGATGTTCTCGACAAGATTGGGACCGTTATTGTCGGTGAGGACCTGAACACCGCTCGAGGTGAAATTGGACATGATGAGGAAGGAAATGCTTACCGAAGACGTCTTGATCCTGAAAGGGCATCCCGATGATCCTCCTCCGTCTATGGTGATATCCGGCACCCCGTCGCCGTCTATATCGCCCCGGATGTCGATGCCGTTTCTGGTGATTTCCGGCAGCCACCCCTGGAGGGTGATGGTGCTCCCTTTCAACGAGCCGGCGAAGCGGAGGGTATGAGGACCGGCCGCATTATTCGCTGCCAGGAGAGCCTCCTGCAGCGATATGCCGTCAGCACCGGGGGAAGAGGTGAGGTTTTCAGGGGAACTCACATCGCCGTTTACGGTGTCGCTATTGTTGCTGATGGTGATGACAGAGGCCTGAACATGGAAAGCCAGGCAGAGGGCCATGACCAGGAGAGCAGCCGAAACACCGAAGATCCTTCCGGCAGACCGCCGGTACCTTTCTACCATACCCTAATTCTTGAGGAAGACTTCGAGGCCTTCCTCTCTTCCTCCGCCGAACTGGACCATTGTCTGGGCTGCCACGGACAATCCTTCCTGCAGGTAGGATGCGTCGATCCCGGGGACCGCGTAGGCGTAGAAAAGGACGTTGCGGGTGGCATCCTTCACCTTTGTCTTCTCATCAGCCCCCTGACAGAGCACACAGATGATCTCCTTTTCATCTCGCAGCACGATCTCCTTCTCTTTGGTTATGAAGGTGCGGCCACCCATCCCGGCGCAGGTTTCTCCCTGGCGGGCCACGTCGAGCGAGAGTGGCCCCTGGATTCGATCAAAGTCGGTCACCGCCACGAGGATACCGGCGCACATTTCCGCCATGAAGTGGGCGTCCACCATGAGATTATAGGCAGGAAAGCCGCTGTTGATCGTTCTTTTCAGGTGCTGGGGCAGGGGGCACTCGAAGCCGAAGCCCTGGAAGAACTGATCGTAGATGTTGATACGCTGAGAAATCCCGGCGAGGGTCTCGCGCTTCCGCATCTTCCTTAAGGTGCCATGTTTGTATTGTGCAAATCCCGCACTCTCTGTCAGTGGCTTGCAGTCCGAAATGAGGGTCAACCCGAAGGCGACGCCGGGGTAGGCTGCTTGGTAGGCCTGGGAGATCGAAAAATCTATCCAATGTGACATCGTTACCTCCAATAATCGAATGAGAAATCCAAAATCCCGTCGTCTAAATCCGAAAGGGTAAAGCTACCGATCATTGCACGTACCAGAACCTGCCGCCCATGGTGCGGGCTATCTTCGCCTTTCCCGTGCCGTCGATGACAACCTCCTCGTTGACGCTCGACTTCTCTTCGTGTTTGAGATTCCGTTTGTAAATCTTACTTGTGATCGTCACATCATATGCCACCGCAAAGGTCCTGTCACCGCTTTTGTTGATCCGAAGGTTCGAAATCGCGTAGCGCACCTCATCGAAAACCCTGAAAGTATTTCTGATATTATTCTGAAAGTCGGAGACCGTGGCGCCTGCCGCCTGCCACGTACTGGATAGGCAAGCAACAACTGCAGAATCATTTCTGGCCTCATAGGCCTCTTTGAACCGGTTGTAGAGTTCCTGCACCGCCTGTTTCATGGCCCCTTCATCGGGACGGTTCAGGTACTGGCGCAGCCGGTCCACGAGGGCGGGTATGGCGGCAAGCTGCTCCCCGGCAGCCGGGAAGGATGTCTTCAGATCATCGTCGTTCTGCTTCATATCGCCCTGAAGCGTCGTGACCCAACCCGTGGCAGCCGCACTCCCTCCCGACGCATCGGGCCCCTGGAGGAAGCTTTGTGCCCCGGCTATGTGATTGTTCAGTTCCACCATCCGCTTCGCCTGAAGGATGAAGGCTTCCACCTGTTGCTTGTATTTCGTGACCCTGGCTATCCCGAGTCCGGACCAGGCGCCTCCCATGTTCAGATAGCGCAGCCTGCGATCGAGGTCGGGAAGCACTATCCTCTGCGCCCTGTCGAGTGCGAGCCCGGGGCTTACTGCCTGGGCCTGGGCTATCTGCTCCTGCAGTTTCTTCAGCTCCCCTTCCAGATCGTCTATGTACTTCTGCCGCTCCGCGGCGGCAGTTGCCATTGCAGCCTCGAAGATCGCTATCCTTTCCGGGATCTTCACATAGACATCGAGTCCAGCCAGGAATGCCGCAGGATCGTCCCCTGTCTGGTATCGCAGGCCCTTGCCATAGACCTTTTTCCAGTTCTGGGCCTTCTCCACTATGGGCCGGTACTGATCCCAGGCTTTCTTCATGGCCGACAAATAGGCTGCGCCGTCAGACTCCTCCGGCGTGCCGTCAAAGTATTTCCCTTCCTTCCTCTGAAACATGGCCGGCGCAGTGTACTGGTCGTTGCCTTTAAAGGTATAGTTGCCCAGATTGGCGGTGAGGATCCCGGCTGTCCTGTTGATCATCACTGCAAGCTCGTCGATGATGGCAGAGGGCCGCATGGTGTCAACGGCGTTCTGGAGGAATGTGATGGTTTCACCAAAATTTGAAGGCGGCTTGTCCCCCATGGCCATGATACGTTCCAGTTCACTGAGGGAGACCAAAGGAGCAGGAATATCGGGAGGAGCACCTGCGATGTCCACCCTAAGACCGCCTGCCAGCATGGCAACGTAATCGTTGAGCACCCAGGCGACGCTGAACCATTCAACCGGTTGACCGTCGCTGTTGTAAACAGGCCCGGCAACCAGCATACTCTTGGGCACGAGCGCCTGGAGTTGGCTGCGCAGGGTGATAAGGGCGGTCTGATAGTCGCCATAGCGTTTTCTGTCCTTCCGGTAGATCTCCGGGAGGAGCGCCTGAAACTGTTTTGCCTGATCCCTGTTGGCTTCGGCCGCATTGTAGGCGCCAATGATGCTGCCCGGAGCCCAGGGCTGATATGTGCCTTCCTTGATCCCTTCGTAGATCCCGATCCACCCTCCGCCGAAGACAACGGAGGGAACAAAAGAGGAGTACCCCTTGACTAGGGCCATACCCGGCACGGCCAGTTTCTCACTCGCTTCATTCCGGAGCGCTGTCCCTCCTACGATGAAGGTGTGGTTGGCATCGTCGATCTGCGCCGCTATCTTTGCCGCTCCATCGCGGAGCTTTGTCGCCATCTTTCCGAAGCGTTCCATGGCATCAATGAAGACAAGTTTCTCTTCCTGAGCGAGGATGGTGATGTCAAAATTCAGTTTTTCGCCGTTGTTGTTGTTACAGGGCCAGAATTCCTTGAAGCACCTCTGCTCGGCAAGAAATCCGTCTCCACCGCTGCGGGCGATGCAGGCGCTGACTGCTTCGCTGGCCTTCTGAACGCAGATCTTCATGTCATCATCGGTTTTCTTCGCGGTGGCTTTGATGATTTCTTCCCGTTTCTCCTGATAGGTGTGCATAAGTTGCGTAAAAGTATCCACATTGTAACCCGATGGAGGTGTGTCCTTGATCTCCGACAGCGCCGCCCCCAGATAACCGAGGATTGCACCCCGGTTGAGGGGCGTGTAAGGCACTCCTTCCACCGGCGGGATCGCAGCCTGGGTCTGTTCCAGACTTGCCTTTGCCTCACGGACACTGGTCTTTGCCGCCTCTCCAATCGCCATGCGGAGTTCTTCGATCTTCGCCAAAGCCGGCGCAACGGGGACGACGGCCGCATCCAGGGCACTCTTCAGCTCTGCCTCTGCAGCTTGAAGGTCGGCCTGGGCCTTGCTCTGGTCCTGTCCCACGATTGCGGTTGTCGCTGCCTGCGCCTGAGCAGCCTGCCGGTCGAGGCCGTCTTTCATGTTGAGGACGGCAAGCTTCACCACATCCTTGAAGGAACTGATGCCTTTGCCTGTCTTCGCGTCGATGAGGTATCTGCCGCAGGCCACGTCGGTGACTCCATCGTCCCTGGCCCAGAGACTCTCGAAAGACTGCTCAACCTCGGCTCTGGTCTTCGAGCCGAGCTGACCGGCAAGCTGGCTCATGTAACCGCCCCCGTAGATCCCCTTCAGTGCACAATCCACCTGTTCTTCCATGACGTAGCCCTGGAAGTACTTGATCAGCGCGGCCTCTGCCTGTACCCCGAGCTTTATCCATGAAAAGCCCGGCAGGACGGCCTTCATGTATGCTTCCCCGGCGCCCTGGGTGGCGCCCCAGAAGAAACCGGAGAGGGCTTTCCCCTTATCGGCGCCGTCGAGATAACCTTTGATTGCGGCAACCCCTATGTTGGCGCCGATGTTGAGTGCGGCAATCTTCACGTTTGCATTCTGATACCCTTCAAGCATCAGCTTCGCCTGCGTCGCTTTGGCGGCGGCTTCCCCTTCAAGGAGCATGGTCATGTACACCTGCTGGGCGACAACGTCGTTGATGTACTGCATCATGAGCTTCTGCCTGAGGACCTTCTCGGAGTAGGAGGCCAGGTTGCTCTTTGCCAGGTCAAGGACACGGCCGGCGATCCTGTTTCTCCCGTTTGTCAGGATATACTGGGCCTTCTGTTCGGTGGTCATGGTGTTGTAGGCCGGCACGTCCTTGAAATAGTCCGTGAGGGTTGCGATGATGGTCTGGACGGCCGCCGTCGATTGGGCATGGGCCGTCTGAGGGGCTGCGAAGGCAAGAGAGAGCAGCAGCAGCGTTGTCAGAAGAACTGCACATAATTTTTTTGGACGGAAAATAATCGATGCTACGGTGTCACGCATGGCCGTTCTCCTTTCGCCCTTCTCACTGTATCCGTCGGGTGACTGTGGCGGCTCACCGGGTTTACCGCCGCAAGCCCCGGTAACTTGGCAGTTTCTCCATGTTTCGTTTGCTGCCCACTACATTCCAGGAGCCTGCATCTCCGGGATTGACGAGCAAGACGGGCCTGCCTGTCAAAAGCCGGGGTCTTTAGCCGATCCTTCGTTATAACTATCTCATCCGGACCCGGAGCCCTCACGTTGCATTGTGCAAAACCCGCACTCTCCGCCGGTGGCTTGCAGTCCGAAATGAGGGTCAAGCCAATGCCACGCGGGATGGTTTATTCTCTTATTATATATCTATATCTGGGCGCAAGAGAGATCCTCCAAGGCCCTTCTCACCGTCCGGGCAAGCTCCTGCTTGGAGAGGGGCTTCAACATGAATTCTCTGATACCTAAGGCCTTGGCGCTTTCCGGGTTCACACCGTCGCTGTGGCCTGTACAGAGAATGATGGGGACGTCGGAACGTATCTTCAGGAGGTTTTCCGCAAGATCCAGGCCTGTGAGGTGTGGCATGGTGTGGTCGGTGATGACGAGGTCGAAATCGGCAGGGTTTTCGGAGAAGAGCTTCAACGCCTCAAGACTGCTCGTTGCGGCTGTGACCTTA
>CAYOYU010000022.1:13301-17912 GCA_964408265.1 uncultured Syntrophorhabdaceae bacterium
ATAGCCGAGCCGTCCGAGCGCAGCCATCCCGAGTTCCGTAAGAATTTCCTCGTCATCGACAAAGAGGATATGCTCCCTGCCGCCGGGTATTTCCACGGGGCTTGGTTTCTCCGCGGCGTCTTCCGCCGGGACCTTCGGGAGGAAGACGCGGAAAGTCGAGCCGACTCCGGGCATACTCTCCACGGTGATATCCCCGTTAAGGCTCTGTACTATCCCGTAGACCACCGCAAGCCCCATGCCTGTTCCCTGACCCGGCTCCTTGGTTGTAAAAAATGGTTCGAATATCCTTTTTGTCAACTCCGCTTCCATGCCGATACCGGCGTCCTTGACGGCAAGCTCGACGTAATCTCCCGGTGGAAGCTTAAGGCTCAGTTTCCCGTCTGCGTCCCTGATTGTGATGTCCATTCGCCCCCCTCTTTCCCTCATCGAGTGGGCAGCATTGGTACAGAGATTCATAATAACCTGCTGTATGCCGGTCGCGTTGGCGAGGACCGTATCCGATGTGGCCGAACCAGTCAGATCGATCTCGACGGTACTGGGGATTGTAGCCCGTAGCATCCTGACTGTCTCTTCCGCGAGGGGCGTCAGGGAAAGGCGTTTGTTCTCATGGGCGGTCTTGCGGCTGAAGGCGAGCATCTGCCTGATCAGATCTCTGGCCCGGGCCGCCGAAGTAAGGACATTGGTCAGGTTTCTCTCTGCCAGCGATCCTTTCTCGGCATCATCCAACGACATTTCGGTGAATCCCATGATTGCGGCAAGGATGTTATTGAAGTCATGGGCTATACCCCCCGTCAAAGTCCCCAGCGCCTCCATCTTCTGGGAATGGCGGAGCTGTTCTTCGATACGCTCGCGTTCGGCGATCTCGGTTTCCAGCTTCACGTACGCTTCTCGAAGTTCCGTCGTTCTATCCTGGACGCGGAGTTCCAGGTCGTCATGGGCTTTGCGCAAGGTCTGTTCGGCCTTCTTGCGGTCACTGATATCAAGCCAGGTGGAAAGAGCCACTTCCTCGCCTGAGATGATAAGCGTTTCAGCCGAGGCCAGCGCAACAAAGGGCTCGCCTGACTTCCGCACCATGGTTTCCTCTATGCCATGCAAAGAGCGTTTCTCCCGCAATTCTGCAACCTGGCGGGCCCTTGCCTCGGGGGTCGACCAGACGTTCAGACTCGTCGAAGAATGCCCGATGACCTCGTCGCGGCAATAGCCGAACATGGCAAGCCACGTCTCATTCACTTCCATAATCAGTCCGTCTTTGAGGCGGGACATGACGATGGCGGCGGGGTTCGTGGCAAAGGCTTTGGCGAACTTTTCCTCGGAAAGGCGCAGGGCCTCCTCGGCTATCTTCATCCGCGTCAGGTCTACCGTCGCACACCCCACGCCGATGGCCTTCCCGTCCCGGTCATGAACCGGCTCCAAGGAGATATCGAGAAAGATAGGACCGCTCGGCCGGTTGAACCACATCTGTTCACGCAATTCCATGTTTTCCTCAAGGACCCGTCGTTTGATGGCCGTGAGATGTTCCGCCTCCTCAGCCGTAAATATGTCGGAATCGAGCTTGCCGAGTATTTCCTCTGGGCGGGCAGTTTTCTGATTATATGCCCAGACGTACCGGAGGTCGCCGTCCTGTACCGCAACGGAGACGGGGGCGCTGCGCAGTGCGAGCCGGAAGCGCTTTTCGCTCTCCTGAAGGGCCCCCTCCATCTGCGTGCGCTCGGAGATTTCCTGCTGCAGTTCGGCATTGACACGATCCAATTGCTTCAAATTCTCGGTGAGCGCTTCCTCCTTCAATTTCAGCTTCCGGAAGAAGATCCGCTGCGGTCTGGTCACGCTGGTTTCGATAAAGGCGAGATAGATCAGGTAGAAGGAAGCGATCTGGAACAGATGACCTACCATGTTTGTGATGCCGAAGGGGTCGGTGTAGAGGGTGAAAGTCAGGCCGGTGGCGATGGACAGGATGATCGAGGAGACGATAAGCCGAAGCACTCGGGAATCGAAGGATTGCCGGTTGAGGAGCAGGTGACCTATTGCTCCCAGCAGGATGAGGCAGATGAGGTAATCGCTTACTACTTTGAAGCGTGTTAAGCCTACCCCTTCGACGATGCAGGCCGGGAATATCTGCCAGTAAAAGATGGAGAGCAGGATGAGTGACGTGGCCAGTGAATATATGCCGAACATGATGCCCGTATTGAGCTTGCGGTTAATGAAGAAGGGGGCGGTCACCAGCGAAATGCTCAGTACATACCTGCTTGCTATGTAGAATGTGGGCCCGAGATTGCCGTATTCGGGGAATACGCCCATGCTCTTGTTGCCAAGCAGGTGCATCAGGTCCAGGAAGGCGAAAAAGAGTAGTGAGATACCGGCATAAAGGTAGAAGTTGTTGTCTACCAGATGGCGCGAGTTCCAGATTATTGTAAAGGCACAGGCCGCAATGACGATGGAAATGCCGTCTGCAAAACTGTGAAAAAGGTTGTAGTTGTATCTGCTGGCGGAATAGACCAGGGGCAACGCCAGCAGGCCCAGAATTACCATTATGTAATGGGATAGGGTAAATCGCTTTGTTATAATGACCTGTTGAACCTTCCCGTCGTTCGTTCCATTTACCTTTGAATGCAAAATTACACTATGGCGCGTTCCTTGTCAACCGGTCAAAACCAAGGCAAAATTCGCTTGCTTAACGCTGACTCGGGTACCCATAAATGGCCGGTGCCCCATCTGCCTTGCAGGCTCCTCGGGGAGGATGGCCCGGACGGAGCTTGCAGATTAACTCCTTCCTGCATGATTTTTTCCTTTATTTGTTCTTGACTCAATACAATCCTTCAGTAATAATTTCTCCATCCCTGCAATTGAGTTGCACCGGTTCCATCGCACCACCGCAACACCAAGGCATATAGAGACTGCTTCAAAAGAGAACCAGGATTTCGTGGTCCATAGGATCTATTCCAATAAAGGAGGTTACGAAAATATGGCTTCAGAAACCCCCAACGAGTTCTTCTTCGTCTCCATCAACAGTATCGTAGTGTGGTCCCAGGTCCGCTCCGTGATCGACACTGCCGGTGAATCGTTCCTTGGTCTCGTGGAGTCAATCAGGCTTTACGGCATCCTGGAGCCTCTCATCGTCATGCCCTTGGGCGATGGCACCTATCGGCTCATCTGCGGGGAGAGGCGGTTCCTTGCGGCCCAGGCAGCGGGACTGACGGAGGTACCAGTTGCGTTCATTCCGGAAGGCACGCCGGAGGCAGAGATTACAGCCCTGCAACTCACCGAGAATATGCAGAGGATGGACTTGAATTGCATCGACCTCGCAGAGGGCGTCCTTAAATACCTCCATATCAAACACGCTGACTCAAATCAGGGTTTACCGTATGCGTTGGGGGTGCTGACGAGGTTCAGTATTGCTCCAAATGACCTGGCCAATACGGTTCGGGAAACTATTTCCCAAATTTGCAAAATCACCGGAAAGTCAGCAAGGACGCTGTTTAACATGCTATCCCTCCTTAGATTGAACTCTACGATTCAGGAGGCTTTGAGGAAAGAGGCTCTGCTCGTTTCGCAGGGATATCTCTTTGCTGCCAACCTCGATTGTCCCGACCTGATGAGGATATTTGAATCGATCATGGCGACGCCGGTGACGAATGCGACGTTGGAGAAGATGCTCACCGCCCACAGGAAAGTGAAGCCCGCTACCCCGACCGCTCCTGCTCTTACTCTCTCCAAACAGCACAAGAGCATCGCCGCGATGACAAAGACCATCGACAAATATATGGACCGATGGGACAAGGATGACCTGCAGAAGCTCATCAACGAACTGCGCACCCTGGCAGACAGGGCGGAAGCACACCTGGCGGGGGCGACGGCATAGCGGAATGTTGTTGTCTGTGCACTGCCCTTCGGGTATAGTCTCTTTATGAACGGGAAGCCGCCCATAGGTATCCCACGGGATCGCATGGCAGAATTTTGCCGCAAGCGGGAGAATGATTCGACTTCCTCCAAATATCTTCTTACCATAATCCAGGACCATTTGTGCTGATATGAAGAGTGGGTCAAGAAAAGAATGTTCGGGAGGTTCAGCGTGGCGGAGCTGACACTGGAAGAAGAAGCAATGGAGAGGCTCAAGGCCGAGGTTGCCCTTGAAGATGTCGACGCACAGGTGTCGCTCGGAAGGACCATGGCAGAGAGAGGCGACCCGGTCGAGGCGGCATCCTGGTATGCAAAGGCAGCCCGGGCCGGGCACGCCGAGGGACAGTATCTCCTTGGTATGTGCCTTATGGATGGGCGGGGTCTGGAGCCTAATATCAAGGAAGCCCTCGCCTTTTTTGAGGGTGCATCAAACCAGGGACACGAGAAGGCACGGGAAGCGCTCAGGGCGGCCAAGTTCAGGATTGCCAAAGCAGAGGAGGCATTCAGAACGCTTAAGGATGAAGCGCAGAAGGGAGAGGCCCAGGCCCATTACAACCTGGGAATGCACTATCTCCATAACATCCTCTCTCCCCCTGATTTTCGGATGGCCTCCATGTATTTTGAGCTGGCAGCCAAACAGAACCATCCCGGCGGGCAGTTCGAGCTCTCCAGACTATACGAGCAGGGACAGGGCGTTCCAAGAAACAGAGCGCAAAG
>CAYOYU010000022.1:17922-21581 GCA_964408265.1 uncultured Syntrophorhabdaceae bacterium
AAAACGCTATGTAGAGGGCAGTATCACCTCTTCTGACCTGCCTTCGGCTGCCGCCGTCTTTGCCAGATGCCGGGTTCTCTACCCAGAGTACCGGGACCCCGCCGAACCGGCAAAGACCCCTGAAGAACTCCGGGCCGAGGCGGAGAGCGGCAGCCTTCAATCTGCCTTCCTCCTGGCTATGGCCTACCTCAAAGGGGAAGGAACGGACAGATCTCCTGAAAGAGGCATCGAACTGCTCCAGAAGGCTGCGGGCGGGAATTATGCCCCAGCCCAGTTCGAACTTGCCCGGCGTTACTCTCTTGGCGAGGACATCGGGACTGATCTTGCAGCGGGCAAAGCCCTGGCCCTCAAAGCTGCCGGCCAGGGCCATACAGGGGCCCGCCTGCTCCTGGAGACGACGTTTCCTGACAAGGGAGAACCCGATTGCGTGCCGCCCGATAAAGAGCCGCCTCCGCGGCGCACCTTCCTTCTTGAAAAGTCCTCGAAACAGTCCTTGTAAGTGAATCCACTTATGAGCTATTTTGAGTGAGACGGTTGAGCCTGCAGAGCCAAGTCCTTCCACATCTGCATCGATCTTGATGAGATAGTCCATGTTCTGCACTTGAAACAGCACGCTTGAAGGCAATGTGATTACGGCCGAGCCGGAATTCGGGGTCTGCATGATAAAGCTGGGAGAAAGAGGGATCTCCCGGCTGCCCGCTTTCGGCTGATAGTTGTTTCCCGGGGCCTACTCGAATTCCTCGTGGCGTTTGCGCTCTTCGCTCCGCATCTCGCGTCTCAGGAGTTTGCCCACCTTCGATTTCGGGAGCATGTCCCTGAACTCGATGTAACTGGGGATCTTGTAGGATGCCAGGTGCTCCCGGCACCAGTGGATGAGGTCATACCCGGTGACGCCCTTCACATCCTGCTTGAGGACCACGAAGGCCTTGATCCGCTCGCCCACTTTTTCGTCCGGGACACCCACGGCGCAGGCCGCGAGCACGGCCGGGTGCTCCTGGAGGGCTGCTTCTATCTCCGAGGAAGAGACCCGGTAGCCCTTATGCTTTATGGTGTCTGCGGTCCTGTCCACGAAGAAGTAGAATCCGTTCTCGTCGACGCGCACCACGTCGCCTGTCCGGTACCACTTGCGGTCTTCCATTTCCAGGAAGGCTTCTTTTGTCTCTTCTTCTTTGTTCCAGTATGCCTCTACCATGGGCGTGGAGGAGACGACAAGCTCTCCCGCTTCTCCCGGAGGCAGTTCCTTAAGTGTAGCCTCATCGATGATCTTCACCTGTTTTGTATGGATTACCTTGCCGATGGTCCCGTAGGGGCGCTCGCCTATGACGGGAGACATGGTGATTCCGCCGCAGGTCTCCGTTGCGCCGTAGCCTTCGAAGATCTCCTTGCCGAATTTTGCCTTCCACCGGCGCGAGATCTCCTGCGGAAGCACATCCCCTCCGCTGAAGCAGTAGAGCAGGGAGGAAAGATCATAATAGTCCACCCGATCATGTTCGAGGATCATCCGGTAAAGGGCGGGGACGCCGAAGAAAGTCTTGATCCTGTAGATCTGGACGGCATAGAGAAAAGCGTCGATGTTGACCTTCGGCATGATGACCACGCAGTCACCGCTCACGCAGAGCGGGCCGAAGCCGAATACCTGACCGAGAATGTGGAAGAGCGGCCCTCCCTGGAGAATCCTGTTTCCAGGTGCAGGCACAAGGGGGTAGGCGAGTTCAAGCTGGGCAGTAATGGACTGGAGAAAAAGTGCATGGCTTATGGGCACGCCTTTGGGGTTCTTGGTGGTGCCGCCAGTGTAGAGCAGTTCCAGGGGATCATTCTCGCTGACCGGCGTGGGAGGTGCATAGTCCTTCCGCTTCATGAGGTCGATAAAGGTATAGATGCCGTCGCCTTTCCCGGTCTTGCCCTCGGGGATCCTGTCAAATGCCTTGCCGATCCAGCGCTTGTACCTAGGCAGCACGTCGTCCATGCGGCTCACGATGACATTGTCGAAACGCCCTTCTGCCTTCAACTCCTTCACATAACCGAAGTTGGTGTCGGCGCAGATGATGGTCCGTGCTCCGGAATCGCCTCCTATATACCTGAGGTCCCGTGATGTGTAGATGGGCGTTATGGGTATCGCTATGCCGCCGACTTTCTGAATTGCCAGCCAGCTTATGATCCACTGAGGCGTGTTGGGCATGTAGAGCATGATCCGCTCGCCCTTTCCTATCCCTAACGATCTGAGGCCTGTAGAAAAGGATTCCACTCCGTCGAAGATATCGCCGTAATTGAGAACCTCGCCGAGGTAGATGACGGCTGTCCTGCCTTTGTAACGTTTCACGGTTTCCGTAAATGACTGGTAGGCGTCCATTCTAGCTTACACTCCGAAATAGGCTGCTTTGATTTCAGGGTTGTTGTACAATTCGTCTCCCGTTCCGTGCAGGGTGAGCATGCCGTTTTCAAGCACATACCCCCTGTCTATAATGGGCAGGACAGGCCGCGCGAACTGCTCGCAGATCAGGAGGGTTACCCCTGCATCCTTCCTGATCTTCACGATGGCCTCTATGAGTTGCACCTGTGTTGTGGGTGCCAGACCGAGGAGGGGTTCATCGAGGAGCATGAGCTTCGGTCCTACCATGAGAGACATGCCTATGGCCAGCATCTGCTGCTCTCCGCCGCTTAGGAATCCGGCTTTTCTCTTTTTCAACCTTGTAAGGGGCGGGAATATCTCATAAACGTGGTCCATTCTTTCCTTTTTGGCATTTTTCGGGGTGAGGTAGGAGGCGATCTTAATATTCTCCTCCACATCGCTCTCGACGAAGATGGGGTGCCTTTCCCGTGAGAGTACGATCCCGAGCTTCACGCGCTCGTCAGCCCATGTTTTTGTCACATCTTTCCCGAGGAAGTTGATGGTCCCGAAGATGGTGATCCGCTCCCCGCCCTTCCGCTGTTCTTTTAACTGGGTGTCGAGGAGAAGCCCTGATATAGTATTCATCAGCGTCGTCTTCCCCGCGCTGTTGGAACCGATGATACCCACAATCTCGCCGGCATCGACATGGATGGAAAGCTCGTTGATGGCGAGGGCATTCTCATAAAAGACCATGAGGTTTTCAACGTTCAGCATAATTCCACCATCCCTTACACCTCCACGCCAAGATATGCCCGTTTCACTTCATCGTCTTCGAGGATCTCCTTCGGGGGACCCTCTTTGATCTTCTTCCCGTAGTTGAGCACTATCACCTTGTCGGCAATTCTGAAAAGTTCTTTGAGCCTGTGTTCCACCATGATTACCGTTTTCCCTTCGGAGAGAAGTTTTTCGATAATGGGGATTATGCTTGTGACCTCAGCTATGGAGAGTCCGGAGAAGAGTTCGTCGAGGATGAAGACGTCGCTCTTGAGGGCTATCAGCCTGGCAAGTTCGAGCCTTTTCAAGTACCCGTGGGGCAGGACGCTGGCGCTCTTGTAGGGGACGGAGGAGTCCCTTTCAAATCCCACCTCTTCAAGGATATCAAGGGAAACCGCGTCTTTGTCGCCATATCCGCCGCCCGAGGAGGCTCTCACCCGGGGCGCTGAAAGAGGTACGATAAGGTTCTTGTAGGCGGGCAGGTGGAAAAATGGTTTTACCATCTGGAACGCCCGACCTACTCCGAGGTTCGCGATCTTGTATGGTGTAAGGTCGA
>CAYOYU010000022.1:21591-30771 GCA_964408265.1 uncultured Syntrophorhabdaceae bacterium
AAGGTCCCGTCCCTTGTACCGTACGCTGCCGGAATCGGGCTTCACGAATCCGGTGACGATGTTGACAAAAGTCGTCTTGCCGGAGCCATTGGGTCCGATTATTCCAAGGAGCGTATTCTCCTCGACGCCAACGCTCACCTCGTCCAGCGCCCTAACGCCGCCGAAACTCTTCGTAATGCCTTTTACCTCGAGAATGGCCACTGTTTAACCTCCCGAATAGATTCCCTTAAAGTCATGGTTCAAACGGTTCAAATCGTTCAAACAGTCTGAGCGGCTTGAACCCCTTGAGCGGCTTGAACCCTTTGTCACTCTATCTTCACCCACCGCTCCATCTCGTTATACTTCCGTGAGAGGTAGTGGAATATTCCTTCCGGGAGGGCCACTACACAAATCACGAGGATCAGGCCGTAGAAGACTATCCGGAGCGTGCCGAACTCTCTCAGCAGTTCGGAGAGGGGGACGAGGACGCAGGCGCCGAGAAGAGGGCCGGCGAGGGTCCCTATACCTCCGATTGCCGCCGCAGCGATGGGAAGAATGGAAAATTCCATTGCAAAGACGGGCATGCCCGTGAACATATAGGAATGCGTCAGGAATGCACCGCAGAAGGCGCAGATGCTGCTCCCGATGAAAAGCGCCTGGGCTTTGAAGGCATATATATTGATGCCTGAAGCCATTGTCGCCCGGTCATTGTCTCGGATGCTCACGAAAATGAGTCCGTAGTCTGAGGCGATGAAGCGTCTGAGACCGAAGAGGGCAACCCACATGCCGGCAAGGATAAAAGTCACCTCCACCCAGATGTTGGGAAAGGGGCTCAAACCTGTAAGGCCTTCGGTGCCGCCCATGATCTTTGTTGCCTCGATGAGGCGCATGACCATGAGGGGCAAGATGAGCGTAACCATGGCGAAATAGATCCCTCTGAGCCGTATGACGGGGAGGAGGAGCAGTGTGGATAGAAGACCTCCCACTACGGTGGCGATGGGGATGGTAAGGTAGATGGGGATGTGAAGATAATGATTCAGACCCCCTGCAGTGTAGGATCCGAGCCCGAAAAAGAGTGCCTGCCCGAGAGAAAGCATGCCGCAATTTGACAGGAAATCCCATGAGACGGCAAGCATGGCGAAGATGCAGGTCGTAATCACCACCTTTTTCCAATAGAGAGGCAGAAAATAGGCGAGGATCGCAATACCCACGATCGGTACAATCCGGGGGAAGAGCAGATACCACATCTCCTTGTACGACATGAGCGCATAGATATCATCAGAACGTGCTTTTATGCCTCTTGCGATGCGTTCCTTACGGTAATTTTCTTTCACACCCGCTCCTCCAGTTCCTTCTGATGACCCAATAAACCGGAAGGTTTGATGGCCAGTATGATGAGAATCGCTACCAGGCTCACTATCATGGTCCAGTGGGGGGACAGGAAATTGGCTGTCAGCGTCTGGGCATAACCTATGATGAAACTGGCGATGATGACGCCGAAGGTGCTGCCGAGACCCCCTACAATGCAGACGGAGAGGGCATTTATCAACACGTCGTACCCTGCATCGACCGTGATTGTCCCCAGGGGCAGTATCACAATGGCCGAAAAAGCGCCGAGGGCGCAGCCCATGCCCATGCTCCAGCTCGCGATCCTGTCCGGATTAATTCCCAATGAAAGAGACGTGTGCTCTTCCTGCGCTATCCCGCGAAAGGCGAGACCTGTTCTCGTATGATGGGTGAACATGTAGAGTGCGATGATTACCAGCACCCCGAGGCCTATGATGAGCAGCCTCTGCATGTCAACGTAGGCCCCGAGTATCTCCACCGAGCCGTTGATGAAGACAGGGAGAGAGTACTTGAAGCCTATGAGACCGATAAATCTGAGCAACTCCAGGAGAATGATGGAGATCCCGAATGTGGCGATGACTTCGGATATGACGAGCCCTCGTATACGCTTTATGATGAGCCTGTACACGAGGGCCCCGAAGAGACCTGTAATGATTATGGTTGCCACTGCCGAAACCGCATAGGGTATGTCGAGGTAATTGATGAGGCTCCAGGTAATGAAGCCAGCCACGACGTATATGGCCCCGTAGGCGAAGTTGGCCACCCCGCTGATACCGAAGGTCAGATTAAAACCGAGGGCCATGAGTGCAAGAACTGCGCTGTTTATAAGGCCATATACCAGCATAGCGCTATTTCATCCACGCAGGCTTCTGGATCTTGTCGGTAGCCATGGTATCAGGATAGACGAGAGCCATTTTGCCCTTGGACCATTGGAAGACACCGCCGCAGGCAGCTTTCTTGGGATCGTTGCCGAATATGAGCTGGTGGGCATTGTCGAATTTTATCCTGCCCACCACACCCTGCATGTCCGTCTCCTCCATAGCTTTTACCACCCTGTCCACGTCCAGCGTGCCTGCCTTCTCGATGGCGTTGGCCAGAATATAGACGGTGTCATAGGCGGGAGCAGCACCGTGGCCCGACTGGATATCTTCTTTATACTTCTTGTTATAGGCCTCGGAAAACTTTACCGTTGGCGGATATCCCTTGATGGGGAAGTAGCCGATTTCCCAGACTGTCTCCAGGACGCCCTCTATGTCTTCACCGAAGGTCTTCCAGGCTTTTGAGCCCGTAAGAGGCGAGATGTAACCCAGCAGGAGGGCAGGGACCTTCATGCTCTTCCACTGTTTCACAAGAATACCGCTGGTGGGCATGTCGAATATGGCCATAATAACCTGGGCCCCGGCCGATTTCGCCTTCAGGAGCCCTGAGGAGAAGTCTGTTGCGCCCACGGGGAACTTATCAAAACCTGTCACAGTCCAGTTATTCTCTTTGAAGTATTTCTCCATGATGGAGCCGATTGTCGCCGCCCAGAGCACGTCCTGGGTGACTATGTAGACCTTGTTGTATTTGAACTGGTTATGGAGAAATCCGGCTGAGCTCTGCACCAGAGCTGAGGCATATTTGGAGTCCAGGGCACTCCGGAAGGAGTATTTGTACTTCTCCTTGTCAGAGAGAATCTTCTCCTGGAACTTTGGGGTCATGGCGATTGTATTGATATTGATGACCTTATATTTGGAGTAGATATCCATGGCGGCCAGGAGTGCCTCTGACCTGAAATTACCCACCACGGCGGCATAGATCTTCTTGTCCAGGATCAGTTTCTCTATGCCCAGGAGGGCTTCCGACACAGGTACGCCGGGCTCTCCGTCACGGATGTCAAGGGCTTCGAGCTTGAGGAGACGTTTTTCCTTGCCCACCGATACCCCGCCTTTGGCGTTGATCTCATCCACGGCAAGCTGGGCCGCCTTCTGCCCTTCGTGTCCTTCGATGAGTTTTAGGGATGTGGGTATCCCGAGAGTGATGTACTGTTGCGCGCTTACCGGCGAGACTACCAGCGTAAAGAAAAGTAACAACCAGAAGACTACAGATCTTTTCATAATTCCCCCCCTAATTTTGGTCTTGAAAAGCTAATCAATCTTTCAGGTCTTCAACAATCTTCCTCCGGTCCTGGTTATTCCATATAGTATTACATCCCCATATGTCCTTGCAAGCACTGAACTGTCTATCCTTCCCCTGCTCATATGACTGCCTCGGTAATATCCTTGACCGAAGTGCAGCGGAAGCTTTTCTGCAGGAACAACTCGATGCTTTTGGAAATGAGTTCTTCTCTCATCCTGTTGGTTTGTGTGCCAACCTGTTGGTGGCAAAGGGTCAATTAACGTTTATTTGATTGCAGCACAAAAGTCAACTGGTAATCGCCGGTGTCAGGGAAGACCTTCACCGCCTCAGGAGCTCCGTGGTTGCCGTCCTTTTTGCCGTTGACAATTACAGTGCTGCCGCAATATAACCTAAACCGTTCCATACCTAGAATAAGATCGAGGGAACAGCGATGCCCCTTCTTTCCTCCTGCCAGCGTCTTGAAAGAAAAGTCTTAAGGAAGGGTCTGTGTACCTTCTGCGGCGCCTGCGCGGGGCACTGCCCCTATCTGACCACCTACCGGGGCCGCATAGTAAGAAGGGACGACTGTAATCTCACGCAAGGACGCTGTTACACTTCCTGCCCCCGGGTTGACCTGGATTTGGAGAAACTCAGCCTCTCCTTTTTCAATACCCCTTATTCGCCGGAGGGCATCGGGTTCAGCCGGGAGATTATTTTCGCCCGCTCCACGATTGCCGCCGGTAGGCCCGGTGTCCAGGATGGCGGGGTAGTAACGGCCCTCGTAGACCTTTGTCTTGAGGAAGGCCTTATCGATTTCGCTGTTCTAACGGATACCAGGGAGAAGGTCCTCCCACAGGCGAAGGCCGTACGCGGCCGGAATGAACTTGCGGACTGCGCAGGCTCGGTCTACGGAGCAACCCCTGTAATAGAGATGCTCAACAGGATGAGGGCGCAGGGGAACCAGGGGAAGGTCGGCGTTGTGGCAACACCCTGCCAGGCCCTTGCTCTGGCAAAGGAGCGTTCAGATGCAGATCCCCATGGTACGGGCATGCCGAAGGTCTGGCCCATAATAGGACTCTTCTGCACGTGGGCGCTCTCGCCTGATAAACTGGCGCCCTTTATCGCCGCTCTTACCTCCGGCGAAAGGGTGGTGAGGTTCTATATTCCTCCTCCGCCCGAACAGGTCTTTATAGTCCATACCGCCTCACGGCGGATAGTGATCCCTCTGGACCAGATGAGGGAGCTTATTATGCCCGGGTGCCGATACTGCATGGATATGACAAGCGAGTTTGCAGACATATCCGTGGGGGCTGCCGAAGGAATGGCCGGCTGGAATACTGTCGTGGTACGAACAGCAGAAGGGGTAAAACTTTTGAAACTGGCACGGGAAAGGAAGATCCTGGAAGAGACCCCTATACCGAGGGAAAGCCTGGTCCATCTGGAGGAGGCTGCTCTTCTTAAGCGAAGGCGGGCGCTGGATGCCATCGTTTCCCGGACGGGAAGCGGAAAGAGACTACTCTATCTCTGTGACGTCCCCCAAGGTCTGGCCAGTCTGGTTCGCGAGGGGAGGAGGCAAGAGTAGGGTGGAGCGCAGGACGAGAGGCAGGGTGGTGAAGCGGGAGCTCATGATGGGTAACGAAGCTATAGCGCGCGGAGCCAGCGAGGCAGGGGTCGGGATTGCCGCAGGATACCCCGGAACGCCCTCTTCCGAAATAGTTGCGGCTCTGGCGGCAGTTGCGGACAAGTTCAACATTTACGTGGAATGGTCCGTGAACGAAAAGGTTGCTCTGGAAGTTGCGGCGGGTGCATCGTTGGCGGGGATACGCGCCCTTTGCACCATGAAACAGAACGGTCTGAACGTGGCCTCCGATTTTCTTGCGAACCTCTGTCTCTCGGGGGTCGAGAAAGGGCTCCTCCTTGTTGTCTGTGATGACCCGGGAGGCGTGTCGAGCACCAACGAACAGGACTCAAGGCACCTGGCGAAGATATTGGATATCCCCCTCCTTGAGCCGGCCACCTTCCAGGAGGCCAAAGACATGACGCAATGGGGCTTTGAGCTGTCCGAAAGGATAGGGACTGTCTGTATGCTCAGGAGTGTAACAAGGATATCTCACGCCAGGGGCAACGTGATTCCCGGGCCGTTGCCGGGGAAGAAACGCGCTGCCAGGTTCGACACATCCAAACAATATGCCACCATATCGGTAAGTGCCAGATTTCATAGGGCTCTCCACAAGAAATTGAATTCTCTGGAGAAGGTTTTTGATGATTCGCCATTCAATGAGTACCGGGGTCCCGAGAAGCCTGATCTTCTCATTGTCACGTCAGGCGCGGGGTGGCTCTACTCTCTGGAAGCAAGGGGGATTATCCCGGCAAGTGACCGCGTCGGGGTGCTCAAGATCGCCACAAACTAAAAACTAACAAAAAGCCTCATTGAGCGCCATCTCAGGAAGTCCGGAAAGGTCCTCGTAGTCGAGGAGACGGATGGGTTCCTCGAGGGGAACCTGAAAGAATTTGCCTGCGACCTGGGATTACCGGTGATGCCCGTCTTTTACGGAAAGTCGACGGGCCATATGGATAGTTCCGGGGAATGCAGTCCCGACGCCGTGCTGGGGGCGCTGGAAGCCATCCTGGGTGGCAGAATCCGGCAGAAGGACCATGACTACGAAGATCGATGCAGACTGGCCAGAGAGAAGTACGCACCTGCGAGAGAACTTCAGTTCTGTGCGGGCTGCCCCCACAGGGCAACCTACTGGGCCATCAAGGAGGCTTTGAAGCTTGACGGTCGCGACGGCGTCATGGCCGGGGACGTGGGGTGCTACAGCATGGGGCTTCTGTCCACCGGTTTCTCCCAAGTGAAGACAATTCACGCCATGGGATCAGGTATAGGGTTGGCCTCAGGACTCGGAAAACTCGGTGCCTTCGGTTTTGACCAGCCCGTTGTCACAATTTGCGGCGATTCCACATTTTTTCACGCCGCCATTCCGGGTCTTGTAAATGCCGTGCACAACCAGTCCGACCTTGTCTTCGTGATCGTTGATAATGCAGGAACGGCGATGACCGGGTTCCAGCCTCATCCGGGTGTTCAAAATGATGCCATGGGTGTCAAGAGACCTTCCATCAGCATTGATGAACTCTGCTCATCCCTCAGGGTTCCCGTAGTTGTTGTGGACCCCTACAATATGGAAGAGACAGTCAGGCAACTCTTGACAATGCTCCGCGATGGCACCGGTGTACGGGCCCTGATCTGTCGCAGGGAATGTGCCCTCATTCGGGCGAGCAAAGGGTATAGACCTTTCCTGATGCATGTGGACAAGGGACGGTGCATCGGCGGTGACTGTGGTTGCAACAGATACTGTACCAGGGTCTTCAGGTGCCCCGGGCTCTCCTGGGACAGACAAGCCGGCAGGGTGGTCGTCGATGAGGCGATCTGCACGGGGTGCGGCGTCTGTGCCGACATCTGCCCGAAAGGGGCCATCCTGAAGGAGCCGAATTAAAGTCATGATTGAGCGTGATCCCCTCAACCTCATTATTACCGGCGTAGGAGGGCAGGGCAATATCCTCATCTCCCGGCTCGTCGGCCAAATGCTGATAGATGAAGGCTGGTATGTCACAATAGGAGAAACCTACGGGGCTTCACAGCGGGGCGGCTCGGTTGCCAGCCATGTGAGGGCTTCCAGGCAGACGATGTACGGACCCCTTACGCCCGCAGGCGAGGCCCAGGTGATACTCGGGCTGGAACCGGTGGAGGCCCTGAGAATCCTCACCCTTTACGGCAGTCCTGACACCTTTGTGATAACCAATACCCGGCCGGTTCACCCCATGGCCGTTGCCGTCGGGAACGCTGAGTACCCTGGTCCGGAAGTAATCAGGGAGGCAATTGCGGGGCTTTGCCGCAGGGCCGTCTACATGGACGCCTCGGAAATAGCCATTAAATTGGGGGCGCCGTTGCTTGCCAATATGGTGATGTGCGGATGTCTCTTGGGAAGCGGGCTTCTTCCGCTGAGCCCCATCAATTTCGAGGAGAAGGTACGCCGTCTGTTTCAAGGCACCCGGCGTTCATCGGCACTCAGAGCCTTCAGGTCGGGAGTGAAACGGGTCGCGGCCACGGAACTTCTGTAGCAGGATCTGAAGACTCCATCCTGATTGAAAGCCCTTTCGCAGCCGGTAGATTTGTCCTCTTCTTTTATGATACTATCTTTGGGTGCAGCACCAGCTCAGAAAGGCTTTCTTTCCGACTGCCGTCGAATAGAGGTTTGACCATGCCGGTCCCCATAAAGACAGATACAAAGATTCTCCAGTCCATTCTTGATTCCCTTCACATGGGGATCTATGTCCTCGACCACGAGCGGAGGATACGGTGGACCAACAGCAGGGGGCAGCTTTCCTTGAAGAAGGGAGATGCTCCATCTTCCTCGGGAAAATATTGTTATGAGGAGATTTTTGGCAGTTTATAGCCCTGCGAAAATTGTCCGGCACTTGCGACCCTGGAATCCGGGAAGATGGAAGATATGGAACTGAAGAGGGAGACCCAGGGTCATTCCCGATATTACTATGTGACGGCCAGTCCGCTGCAGTCGCCGGTGGAGGGCGAATCGTCGCTTATCATAGAGACGGTTCAGGACATAAGTCGTCAAAAAACTGCCGAGGAAGAACTGAGGAGCCTCAACGAGTTCAACAGGGCAATCATCGACAATACCCCTGTATCCGTATTCACGATCGACAAGAACGGCATGTTTACGAGCGTAAATCCGGCCCTTGCGGAGCTTTCAGGTCTCGGGAAGAAGGCCGAGGAGAAACTGGTGGGCTTCAATTGGCTCGAGAACCCCTATACGGTAAGCTGCGGCCTGGCAGATCAGATTCGCAAAGGGCTGGAAGGGGAGCCTTTCGAACTCTTGGATTTTCCTTTTACCACCTACAAGGGTGACAGGAGCCAGTTCATCCATTTCAGGGGTGTACCCCTGAGAAGGAAAGACGGAATGGTGGAAGGACTGCTCTGCATTATAGAAGAGACCACGGAACGTGTCAAAATAAGCGCTCAGCTTAGGCAGGAGGCGAAGATGTCGGCCATTGGCCGGCTGGCGGCAGGCATCGCCCATGAGTTGAACAACCCCCTGGCGACCCTTGTAGCTCATGCGGAGCTTGCCTGCGAAGTCCTGCAGGGAGGGGCAGACGATGAAGCAGACGAACTCCGGACATATCTCGAAGTAGTCCAGGAACAAACATTCAGGTGCAAGAACATCATGAAGGATCTCCTCAGTCTTCCCGTAAGGGATGGTCTTGAAATCAAAGTGGTCAATTTCCACGCAGTCCTCGAGGAAATAATGGAGAGGATTGACTTCCAGAAACGGCGGATTGTCCTTACAAGAGAATTCTATCCGGAGGACATAGGGGTAATGGGGGATTCCGGCGCCCTGAGACAGGTCTTCAGGAATATTCTGAACAATGCCATTGACGCCATGGAGGGAAGGGTGGAGCGGGCCATCTGGGTGAGAACGAGTCTCGACGGCAACCGGGCCCGTGTCGAATTTGAGGACACCGGGGTGGGCATACCCGATAAGATAGTGGACTTGATCTTCGAGCCCTTCTTTACGACCAAGGACGCAAGGAAAGGAATGGGGCTGGGATTGACCCTCTGCTATGACTTTATCAGCAGGATGGGGGGAAATATAGAAGTGAAGCAGCGGCAGGGCGGGGGGGCTATTTTCAAGATCACGCTCCCCGTAGCCAACAAGGTGGAGGAGAACAGGCGTCCATGAT
>CAYOYU010000022.1:30781-32718 GCA_964408265.1 uncultured Syntrophorhabdaceae bacterium
CCATGATCAACGTGCTTTTCGTAGATGATGAAGTGAGGCTCATCGAGGCATTCAAGATCAAGCTGTCAAAGGAGGGTTTCGGCGTCTCCATCGCCGCCTCGGCCGAGGAGGCGCTGTCTATCGTAAAGGAGCAGACCTTTGATGTCTGTGTCCTCGATATCAAGCTTCCCGACATGGACGGCATTGAGCTTTTGGGCAGGATAAAGGAAATCGAACCCACAAGCGAGGTGATAATGCTCACCGGCCACGCTTCCGTGGATACAGCCATAAAGGCCATGAAGCTGGGGGCCTACGATTACCTCGTGAAACCGTGCAAACTCTCCGAACTGAGCAGCATCGTATCGAAGGCCTTCGAAAAGAAGTCTCTCAAGGAAAAGAATATCGTCCTTGAGCAGCACCTCCAGCGGGTGGAGCTTCATGATAAATTTGTCGGTGAGAGCTCCCCGATAAAAGAAGTGAAGAAGCTTATATCTCTCGTAGGGGCTTCCGAGGTCCCTGTTCTTGTCCTCGGGGATACCGGGACAGGCAAAGAGCTTGTTGCCAGGGCAATCCACGCATATTCCAGCCGGGCCGCAAATCCATTTGTCACTATTAACTCCAGCACCTTACAGGAGAACATCCTGGAGAGCGAACTTTTCGGGTACAAGAGGGGTGCATTTACCGGTGCACAGACGGACAAGCTGGGGCTTCTTGAGATCGCCAACAAGGGCACCTTCTTTGTGGATGAAGTGGGTGATATGAATCCCATCATTCAGGCCAAGTTGCTTAGGGTCCTCGAGATGGGCGTATTCAGGAAACTGGGCGATACGCGGGAGCTCAAGGTTGATGTGAGGTTTATTTTTGCCACGAACAAGAGCCTCGAGGAAGAGGTGGAGACGAACCGGTTCCGCAAAGACCTTTTTTACAGGCTCAACACCTTTGTCATCTCGGTCCCTCCTTTGAAGGACCGCAGAGACGACATCCCCATCCTCGTAGACTACTTCCTCACGAAACTGGCGAGGGGCCGGAAAGAGAAAGTTATTAGCGATGAGGCCCTGCAGTTGCTCGTGGACTATAAATGGCCCGGCAACGTCCGCGAACTGGCCAATGTGCTGGAACGGGCGATTCTTCTCTCCATGGACAGGGGGGTGATCACCTCCGACGACCTGCCGAGAAGCATGCTCCAGAGGGGCCCTGCCAAGGAAGAAGAGGAGGAAAACAAACCCAACTCCCAGGGCAATCTGCTCCGTCTTGATATGATGGAGAAGAGCCACATAGAGCGGGTCCTGCAGATGGTGGGCGGCAACAAGAGCAAAGCCGCCCGGGTCCTTGGCATAAGTAGAAGAAAGCTGTACCAGAAGATTGAAGGAGATTCGTAGCTTGTGCAATTTAGATACACCTGCCTGTTTTTGACCTCCTGAACAGTCCTTGTTCCGATCCTTTTCCCAATCCGCCAGAGTCTTAACCGATATGGGGGCCTGCGAACTTCGGGCCGGAATAGTATCTTCTCCATCCCTGGAGGGCATTATTGCTTCAGGACAATGGACGTTTAGGTCCCGGACCCCCTTGCCAAAGGCCAAATGGTAGACAGGTGAGACAACGGTGTACGTGGCGGCGAAGCCCTTAAGATCCACGGTGCGGGTATGAGCATCCTTCGGAAGATGTATCCGGCGGTCCTATCGGGACGCAGGATAGCGAAAACCGGTGAAGACTGAGGTGAGATTGACCGGTTTTGCGGCACGGCGAAAGCGGGCTCACCGGGAGAGGGAAGAGTCTCCCGGCACGGCAAAAAGCGTGATGCCTTTGGTTACAAGTGTATACTTATCACACAGCGATGCAGAGAGGAAACTGATGATTTCGGCTGTAAATACCCGGAAACAGGAGATTTGGAGAGGATTTGCCGCGTGGCATTTGGTTTGCAATACAATTCAAGCACACCGAGAAGCTCTAAAGGGGGT
>CAYOYU010000023.1:0-6275 GCA_964408265.1 uncultured Syntrophorhabdaceae bacterium
CACCGGTAATGATTGTCACTCTGGCACCATAGGCTCCGGCACTTTCCTGCATTTCAAATTTCGCGAGGTTCTCTATAGGGATGCGAACCTGACCTTCCCCTAATGTACCCCCCAGGAAACTCTCTCCTGCGACCCGTATCTCCTCGATAGGCACCATCAAGCCCCGCCTGTCCGTGACGACCCACCTTTTGTCGGCCTGTCCGGACGGTTCAGAACCTGGAACGAGGAGCCCACGTCGCATAAAATCAAGCAGCACTTCCTGGCCGTCTTCGGGGGAATAACGGGGATCTATCATGGTCAATTATCCGAGATTTTCAGCCATACCCATAAGAAGGAGACTGACAACCTCTACATTGATATCACGGGCCTCCTTGTTTGTTACGGCCCTGCGCAGATCTTTCATGAGAGGACCGGCCAGGAGCCTGTAGGTATCTCGCGCTTTCTCCGCCAGTCCCGGATCGTCGCTCTGGAAGGATATCCTGAGGAGGTTCAAAATACCGCTGAACGTGGGAAAGGCGATGAGAAATTGCTTTAGCTTCATTCGTTGTCTTTCAACGAAATCACGTTCCTTGCGGACGCCTTCCCAGAGTTCGCCCGGTATTATGATCATGGTGAGCCGGCTGATGCATTCAAGGAACAGGTCTTTCTTGCTCCTGAAATAGAGATAGAAGGTGCCCTTGGCCACCCCGAGGGCATCGGTTATATCGCTCACTTTGGTCTCTGCAAATCCGTTTTTGGAGAAGAGCGAAATCGCTTTGTCCATGATTTGCTCCTTTTTCCATTGCAGGGAATCCTCTGACCCCTTTTCCCGGCCCGACCGCTCCAGATTCAGGAGATCCCGAATCTGGGAGAAGGATGATGCCCCTTGATCCCGAAGTTCACGAATCCTCTGCAGCATGATCAGGTGCTCTTCGTTGAAGACTGCCTCTCTGAATCCGGCCTTGATCGGTTTGGCAAGCAATCCTGCACGTATGTACCGATAGATGAGTTGTTTTCCCAGACCCGACCTTCTGCTGAGTGCCTCTATATCCATTTCTTTTCGTCCGTCGTTCTTTTCTGTTGCTTTCATGACTGACTGGTCATCTTTTTAACTATAGATATCAGGTCAGCCTATTTTTGTCAAGAGCAAGTTGATTCTTTCGTAAGTCTTTGACCCCCGGTCATCTTTTCGGTTCTTGACAACAGACGGGCAGTCTGATAATAGTTACTCTGTCATGGTGACCCTGGGGTCATAATCAGAAAGCTGGAGGACCGGTAAAGAATGGAGACGAAGGAACAGGCTCAGTTAATGGGCATCGAGGAGATTGCCGGAAGATCAGGCCTCACCAAGGAGTCCATCTACCGCTTCACCCGCATGGGCCTTCTGCCCAGACCATCTAAGATAGGATTCCAGGAATCACTCTATAACGAGGAGCACCTTGAACGGTTGAGAAAAATCAGGGAACTTCGGGAAGAAGCGAAAATGTCTTTCCCGGAGATTAAGAATCTGCTCCAGGTTGAGGAGTCTCGGGAAACCCCCCGTCAGGATTATTCGCAGGCAAAGAAAGAACAGATAATGGATAAGGCTCTTGCCATATTCTCGAGGAATGGCTTTTCCAACACTAAGGTCAGCGATATCACCGATGAGCTCGGGGTGGCCAAGGGCACCTTCTATCTCTATTTCAAAAGTAAGAGAGAGCTTTTCGTGGAATGTATGTCCCGCCTTACCACCGTTGTTCTGCCGGAGGAGGTCCTGGACGAAATCAAGCAAGAGGATGACTTCGTCAAAAGGATGCAGATAAAGCTGAAAGCATTTCTGAAAACATTCCCCAATTTCAGCGGAGTCCTCAGCCTGTTGCGGCTCTCCCTCCAGAGCGAAGATGCAACCATCGCCGCCAAAGCCAGGGAGACCTACAGAACCCTCGAAGAACCGGTTACCAAAGACGTGAAGAAAGCCATGACGGATGGCATTGCCCGGGAGGTAAACGCAGAAGTCGTGGGCTCCTTGATGTTCGGAATGGCCGAGAGCCTTGGTTACCTCCTACTGGTAGACCCTACCTGCACGGTGGACGATGGAACAGAGATTGTGGTCGATTTCGTCGCCAATGGGCTCCTCCAGGGAAGATCAGTGAAGACCGAAACCTCAGGGTCCTGGGAAGCAAAAGACCTGAAGGGCTATTCCATAACCCTCAGCAATCTTCGATTCGATGGTAAAGACCATCTCACTGCCCTGCTCGGTGAAGGGCAGGTCGACGTGTTTATGGGCAACGTTCAGCGTATACTTATCCGTGAAGATGGCGATCAATGCACCGTCGCCATTACACATAGTGACGGTGAGAAGATAACGGTCTCCGTCGACAGCAGCCTGCTTGTATCAGGACAATCCAAACTCGGGCGCTACAGCGTGCAAATGCGAAAACTATCGGAGATTATGGCTACACTGTAGACCGGAGCGAAGAACCCAGGAAGATACAAGAATCGATCACTGCCTTTGACCTGCACCGGACTCTGATACTCTCAAAAAGATATTTCCATACTTCCTTTTTTTTCATCCAGGTAGTCTTTATGATCTGCCCCGAAAACAATAGGTCTGGAAGTTGTCGAGTTTGTTGTACCATCAGGTGGTAAACGGCAAAAGACAGATGGGTCAGCAATCCGACGAAAATGGGAGGATAGACAAATTGTGTGTAAGAGCCAAGAAAGATGGTAAAATAAAAGTGATAACAAAAGAATTAGTGAATATGCGGTTAAGTGAGCGGGGGGCGCAGTCTGGCACCATCCTCTTTTGTACTGCAACTCCCCGGAATTGGGCTTATAAGAAAGAAACAAGGAGATGAGGATGAGAGATATAGAACAGAGCGATCCGGGAAAGAAGGCGATGGACTTTGTAATTATAGTAAAAGCGCTTCGGGTTATAGTGCCAAAAGATGAATATCCCTATAATAAAATTAACAAGTTATTGGCAGTGATTCAAAACCACGGAGATTGCGAGTGTCAGGAATGTAGTCTGCTAAGAAAAGAAATGGGTAAGAATTTCAGTCGGGCCGTCTCCAGAATTGCTGTTATCAGAACAGAATATTATGAAGCAAACCGACGTGGTGAGTTTGAAGAAATGATAAGACTTGCCAAGAAAGGAACGGAGTTGTTGTTCTTCTTTCAGCGTGCCGGCCTTGAATATATTGAACTAATAAGAGCATTACTGAAGGTTTTTCGAAAGAAAGTAATTTTTGTCTGAACCGCAACGATTTGAGCGCCGCATCGCATGCTCCCTTAACATTCGGGCACAGGGCGCTTTCCCCGGTGGCCTTATGCACCCCCACCCCGCCCTGCTCTTTCAGCCGCATCACCCTTTCCAGCTAAGAAAGGGCTGCGGGGGTCGTGGAGATTTCTGTTTCTCTGCGCCAGTACGCCGTTGAAGGCGGCGTAGCAGTAGACACAACCATGGGTGCAGGTGTTGTATTCTCCGATGTCTTTGCTCTCCACGCAGCGGCACTCCTTGCGCTGGTACGGGTCCTTCCTGGGGGATAGGGTGATCCCGAAGATCCTTCTGATAAGGTCGTCGTCGATGCACTTTCCCGGTTCTATGCCTGTTCCCGAGAGATCATGAGTATCAGCGCAGCTAACGATCTCCATGGAATTGGTCCGGGCTATGCCGGCCAGGCTGGAGGCGATGCGCACCACCTGCTCCGTCGTGACGTCTGCACCCGCAAATCTCAGGCTCGTCTCCCGCTCCAGCCTCGCGAACGCCCTTTTCACGCTGTTGTAAAGGCAGAGAAAACTTATCACCACCCGGTGTGTAGTTCCTCTCAGTTCGCGGGCCAGCAATCGGAAGTTCTCTATTATCGCCTCTTCCGGGGTCACGTCTGAGAGGAGGATGGGGTCGAAGCGCCATATAGCCCTTTCCGGTCCGATCTTCATGCTCAAATCCCTGAATGCCGTCAACACCTCCCTTGCGCGCGGTGCGCCAGGCTCGAGAACCTTGGGGTAGCCCGTGAAGGTGATCTGGAAATAATAGCGGTGGCCGCGTCGGTCCAGTTCCTCGATATGGGGGATCATTGGTTGAGGGTTCCTCGTCCAGAAGACCAGGCAGTCTACATTTTCCGGCGACAGGTCCACTCTGCTCACCTGGTGTGCATTGAAGGGGTTCCGCACGCAGAGGTACCCTTCCCGGATTCTGTTCATGAACCATTCTGTGTAGAATGCGGGGATATCCGTTCTTCGGCTGGCAGATATGATCATAACTGACTCATTCTTCTATCACTATCAGGCCTGCATGGCAACAGCTCCCCTGGCTTCAGGTGCCTGCACTTCAGCCTTCTTCCTTCAGTTCGATGGCCTCAACCTTCACCCTGGCCAGGCCTTTGTCGTGGAAACCGAGTTTCTTTGCAGCGCCTGCGGAAAGGTCGATGATCCTGTCGCCGGATTTGGGATTATGGATGCTCGGAAAGGGCCCCCGGTCATTGACCCTCACGATGATCCATTCGCCGTTCTCGAGGTTCGTCACCTTTGCGTGCATGGGCAGGGGAAGGTATTTGTGGGCAGCGGTATAATATTTGGGATCGAAGATTTCTCCGTTGGCTGTCATACGCCCTTTATTCCTTCGGAGCGTCTCGTACCCGTACCATGAGGCCGTGCCAGTCTCACTGTACGTGCGCGCCTCCTCGACGGACATGGGCCGGTAGGTCTTCCCCTTTACCGTGTAAGGGGCTGTCCTTACCCTGCCCTGGCGAATGGCCTCCTTTGGTGGCAGTCCGTCGATGGTATCGATATCGTCATGGGTAAGCTTCCAGTCCAGGGGAGCCTTCACTGCTTTGAAGGTGAACTTCCCGATGGAATAGACCACCTTCGTGGTGCCTGCGGTGAGTTCGTAGGCTCCCTTCACTGTGTAATAGGCTCCCTTCACTGTGCCCTTCACCACCTGGTATGGGAGGGTGACCACAGAGCAGCTGTTGACGATGAGGCAGAGCGCCGCACAGAGCAGAAGCGTGCGCAACCACCCGGTCTTGCGCCTAGGGCGGGAAAAGCTGAGGATCCCGGCGTTCCGATTCCAAGCCGTCCCGATCCTGTGCTGCATCCCGTGATGTAGGTGAAATTGTGCCATATCAGGTAACTATATCATTATTGCCGATTCTACGGATATGGAATCTGGGGAGTCCATGGACAAACCCGGTTGTACGGTTGGCACTTCGGACAGCAAGGGAAATTCTCCACCGAACCACTCCCGTACCGACCCCATTTTCGGTCTAATGTCAAGAATAAAGATTTGACCCCATCGCTATTGCTTTGAGGTGACGGGCCGGACCTATTGGATTATCTAATTCCGGAAGAATGATTACGGATTAGGAAGCCCCGAAAGGAGGGTAGTACATTTTCCGAATTAGAATCGTATTGACTTCCTTATCCATGAGGTTATATACATATCTTATGATATAGAGAAGACTCACAACTGAATATCCAAATGGGTTCAGAGATGTTTCATGTCTCTGGAGGTAAAGATACAGATGGTCGGGCCGCCACCTGAAGCATAGTCTTCAGGAGCGGCTTTTTTGTTGGGTGCTTAATGACATAGAGAAGACTCACAACTGAATATCCAAATGGGTTCAGAGATGTTTCATGTCTCTGGAGGTAAAGATACAGATGGTCGGGCCGCCACCTGAAGCATAGTCTTCAGGAGCGGCTTTTTTGTTGATGGTTTCTTGAAATACATCAAAAGGAGGTTCTTATGCCTAATGGGAAAAGAATTCTAAGCATTGCCATGACCATTGTTTGTTTCTTCGGTGCCGTGGTGGTTCTTTACGGTTTCGATGAAAAGCAGGTTCAGGTCCTGAAGAAGTCAAACAACTGCGTCAAGTGCGACCTTTCTGGGGCGAAGTTGACTAATCTGGATCTGAGTTATGCCGATCTCTCCTCGGCAAATTTATCCGGAGCGGACCTGTCAAACTCGGTTCTATTCGGCGCTAACCTCTCCAAGGCCAATCTCTCCGGTGCAAATTTCTCGGCTGCTAATCTCTTTGAAGCGAATCTCTCCGGTGCAAATGTGTCCAAGACAAACTTCAGCAAAGCTTACTTCGATCAGGCAACCTGGACTAACGGCAAGAAATGCAGGGTTGGCTCAATCGGGGAGTGCAAATAGGAGGATATGGTATCAGTATCGCGTTAAAAGGGCTTGCCCGTGGGGTTGGGCCGGCTCAATCATGATGTCGGGTTCTAGAGGGCGCACGAGATGAAAGGTCGGCGTCGTTATTCTATTCACAGAAAGAAGGAGGTAGGCAAGGTAATGAAAAGGTATTTGATGG
>CAYOYU010000023.1:6285-32259 GCA_964408265.1 uncultured Syntrophorhabdaceae bacterium
CTTTTATGCGTGATTGCAATCGTTTCGTATGCATTTGCGATTGATATTACGGCGGATATGATCACAAAAGAAGGGAAAATTACGAGAAACGGCAAACTTTATCTGAAGGAGAACAAATACCGTGCGGAAAAGGGCAGTACGCCCGTCTACACGATTATAAGGGGGGATAAGGGCCTTCTGTGGCAGGTCAATGGTGCGGAGAATACTTACGTGGAGGCGAAGTTGACTCCCGCATCTAAGCCGTGGACGGAAGAGAAGATATTCGGTGAGGTGAGCAGAAAGCAGATTGGCGCTGAAACCGTAGACGGTCATCCCACCAAGAAATATGAGGTTGCCGTTAAACAGGGGAATAAGACCGAAACATACCAGCAGTGGTTCGCAACAGACATAAGCTTTCCGGTGAAGATAGTAAATACAAATGGAAAATGGAGCGTTGAGTACAAAAACATAAAGAAAGGGGCACCCGACAACATTTTCAACCTGCCTGCCGGTGCGCTCCTCGATACCATGTCAGTTCCCGACGTACTGGGCGGCCATTAGTATTCTTTCAAGGACGGGAAAATTCAATGAATAGGCAGGCCTGACCTCCTTGGACCATTGCTGTGCAAACAGCACATGCATTCTCTTAGCAAGAGCTTTCCTTAAGGAATGCCGCGAGAGGAACTGAGGAAGGGTAAAAGGATGGTCAGGCCGCTACCGCAGAGTTGTTCTTTCGGGTGTCGTTTTTGTGACGACAACCCTGGAATCCACAGGGACATAGACGTAGTTTTAGGGTGATGGGAGATGAAGATGCGAATATCGCGCATTTTTCTGCAATTTGTTGAAAACGAGAAGACGGGCGGTCTGCTACTTGTTTTCGCAACCCTTCTGTCCATCCTGGTCGCGAACTCTTCGTTGGGGGTTCATTACGCAAACTTTTGGCGTTACGACCTTGATCTCTCATTGCCGGGGATCGCCCTGAGCCACAGCCTCGCTGGCTGGGTAAACGACGGGTTGATGACGGTCTTCTTTCTCCTGGTTGGGCTGGAAATTGAGAGGGAATTGTATAAAGGTGAACTGTCCGACGTGAAGAATGCCGTGCTTCCCATAGCCGCCGCTATTGGAGGGATGGTGGTTCCTGCCCTGATACATCTTTCTTTCAATGCGGGAACTCCTACACAGCCGGGGTTTGGCATCCCCATCGCAACGGATATTGCCTTTTCCCTGGGGGTGCTTTCGCTGCTGGGCAGGAGGATTCCCGTGTCGCTGAAAGTGGTCTTGACCGCTCTGGCAATTATTGACGATCTGGGCGCTATCCTTGTGATTGCCCTTTTGTACGTCCGGGATTTCTCCTTCCTTTCGCTCGGTTGTGCATTGGGGATATTTGCAGTTCTCATCGTGTTGAACCGACTGAAAATAGACAATATATTCATCTATCTCATCGCGGGAACGGTGATGTGGTTCTTCATGCTTAAGTCGGGAGTCCATGCCACCATTACGGGGGTGCTGCTTGCCTTCGCCATTCCGTTTCGGAAGGGAGACCAGTTCTCTCCGTCGTACAGACTGGAACGATTTCTGGATAAGCCCGTAGCCCTCTTCATTGTTCCCATATTCGTTCTGGCGAATGCAGGGATCGTCTTTTCTCCGGGATGGTATCTGAACCTGGCAGACTATAATACCCTGGGTATTTTCATTGGACTTATCCTCGGGAAACCCCTGGGGATAGTGTCGTTCAGCCTGACTGCGGTAAAGACCGGCCTGTGCAGGCTTCCCGAGGGCCTTAACTGGCGACACATGGTAGGATTGGGGATACTGGGAGGCATCGGATTTACCATGTCAATATTCATTACCAACCTTGCCTTCATAGACGGCAGGCTAGTACAGAATTCAAAAATAGCTATACTCACCGCTTCCGTAGTGGCATCTGTAGCAGGGTTCCTCGTTTTGTTCAGAGAAAGTAAGCCCATGGCTTCCAGGAATTGACTGCACTCTCTATCAAGGCCTGATGCGTAGCCTCCTCGTTTAACCAGGCTATTCAATTGTGAGGGGGGGATAACGCGTATTGACGATGGGTTCAGTATACATCTTGAGCCCTCTGACGTTGATTACGCCCCTGCTCCTACTTCCTGTGTCTGACTTTCTCCAGGTATTTCTCGTAGTTCGCCACGTATCCGGGACTGCGGGCCGCCGTGTGGCAGATGTCGCATTCCTTGCGTCCGGGCTTTGTAATCTCCATAGGCCCATTCTTGCCCAAATGGTCCGTGCCCGATCCGTGGCAGGAGTAGCACTGGATATTCACCAACTCCATGGGCTGCGTCTTCATGGTGAACCCGTTGGGCTGCTCGAAATTTGTTGTGTGGCATGCGAGGCATTCCGGGTCGTACTGCATCTCTTTCTTTGCCAATGACTGGTAGGCAATCGCGTGCCTTGACGCCACCCAGGAATCCCAGGCCTTCTGGTGGCATGGGGAGCATTCGGCGCTCTTCAGCTCTTTCGCTGCCGGTTCCTTCCGCTTATCCCCGGCGTAAAGCTGACTCACACTTCGCCTGTATTCCTTAACCAGCGCGCCGATGGCGGCATCATCCGCAAAATTCTTGCCCAGAGCAACCAGTTCATTCTTGCCGGTCTTCGCTCCATCCTGACCGGGGATTACCTGGAGGTGACCCACGTACTGCCCCCGGTCGCCGGCCTGGACGATCAGGACCCCCTCGGCGTTATGGGGCTCGGCGATCTTCTGCTTGTCGTGACCGCCTATAACCAGATTCACGCCCTTCACCCGCCTGGCAATGACCCAATCCCTTCCCACGCCCTCATGAGTCAGGGCGATCACGAAATCCACCTTGCCTGAAAGCTCTTTCATCACACTTTCAGCAGATGCTACGGCGTCCTGGACTATGACCGACCCTTTCGTCAACTTCTTTATGGCTGATGTTACCTCGATGCGGTCGCTCACGAGTCCGAATATGCCTACCCTGATGCCGTTCACGTTCCTGATCACGTAACGCTTGAAGATCGGCTGATTCCTTGTGTCCGTGAGGTTTGCGGATATGAAGGGGAACTTCGCGCCCTGTTCCAGGTGCTTGAGGAGATCGAGTCCCAGGGCAAAATCCATCTCACCGACATTCAGGGCATCGCAGCCGATTACATTGTATGCCCGGACTATGAGTTCTGCCTTCAGCCGCGCGGAACCCTGAAGGCTTTCCTTGATATTCAGCTTTTCGAAGAACAGATCGCCCGTATCGACGACGACCATGTTCTTCGTCTTCGCTTTCTGCTCGCTTATATAGGTTGCTTTTCTCGCCAGCCCACCGAGCTGTTCCAGTGTTTCGCTTCACCCGCAGGGCTCGAGATAGCCTTCAACATTGTTTGTGTAATATATGTCCAGCTTCGCGGTACCCTGTGCTTTGGCGTCCTGCCCGTGGATGCCAGGAACTGCAAAGACAAGGCCCAACCCGATGATCACCAAAAGAAAGAAGCCTACTTCCTTCACCATCCTATCCTCTTTGGGAACCTGAGTCCCTTTCGCTTAATATACCGACGTCTTTGTGTTTGCCCCGCTTCCCGTCACATACCGATAGCTCTTGCAGTCTTTGGTCCTTTGATACCGGTTGGGAGCCACCGTGGCGTTGAATGTCCACGACGTCATGCCCCACTTGAGGTTGACTGCGCTGTACCCGAGCATATTGAGGATCGCCGTTGCCTCACCGGCTACGTCCCCGCCAATATGACCGCACAGGACGATCTGCCTGTCCGGAGGGAGCTTCTTCAGGCTCTCCTTCCTGACCAGCTCTTTGATCGGGATATTGATGGCGCCCAGGACGTGCCCTCTTGAATAGTCTTCCTTTTCTCGCACATCGACAATGAAAGGCTCGTCATCCGGATTGGAGCTGGAGATGTATTCGAAGACCTGCTCGTTCGATATCTCGCCGGGTTTATTCCTGCTCACCCATGCGTCGGCTGCGGCGATGAGCGCCTCCGGCAGCCGGGCAGGACCGGCGGCCCGGACTGCAGGGAAGGGATAGGATGCGTCGGAAGACCTTGCGGTCCTTTCTATCGGGTATGCCTGGCAATCCTCTTTTTCGACGTACTCACCCTGACAGTATTCCCTGTCGCAGGCATAGGAAGAGAAACCCCATTTCAGGTTTCTCGCGTTAAATCCCAATAGATTGAGCACTGCCGTCACCTGGCTCCCTATGTGCCCGTTGTAACAATAGACAACGATGAGCCGGTCCTTTGGGAGTTTCATCAGGTTCTCTTTCTTCAATATGGTTCTCCAGGGAATGTTGACGGCCGACGGTACGTGCCCCTTCGCATAGATATCGGGCAGGGCCGAATCGAGATAGCGCAGGTCGACGATAAAGGGATCGTTCATGGGTACGTCGTCGGTTATGAGTCTAAAGACATCCTCGGCGGTGATCTCCGGCCTGATTTCCTTGCTCAGCCACGCATCGACGGCCTCTCTTACCAGGTCGAATTGCGAAACCGCACTTTTCGGAGAAGGATCGGCAGCGAGGCCGATTGACTGGATGAACAACAGAAACATACAAACAATTATGACTGTCGGCAGTTTACGGGTAGCCATAGGTATCATAACTCCTTAAAGCGACGAATAGAGTATTCTATTGCGTGGCGAGGAGGGGGATTGTGCGTCCCCCTCCTGCGGTAACTCGTTAAGCTGCTCGCCTATCTCCACTTATCTACCGAAACAGTCGACGGAAAATGCATCTTCCAGCTCGTGATCATGGGATTGGTCTCACCGCCTACCACGATGGGATAGATGAAATCCTTCTTCCCATAGGTCTTTACGATTTTGTCGTCCGGTGCGTTCAGATACCATGCCGGCCATATGTCCTTGACTCCGTAAATGGGTCTCCCCTTTATGACGGGCTCTATGAATATGGGGTATACGCCTGATTCCCTGAACTGTTTCGCTGTGAGTGTCGCCTTGTTCCAAAGCTCCTCACGGACTTTATCTTTGCTATAGCCCTTCTTTGCCAATGCCCGGGCAACACTGGGATCGATTATGACCGCCACTCCCAGGGGCAGCTCGAAATCGGCAATATACCGGGCGGCAACATCGAGGGTTGAAGGGTGATCGCCGGGTAAACAGATGTTGCCTGCATGGCCCCATCCGCCCGAGAAGATGGACACGGTGCTCTCGCTTTTCTTGTAACCAAAGGAGACGTGGAGCGGCTCCCAGGGGCTTCTCTCCTCGTTTTCAGCGAAAGCAAAGGCGTATTTGCTCGGGTTCCCCTGTGAACCCATGTCGTTGGCGCTCGTATCGGAACCGCCAAGATTGATCACCGCAAGCTTGAGGAACCGTCCGATGGAGGCATTTGCATCGTTCCTCGTACCGGAACCGAGCGCATTTATGCCGCTGTTCATTTCGATTTCGTTTCGTATAGGTCCGTTCACGACAGTCATGAAGGAGAAGGAATTGGTGGAGCGGACGGCGGATGAGAACTGATCCACCGCAAAGGCCTCTACCATGGCGAGTAATACGGGCATATACTCCGGTTTGCATCCGGCCATAACCGCGTTGATCGCCACCTGTTCCACGTTTACGATCCAGTCTTCGGGGAGCATCTTCTGGACGACGACCTTGTCAGGCTTGTGGCTCGTGCCCTTGAGCATCTCCTTCACCGCCTCTTCCGTCGGCGGTATTATGGGAAGACCGTCGGTCCACCGCTCCTTCCTGAAGTAGTTCTGGACTTCGGCGAGAGTGCCGGTGACCGCAATTCGCGGCGGCTTCTTCGGCTTTATGACCCCTGTCTTTGTCTCTTCGGCATTTAAAGGGACTGTTAACGCCTTCACAAGTTCCTTCATTATCTTTGGAATGTCTTTGTCCTCTATCTCGCCGCAGGGATGGGGAACGTTTACCCTGCGAAGCGCGGGCATCCCCTCTTTTTCAAGGGTAACCTGAACATCTTCTATAAAAGGCTCATCAACGACATACACACCTGGCAGACCTCTTTTTTCCAGCAAAATTGACCAGTGGGAACCCCACATGGAGCAGGACCCTCAGGCCGCGGCCCCGTAGATGAATGCATGCGCATTCTGCGTCGTCTCTTTCCAGAGATCGGGATCGTCCGTCATGTAGACGGCCGGCTTATCCTTATAGACTGCCTTTACGCCGGGAAGATACTTCGGCAACTCCTGCGCCACCTTCTTCAGGAAAATGTCCGCATCCCCCACGTGCTGACTTATAACATACACGGTCTTGCCATTGAAATCTGTGAGCCGGGGGGTAATGGGAAACAGTTTTACGTCGTGCCCGGTACCCCGTGGATTCAAGGCCTTGTATACCGGCTCCTGACCGTAAGCGAGCATGCAGGGGCCGGCAGTAAAAATGATCGCAAGAAATAGAACAGTGCAGATAAGACAGATTTTTCTTCTTTCCATACCTTTCCTCCCTTGGTGGTTGAATTCCTAAAGACGAGCTGCGCTTCACCTCCTTTCCTGTTTGGGCTCATGAGTCATCCTATCACCCTCTTTACCTGATTCCGTAAAAGGCGGTGATTCTCCTCATCCCCTATCTCCCTGTCCTGGGAGTACGACCATTTTTGTATCCCGTATGGTCAATTGTAGAATTTTGGTAGATAGCATGCAATGACGATTTTCTAATGACATCATAATGAACTATGGGGTTATGGGGTCAAATCTTGGGTTATGGGGTCAAATCTTTATTCTTGACATTAGGTCGTGAAGAGGTCCGGGAGGGGAGGAATGCCATGAAGACCGGCTCTGGTAAAGGCCAAAAAGAAGATAGAAATTTGCCTGACCCTGTGATAGAAGTTGGGAGGTTCATGGAAGTTGGATAACCCATGTGAACCATCATTTGTAAGAAAAAAGGAGACATAGTATGAAGAAAGATGACGAAACAAAATCCGGCGATCTAACCGAACAGGGGATCAGCAGGCGTAGATTCATAACAGGATCTGGTGTAGCCGTGGCTGGAGCGCTGGCGACCGGTGCGCTGCTGCCCGGCAACGTGGAAGCTGTGCTGCCGCCCAAGAAGTGGGGCAAGACGACAGATGTCCTCATCGTCGGTACCGGTTATGCCGGTCTTGCCGCAGCCATCGAGGCCCATGACGCCGGGGCCAAGGTGACAATCATCGAGAAGACACCGGTTATTGGAGGCAATTCGGTTATTGCAAGCGGCATTTACAATTGTGCCGATCCCGAGAACCAGACAAAATACGGGATCAAGGACTCTCCGGAGCAGCACTACCAGCAGACACTGGCCGGCGGCGACTACAGGGCCGACCCGGAAAAGGTGAAATACATGACATTCAACGCTCTGGCCGGCCGCAACTGGCTCGAGCAGCAGGGCGTCGTCTTCGACAAGAAGCCTTACACGGCCGTGGGCGCTCTCTGGGCCCGAAGCTTCGATCCCGTCGACAAAGGCAGGGGAGGAGCAATCATCAAGGTGCTCAAGGCCCAGGTGGACAAGAGAAAGATCCCGATCCTGATGAACGTGAAACTGAAAGCAATAGTCAGGCAGAAGACCCTGGATGGAAATATAATGGGGGCGGTAGTCACGGAGAAAGGAAAAGATGTCTATTTCAAAGCGAAAAGGGCCGTCATCCTCGCAACGGGCGGTTTCGCAGCCGATGTGGCGATGCGCTCCAAACATGACCCTCGCCTTGACGCACAGGTGCCTACCACCAATGTCCCCACTGCCACCGGTGAGGCGATCGTCATGGCCCAGAATGAGGGGGCCGAGGTTCACGGGATGGATTATATCCAGATGCTTATAGCCTGCAACTTCTACACGAAGCAGTACGGGTCGATTACACACCTCGGAGTCGACCATGCCCTTTTCGTCAATCTGGAAGGAAAACGGTTCGTTGCCGAAGACCAGCGCCGCGACGTTATGTCCGAAGCCGTTCTGAAACAGACCAAGAAAGTGCTGCTCTGGGTTGCCGACGAAGAGTGCGCCAAGAGGTTCAACCCGAAAATAACGGAAGGGATTATAAAGGATGGCCTCGCCTTCAGGGCGAACACCCTGGAGGAGCTTGCGAAGATCCTCAATGAGAAGCTCCAGGTGCCCGAAAAGACCTTCCTGGAGACTGTGGCAAAATATAATGAGAACGTGGCAAAAGGGAAGGACGAACAGCTCGGCAAGAAACCGGATAATCTCAAGTCGGTCAGTGTCGGCCCCTTCTACGCGAGTCCTACCCAGGCCGGCGTGCATCACACCATGGGAGGGATCCAGACAAAAGGCACCACGTGCCAGGTCATGGACAGGGAAAACAAGATAATCCCGAGACTCTATGCAGCCGGCGAAGTCACCGGCGGCGTCCACGGCACAAACAGGGTCGGTGGAAACGCAACGGTGGACTGCATTGTCTTCGGCAGGAATGCAGGCATAAATGCGGCCAGGGAGAAACCCCTGGCATAAACGGAATTTCGATCACCAACGGGGGTCCCTTGATAAGTCCGGGCCCCCTTTTTCTTTCTTCAGCGCGCTGCCGGGAAAGAGGAATCCAGGCGTATGCTCACTGCCCTCGCGGCTTCGGTGATCCCTCCTGCTCCTTCCCCACCTTCTCCTTGTACCTGGCGTCGATATCCCCCCGGGTGGCATGCTTCAATATGTCCGTGATCTCCTGGATGTACCCGTAGGTTCCCGACTTCTTTAAAGCCTTGCTGTCTGCAGGAAAGAATGCCTCCAGCACCATCACGGCAACGCAGATGATGATGCAGCCCTTCACGAATCCCAGGAGCCCTCCCAGTATCCTGCTGAAAGGTCCCGGTTTCTTCTCCTCCGAAAAGCATCCGGCCACCCACCCCAGGACCCAGGCAATAAGCATACAGAAAAGAAAGATGGCGATGAAACTGCCCGCTTTCGTGGTTCGCAGTTGCATGTCCGGCATGTACTTTGCCATGGGCTCATAGAACCTTATGGCCAGTATATACCCCACGATAACCCCGATAAGCCCGAAGACCTGCCTCAATATGCCTTTCCAGAAACCCATTATGGCCAGTATAACCACAACGGCGACAACGACGATGTCAAACATGAAGACCACCCCCCTTAAGCTCGCCCGGCCCGCTTGCTCATCTCTCAATTAAGTCTAGCGCCGCCCCTGGCGAGATGCAAGTGTACCGCCAAGGAAGAGGGCCGCAGCGTCCGGCGCGAGAGCGGCGCCTCCCGGGCCCATTGCCGGCAGCAGGGCTTTTGCGTCGTCTCCATGATTATTTGGCAACAGGGGCAGCGTACGCAACCGGTTCGGCAGGAAACATGCCGACAAATTTCCCTTGACTCATACTACATATAGTGATTATAGTGACAAGTTGTACCATATATTGTGGTACTAATCACAAAAGTGCATATCCGCCACTACGACATAGTCGCCTGAATAAGGAGGAAGACGAATGCCCCATCGACCCACAACGACCCCTCAGTTGTCACAAAACGCCATAACCGTCCTGGAGCGGCGCTATCTACGAAAGGACAGGAACGGCAGGGTCGTTGAGACACCGGCCGATATGTTCTGGCGTGTGGCCAAGGCAATAGCCGAGGCCGACAAGACCTTCGATGAGTCTGCCGACGTGGCTGCTCTGGCCCGCGACTTCTACACTGCCATGACCAATTGTGAATTCCTGCCTAATTCCCCCACCCTCATGAATGCCGGCCGCGAGCTCGGCCAGTTGTCTGCCTGCTTCGTCCTACCCGTGGGGGACTCCATGGAAGAAATATTTGACGCCGTCAAGCATACGGCCCTCATTCACAAATCAGGCGGAGGGACGGGCTTTTCTTTTTCCAGGCTCCGTCCAAAGAAAGACGTTGTCCAATCAACGGCCGGTATTTCCAGTGGACCCATATCCTTTATGCGAGTCTTCGACATCGCAACGGAGACCGTGAAGCAGGGCGGTACACGGCGCGGGGCCAACATGGGTCTCATGCGCGTCGATCACCCGGATATCGTGGAATTCGTCCAATGCAAGGCCGATCAGAAACATCTGAACAATTTCAACATCTCCGTCGGTTTGACAGATGCATTCATGGCGGCCCTCGAAGAAGACAGAATCTATCCGCTCATCAACCCCCGGGACCGCGAGATTGTGGGGACCATAAAAGCCGGGGACGTCTTCGATCTGATCGTGAAGCATGCCTGGCAGAACGGAGAACCCGGCATCATTTTTCTCGACAGGCTGAACCGGGACAACCCCACCCCCCACGTGGGCATAATAGAATCGACAAATCCCTGCGGTGAGCAGCCATTGCTCCCCTATGAATCCTGCAATCTCGGCTCGATCAACCTGGGGTTGATGGTGAAAGACGGCCAGGTCGACTGGCAGCGCCTAAAAGAAGTGGTGCACCTGGCAGTCCGCTTCCTGGACAACGTAATAGAGCTCAACCAGTATCCCTTGCCGGAAATTGCCATGATGACCAGGGCCAACCGGAAGATCGGGCTCGGTGTCATGGGCTGGGCCGACATGCTCATCCGCCTGGGGATTCCCTATAACTCAGGGGACGCCATCGAGCTGGGAGAAGAAGTTATGGGATTTGTGAACCAGGAAGGACATACCGCCTCCAGGAGCCTGGCAAAGGAACGGGGGGCCTTTCCCAATTTTGAAGGCTCCCTCTTTTTCAAGCAGGGAGAAGCCCCAATCAGGAATGCCACGGTGACCACCATTGCACCCACAGGGACAATTTCCATCATCGCAAATGCCTCATCGGGTATCGAACCGATCTTTGCCGTTTCATTCGTGCGGCAGGTCCTTGACAACAATATCCTCGTGGAAATCCACCCGTACTTCGAAAAGATGGCCAGAGAAAGAGGTATCCACTCCGAGGCGCTCATGGGAAAGATTGCAGAGCACGGAACGGTTCAGGATATCGCCGAGATCCCCGGTGACCTTCGACGTCTCTTCGTTACGGCCCACGACATCACGCCCGAAGACCATATACGGATGCAGGCGGCATTTCAGAAGAAGACCGATAACGCGGTGAGCAAGACCGTCAATTTTCCAAGCACCGCCACCATCGAGGATGTGAGAAAAGTCTACGAACTGGCCTATAAGCTGGATTGCAAGGGAGTAACCATTTACCGTGACGGGTCGAGAGAGAACCAGGTCCTCTCAACGGCAAAAACGGTCCAGGGAATAGAGGAAAGCGGCGCAAAAACGGTCCGCGACCGGCCCATGTCGTTGCGGGGCTGGACCTACCGGATGCAGACCGGCTGCGGTCCCCTCTATGTCACCATAAATGAAGACGATGACGGGCTATTCGAGCTGTTCACCACCATGGGCAAAGCCGGCGGCTGTGCCGCGTCCCAGAGCGAAGCCATAGGCCGGATGGTCTCCCTGGCATGGAGGAGCGGTGTTGAACCCGAGGAGGTAGTGAAGCAGCTCAGGGACATCTCCTGTCATGCCCACTCCGGCTTCGGCCCCACGAAGATCCTTTCCTGTGCCGATGCGGTGGCCAAGGCAATCCGGAACCATATCACCTCCGCCGAGCACCCCGAGAAAGTGGAGAAAAGATCTCTGTTCAAAGGTGCATGCCGCGAGTGCGGTGGCCAGGTGGAGCATGAAGGCGGTTGTTCCGTCTGCCACTCCTGCGGATTCAGTGAATGTATTTAGCGGCTCCTCTTCCAGAAAATTGTATACATTGCAGACACTGTGTCGGAAGAAGGACGTGATCGCTGCAGATTGAATACTGACAACGATTCGCGCACGTCAGCCTTCAAAACTTGAGGATTTCATTTTGGGGCTATTTTGGGCATTTTCGCGCAAAATAGCCGGTAAATTTGTTCTGAAGGGGGCGTATTTTAGCAGGAGAACTACACCGACCCATCGCAGAACCCTCGGATAGCGCGAGAGGCTATGATCCGATCAGGATATTGTGAAGGCTGATGACTGTATCGGTAATCTGGGAATTGTCGACGAGGAAGGCAATATTTATCTCTGATGCGCTCTGGGAGACCATTCTTGCCTTAATTCCGACTTTGCCCACAGCGGTGAAGATATCCCCCAGGACTTTCGGGTTTCCCTTGAGCTCCTCTCCTACAACACAGATCAGGGTCTTCTCTTTTTCAAAAGAAACGGCACCGAGCCGTTCCAGATCTGCAGAGGCCTTGAGCAGGACCTCTTCGGAATAGGGCTGGCTGGTGACGAAGGAAACGCTCGATTCTGACGTGGCTGCAATATGAATTCCGATATCATGACGATTGAGGATCTCCAGACTTGAAAAGAGCAGCCTCGTGGTGAAGTTGAATTCAGGGGAGGCAATGTAGATCAGGCACAGGTCTTCCTTGTAAACGATCGATTTTGCGAAACGGTCAACCACTGCAGAATCGGCCAGAATCATAGTTCCAACTTCTTCCGGCTTAAGGGTGTTTGCGACCCTTACGGGGATCTTCTTCGCCATGGCAGGGACCAGGGTAGACGGATGGAGGACTTCTGCGCCGTAATAGGACAACTCGCTGGCTTCGTTAAAGGACATAACAGGGATATTCTGAGCGCTCTTACACACAAAAGGGTCGGCGGTCATAACACCGTCAACGTCTTTCCAGATCTGGATCTCTTCCGCATTGATTGCCGCACCGATGATGGAGGCGGTAAAATCGCTTCCGCTCCTGCCCAGAGTGGTGATATTCCCTTCCTCATCCTTGGCGATGAAACCGGTGACTACAGGAATGGCCGAAAGCCCGGTGATCTTTTCATTGATTCTTTCTTCCACTCCATTCAAAGGCGTGGCATTGCCAAAGTTGGAGTTGGTGAGCAGGCCGATGTCAAAAGAGTCTACGGCGATTGCCGGCACTCCTTCGTTGACCATGGCTGCGGAAAAAATGCGGGAGGAAAGCCGCTCTCCGAAGGACATCACATGGTCCAGGGTTCTCGGGGTCAATTCCCGAATCAGGCTGATGCCGCGGAGCAGACTCTCCAGGTCGCAGATCAGCGGGTCGATATGCGTCCGGTCTATCTCCAACTCTTTGGCAAGCCGCTCATGGTAGGTGCGGATAGTATCCGTTTCTACCGAGCCGGCAAGAGCTCTTTTTGCCGACACTATGAGGTTATCGGTGGTCTTGCCGTGAGCAGACACCACAACAACGGGCCTTCTTTCTGCCTGCCTTCTCACGATATCGATGCAGTGCCTTATCTTGTCGGGAGTCCCCACCGAAGTGCCGCCGAATTTCAGGACTATCATCTTCTCTCCTACGGGTTGTCTGCTTCCAAACCCCTGAGCAACAGGCTGATGTAGTGTAGCAGATTCCCCCATTAAACTGAAGATGTTGAGGGCAAACCCTCCACCGGATGGGTGCTTCGCTACTTCACGGGCATGGGTTCCCTGCAATTGACGATGCAGGACCTGTACTCTGCGAGGGCGCTGTCAACGTCTTCCTGGAAGGAAACCCTGTTGCCCTTCTGCCCGTATTCGTTCATCAGTTTCTCCATCTTCTCGCTATGGGTGGCGAGGCAGGAGCTTTGACATCTGGGGAAGTCTCCTCTGCGCGGCTCCGCTCCATCGGCGGCAAGGAGAAGGGGCACCACCGCGACAGACAACAACAAGAAGAAGCTTGCCGTGAGCAGACGCATTACATTCATTTTCATTCCCTTCACCTCTCGCTCGCCTTATGCTTCAATCCTATCATAATTCACAGGAAGGAACATAACCATACCTTCTGCAGCAATGGTCAGGGTTTGGTCAGATATGAACCCTGATGGGTAGAATGACCGTAGGGATTCCGTTCCATTGCAGCCTCCGTTGAATGGCATGGGCTGTTTCATTGTGGAGTAACTTCTGAAAAGGATTCTCCTGCCGGAATACGAGTTTTCCCGTAAAAACGGTTGATCTGGGAAATTCATTGACCGTTGATCCCACAAGGTCGTATGCTGCGTCCACCACATCGGTGCCCACGTCTGTCCTGAAATCGGCAGGAAAGCCATGTTGACGGGTAACTTTTACATATTTCATAAGATCGTGCGTCACGGATTCCCTCAGGGCTTCTATCTCGGCAACACCCTTAAAGGAGCCCGAGTCAATCTCCGCAACAGATATGAAAATGTAGTTCTTATAGACGTTGGGGAAATAGCGCACTATTGAAAGCAGCGTGTGCAGCCCGAATCCGTTGAACCCGCTCACGAGGAGTATGGCGGTCATCTCTTTCGGATTAACAGGGTCATCGTTGTAGGGTCCCGTGGCGGGGAGGTTGGAGAGCATCTCTTCCAGCTTCTTCACGGCAGACCTTACTTTCCGGTAGTGCGCGCGGATCAGATAACAGAGTCCGATTACCCCTGAGGTAATGACGATGGTAACCCAACCGCCTTCGCCGAACTTTTCGTAGACCGTCACAAAGAGGATCATGAGGCAGAGCATTAAACCCACTACATGGATTGCGATGTGCTGCTTCCATCTTGCATCTTTCTCCCTGTTCCGGAGAAAGAAGCGCACCATGCCGAACTGAGAGAGGGAAAAGGTAACGAAAACGTTGATGGAGTACATTATCACAAGGGCGGTTATGGAGCCGTGCGTGTACAGAAGGAGGACAAAAGCCGCAAGCCCCATCAGGATAACCCCATCCTGCATGGTGAGCCTTTCCGATAATGACGCAAAACGGCGGGGCAGCCAGGAGTCCATGGCCATGTTCGACATGACCCGTGGTCCGTCGATAAAACCGGTCTGGGCCGCAACCATGAGAAGGGCACCTTCGGAGAGGATCGTTACGAGAGCGAGGACCCCGCCGAGAGGCCAATTGGCAAATACCTCCCCCGACAGGATTGCATTGAGCGTCTTGCCCTCTTCAGGTCTTATCCTGAACAGAAGATAGCAGACGAGAAGACCGGCGGCGGTGACGGCAAGCGATGTGGCCAGGTAAACCATGGTCCTCTTGCCTGTTTGCACCCGTGGTTCCCGCATGATCTGCATGCCGTTCGAGACCGCTTCGATACCGGTATATGTTCCGGCCCCCATTGAGAAGGCCCGCAAAAATATGGCCATAAGCCCCACAAACCCCACGGTTGCCATGCCTGTTTGAAGGTTTCCCTTCATTTCGCTTACCAGCGGTTTTACATCGCCTATGTGAGTAAAGACGCCGGTGCTGATGAGCAGAATGTGGGTGATGATGAAGATGATGAAGATGGGTGCGAGGAATGTCACCGATTCCTTGACTCCTCTCAGATTCAGGATGACGAGCAGGAAGATGAGAAATCCCACGAAGACAAGCTTGTACTTCTGGAAAGGAAGGGGAAGGAAACTGAAAATAGCATCGCCGCAGGAGACGAGGGAGACGGTAATGGTCAGCATATAGTCCACAAGGAGGGCACAGCCGGATATGACCCCTGCATCCTTGCTGATCGTGTGGGTTGCGACAATGTATCCGCCGCCGCCGTGGGGGAAATGCTCAATGATCCGCGTATAGGAATAGGAGATGATAATGACCGTGAGTGCCGTTGCGAGGGCGATAAGAACGGCCAGATAGGTATGTGTTCCTAATGTCCTGAATGCCTCTTCGGGGCCGTATGAAGAGGATGAAAGCCCATCTGCTCCGAGACCGATCCAGGCAAGAATCGGGATGAGGGAAAGCTTATGAAATATGGAAGGTTCCTTTACATCGCGGGGTGCACCGATGATCTTGCGCCTGATCTTCTCGAATATACCCGGTTCCTGCTCTGAGTCGTCTGACCCCATGGTCTTCTTCTCCTTTGCTCCTGCATTGATTATGGTCGGGGGATGATGGCGGTTGATTTCTACATGTTCAGCGAAGGACTCCGGTACGTTTCGCCCTGCAGACAGCAACGCATCAGCGTCAGGAGCGCGTCATATACCGTCCGTCCGACCCCACCTTGCGGGGTCTACCTCTCTGCTTTCATTTTTTAAAGGAATCGGCGTAAATTTTGCGTTAAGAGTTGGCCCTTTGATGTAAAGAAAACGTAAAGATGGGGGTTATTCTTTTGAAACGAATCGATATCCCACTCCCGGCTCGGTGATGATATAGGCCGGCTGTGACGGGTCGGTTTCTATCTTGTGCCGGAGTTGACCGATGTATATGCGGAGATAGTGTGTCTGATCCTGGTAGTTGGGGCCCCAGACGGCACGGAGCAGTTGCCTGTGGGTTACGACCCGGTCGGCCTGGAGGGCCAAATACTTCAGGATTTCATATTCTGTCGGGGTGAGCTTGACCTCCTGCTCTCTGAGCGTCACATTGCGCCGGGCAATATCAAGGACCAGTTCACCGAAGGCAAGGACAGGTTCGTCCTCTGTTTTGGCTGCATGCCGGAGTTCAACCCGGATCCTGGCAAGAAGTTCGCCCATGCTGAAAGGTTTGGTGACATAATCATCGGCTCCGGCGTCGAGGGCTTCAATCTTATCGTCTTCATGCTCACGTACAGAGAGGACGATGGTGGGCGTCTTGGTCCATTCCCGGAGGCGTTTGATTACCTCGATACCATCCATGTCGGGCAGACCGAGATCGAGCACGATGAGATCGGGATGAAATATTGCTGCCTGCGCCAGGCCTTCATGGCCTGAGGAGGCCTCGGCAATGTCATAGCCGTAACCTTCCAGGGCAGCTTTCAACATCCGGCGGATCTGTTTTTCATCATCAATGACCAGTATGCGTACCCCTTCAGATGAAATCTTCTGCTCCTTCTTTGGCGCTTGGCTTTTCCGACGGGTCTTCTGCTACAGGCAGAGAAAATGTGAACCTGTTGCCGTGTTCAGGAGACGAATCAACCCATATACTGCCGCCATGGGCCTCGATTATCCCTTTGCAGATAGACAGGCCAAGTCCTGTCCCTTTTATATGTTTTGTGGCGCGCAGCCGGTAGAATTTATCGAATATGCGGTCCCGCTCCGCCTCCGGAATTGCCGGGCCGGAGTCGGCTACCGTAACGACCACATCCTTGTCGCGGTATCGGGCCGAAATAGCGATTTCGCTGTCCGGAGGGGAATACTTTACGCCATTTTCCAGCAGGTTGACCATCACCTGTTCAATGAGAGTAAAATCGGCTTTCACCAGGGGCAAGCCGGGGTCCATATCAATCCGCAGAGGGTGTCCCTGGAGAGTATCCCGGGCCTGCCTGAGAACGACGCCGATTATGTCCTGCATGTCGCACCAATCCGTTTTCAGACTCAGGATACCGCTCTCAAGCCTCACCATGTCAAGAAGGTTCGCAACGTAGCGATTCATGCGCTGTGCCTCTTCCTTGATCGTACTCAAGAGGACTTCCTTGGTTTCCTGCGTATAGACATTTCTCTCCGTCAGGAGGCTCGTGGCGGCACCGGTGATAGAGGCAAGTGGTGTGCGCAGATCATGGGAGATGGAATCTAACAATGCCCGGTGCAGTTTTTCTGCCTCGGCCAACCATTTTGCCTTTTCCGCCCTCTCCGCCAGTTGAACGCGGATTATGGCCACTGCGGCCAGGTTGGTGAGGGCTTCGATCGCCTGGCACTGTTCCTGGGAAATATCTGCATCTTCATCGTCCGGTCTTATTACAAGAACGGCCAGGGTCTTCTCTTCTGCCTTCACAGGGAGGATCATTTCTCCTGCTTCCCTGAGGATTTCCGTTCCTTTCCCAGCACTTTGACCCTGCTGCATAACCCACTGGATAACGGCCTGCTCTTTATTATCAGGTGGAAGATCATGGGCCGGGTAAGAGGCGACTTGGTGCAATAAGTTGTCTTCCGGATCGTGCATGAAGATGGATGCCTGACCGCTCATCGCCTCTGACACGGTTTTGGCGAAAGTTTTCAGAACCTGCTCCATGCCCGTCTCTGCGGCTATCTGCTGGCTCAGCGTATAGAGGGCGAAGGTTCTTTTCTCGCTTTGCCTGGTCTTTTCCAGTTCATCCCGGAGTTTCGTTGCCATGGTGCCGGTGACTATGGCAACCACAAGGTAGATGGCAAAGACAAAGACGTCACGTGTATCGTTTACGGTCAAGCTGAAAATAGGAGGGACAAAAAGGAAATCAAAAGCCAGCACGCCGAGAAATGCAGCAAAAAACGACGGCCCCCGCCCCCAGCGCACGGCACTGACCAGGACCGGCAACAGGTAGAGAAGGGCCAGGTTTGACAGGTTAAAGAAAGGCATGAGGAGTTTGCCGATGCCTGTGACAATTGCCACGGCAAGGAGGGCCCAGACGTACTGCTTCGGTGTGGGATGAGCCAGAGAGAGTCCCCTCCCACTGGCATTGGTTTGTTCAGAGCGTTTCTCATCTATTCTCTTCATCGGGCCCGTGTAATGTACCTATTATAACGAGAAACGGACATGGAGTCGCGAATTTCTTTCCAAAATCCTGTCTTTCACCGCGAACCTTCTGGTAAGATACTCCAATGACCGGGAGCGGCGGCGACCCATCTGAAGCCTGCCGGTGGATATGAGGGGGAATTAATCTGAAGAAGGGGTTGCAACTATTCCTGATCTCTCTCTATCTGCTCCTCGCCTTTCCTGCCCTGGCCACCGTCGCCCATGCCATGGGAGAGGAAGAGTCCATCCAGTTGAGCAAGTATCTCTCCCTCACCCTCAAAACCCAGTACCTTTTCAGGAGCCACACGTCCTATGAATTCGGCAATCCCTTCCCCCCCTATCAGGTTCCCCTGAGCAGACTGGAATTCCCTCTGGATTCCTGGTGGGGCGGAATCGGCCTGAGGGCTGACCTGCCCAGGTTCTCGGTCGGCGTAGAGGCCCTCACGAACATTTCATGGAACAACACGGGCAGCATGAAAGACTCCGATTGGGATGACGGGGCGAACCCTGCCTTGCGGACAATTTACAGCGAATCGAATTGCCGTCTGGAACCGAGCTACATGGTAAAGATCGACGCAGACCTGGAGGTATCCGACTGGTTGGGCCTGCCGAAATGGCTGAACCTGCGTCCCGTGGTCGGATACCGGTGGCAGAGCCTTCATTTCCTCGCCCGCGACGGTCTGCAATTACAGGTAGATGCTGATCCCATGCTCCTTTCGGGACCGGACATCAGGTTCAAACAGACCTTTGCCCAGTACTTCATGGGTTTCCGTTCAAGGGCGGACATGAGCCGATTCACGGGTGTTTCCACCCTGAACCTCCAGTTCCAGGTGGACTGGGCATACGTGGAGGCCCGCAACGAAGACAACCACCTTCTCAGGCCGGGAAGGCGCTTCACCTACGAGGACACCTACGGCCACGCCTGGCACGCCTCCCTCGGCTTAAAGAAGGCCTTGACCCCTCGTCTGACCCTGGGCGTTGAGGCGGAGTACCTCAGGATAGAGACAACCGGTTCCCACCAGTTGGTCGACAGCACCGTCGGCATAGACTTCAGCTTCTTCAACGGCGTAAGGGTCTGGTCGGAGCAGAGGAGCATCTCCTTTATGCTCGAATACAAGTTTTGAGGGGCTCTCAGACGGCTTCGCCCACACCGGGCATTGAGATCCGGTGCGGGCGAAGAGAAGGTGAGTCGCCGCTGCTGAGATGTTACAGGAACATTAATGGCTTCGACATGCTCAGGACCTTGAGCTGACCCTCTTCCATCCTCAGGATAAATGACGTGGAGCCGCTGTCCGTCACGGTTTTCCCCGTCTTGATGATCGTATATCTCCTGTTGAAGGTAAGACTGACAAAGATCTTGTCATTGTAATCCGGCACGATGCTGTCGATGGTATACCGGACGTCTATGTCAGTATAGGCGCTTTCCGCATTCCGTACAGCCCCTTCGAAAACAGTCTTGTCGCCGAAGAAATCCTCGCTCACGTGGGACATAAAGAGGCGCAGGTTCTTCTCTTCATATGCCTCCACTATCTTGTCGATGGTCTCTCTGACCAGCACATAAGGGCTCTTTTCCGAGACAGCGACCTCGACACAGGGTCCTGGTGCCCGTGCCCCCTTCTCATCCGTAACCCTCAGGCAAAGCGTGTAGACAGCCGGGGCCTGAGGCCTGAAGGAATACTCGAAGGAACCGTCGCCTGTGAGGGCGGCCTTGAACCAGGTCTTGCCGTTGTCCCGTGACACGCCCACCCCCGAGAGAGTGCCCTGCTCACCCGCTACTTTTCCCGCCACATAGACCTTCCCGCCGTGGAGAAGCTGTTTGTACACCTGCACCTTGGCTTCTCTGCCCACCTGTTTCCCGTCGACCTTGAGAGATTCTATCCTGGGGCCGCCGGATGACGACTGGGCAAAGGACGGTGCAGCGGAAGAAAGCAGGAGCATGGTGAGGATAAGCAGGAACGGCAGCATGTAGAATTCTTTTTCAACTCGTCTGAATCTGCCGAACATATGACCTCCTTTTGGTTTTTCCTGGGACGTATTTTGTATCGTGAATAAGCATAAGCCTCCTGCCCGCCATATTCAACGGTCCCGAAAGCCTACTTCGTGTACCAGAACACGCCGCCCAGGGTCCGGGATATCTTCGGCTTGCCCGAGGCGTCTATGGTCAGTTCCTCACTCACCTTTGACTTCTCCTCGTGAGTAAGATTCCTCTTGTAGATCCTGCTCGTGATAGTCACCTCATAATCGACCCGGTAGCAGCCGTCGGGCTGTCTCTGGATGTTCATGTTCTGGATCGTGTACTTCACCTCGTCGAAAACCCTGAAGGTCCGGCGGAGATTCGCCTGGAGGTCGGATATGGTGGTACCGTCTCCTGACAGCCAGTTGTTGCTTATGAGGCTGCAGACCGCTGAATCGTTCCTCGATTCATAGGCTTCCTTGAACTTCCTGTAGAATTCCTGGATTATGGCCGCAGACTGGCTCTCCGTCTCTTTTAGTCTCGTCTTTGCCGTCTCGATAAGCGCTGCGAGCTGACTTAGGGCCTTGTCTACCTCTCCATGGGTGCTGCCGATAGCCTTGTACTCGGCCTTCACCTGGTCCAGATAGTACCATAGGCCCACCACACTCTGATACTCTCCCCGCGCCATCTGTTCGTTGCCCATACCTATGCCGCGGCCAATCTTGTTCATGACCGTCCCGTACTTGGCGTCGAACTCGGCCTGCCTCTTCGCTTCTTCCGAAGCCCTTTCGCGGGCCTTCTTGAGATAGTCGACTCTCTCCCGCATGGCCGTTTCGATCTTTGTTCTCAACTCGGTATAGGTGACGCCCAGGGGAAAGGTAAGTGTTGACGTATCCATAGGGATAAGCCTGCCCTGCTGCGGTATGGGCACGTATGCGGTGCCGAGCATCTGGGCCACGTTCCTGCGCCGCTGCTCTTCCACGTAATCCGCGATATCCACCGTCCGAGGAAGAACGGCAGCGATGGCCTTCAAACGCTCCTGGTACAGGTACTCCCTCTCCTCGTCCGGACGGAGAGCCGCTACCAGGGGGTCTGCCGTATCGAGGGCGCTCCGGTAGATGATGGTCTTGTCGGGAAGCATGAAATTCTCTCCCTCAGCCAAAGGGACCCCCGCACAGGAGATAAGGTTTTCATAGACCGGCAGGGACGTGGGCATGTAATTCCGGATAAAGCTGTAGGCCTTCAGCTCCTTTCCTTCTTTGGCAAGCTTATCCGCCTCCTCCTTTGTCAGGTAATGGGGATAGGGCACCGAGGTGGCGGCCATCCTCTCCTGGCCGGCAACGTTCACCGTCCAGGTCCCTGAATACGTGGTCAAGATGCCGGTCTTGACCTTGGCGTTGAGCCATTGTGTCAGCTCTTTTGCCAGACCCTTAAGCCAGTCGGCATCCCGGGAGGTATTCGTCAGCTGCGTGTCTCCGAGGACCATGAACTGGCGGAAAGTCTCCTTAAGCCCGCTTATGACGGAGGGAACCTGGGATACGATTCTCCTGTATCTCTCCACCTCCTCTTTGCTGAAGGATTGGTCCGCCAGCACGGTGAACTGGTTATACTCTTCCTCGTTGAACCGGACCCCATTGAGAAAGGCCTGGGCCTCCTTCGCCCCGATGCTCCATTTGAGCTCCAGCCCCGAGACAACCGCTTCGTAGGCCCTAATGGAATCGGCCAGGTACTGCCACTGATCAAGCTCATATGCCTTTTGCTGCATAAGGGCGACGATGTTGCCCACATTGCCGACCTTTTCCCTGTCCATCCATCCCTTGGTAACGGCAACCCAGGCATTCTCTTTCACGTTGGCAAGATCTTTCTCCAGCTGCTCGACCTCCAATGGTTTGTCCGCGGGCGGGAAGGGAAGCGCCTTGCTGAGACTGGCGAGTCCTTTTCGGAGCTCCTCCAGTTCCAGCTGTCTCTGGCTGCTTAATTCCTCGAAGGCATTGTAGGTGTTCTGCAGCCACTCCGACGTGCCCGCAAAGAGGGTGTACTGGGCTGAGGAAAGGCTGCTCATGGCGCACTGCGGGTATCCGTAGGTGCACTGCGAGAAGGTGACAGCGCCGTCGAGCCCGACGACTCTTTTGTAGAGGGGCTCGTAGCTCCCCTTCCAGCAGGCGTTCCATTGGGTGGCGTCAACGATTGCACGGCAGGTCTGTTCCACCCTGGCCAGTTCTTCGGCAAGGGGCTTCCTGGTTGCTACCCAGAGATCATACATCTCTTTGCTTAATTTGTTGTAGTATTCCCAGAGGCTCCCCTCCGCTGTCTCCGCCATGGTGAAGTTCTTCCACTTGTAGATGATCTCCTGGGCCTTGTCGAACCTGCCCCTCTGAAGGCTGTCGAGAAGCTGTTCCTTTACTTTCTCAGGATCTACCGGCCAGGGATAGGGCTTGAGGAGGGGTTTGAACAGGGCGCTGTAGGTGTCATCGATAAGGGCATAGGTGGGGTTCGTGGAGATGGTGGCATAGATCTCCTTGAACGCCTCGTCGCCAATACTGGCGGTCTTCTCCTTATACTTCTCCGAAAGGAATTCCCTGAACCTGTCCCAGTCATACATCTCCTTTTCAAGGTCCTCGGAAAGCTGCATCTTGTTTATCTTGAAGGCCCGGGCGCTTGCCTGTCTCAGTTTGTGATGCCAGTCCATGGCCAGGCTGGTGAACTCCTGTGCCCGCGCCGCTTCGGTGGGTTTGAGCTTCTCCACCGCGTTCTTTACCCGTTCGCGCTCCTTCTTGCTCTCGTCCAGGAGTTTCGGGTACTTTTCTGCGTCCTCCTTGTAGGCCTTCTGGTTCTTCATATCTGCCAGCAGATCGGCAAGCATTCGTTCGTCCGTGATCCCCTTGAACTTCCTGAGAAATTCCTGTATCTCCGCAACGTTCTTTCTGAGCCGCGTCTTGGCCCACTCAACCTTCACCTGGTTGTTCAGGTCGTTGAGGAGCGCCACGGTCCAGCGTATCCCGTCTTCCTTATGCTGACTGATCTTCTCGATCTCCTTCGCTCTCTGGGTATCCTCCCCTGTGATAAGATCACCCATGACGGCTACGATGAAGACGTCTTCCGGGAATTTTTCGCCAAGCTTCTTCGTCACGTAGGATTTCATGAGGGCACGGACACCGTCGTTGACGATGAGATACTTGTTGAAGAAATAGTCTGCATTTTGCCTGGTGACAGGGATCAGCTTCGGCTGGGCGTCGTCGGCGCTGATGCCCACAAGGCGACGGTCGTTGTTGACAATGCCATAGAGCCTTTCGATGTCCAGAGCCACACCTGTCGCTACCACCTCCTTGTGGGACTCGTAGCACAGCTTTACCCCTTCCCAGGTGAGGCTCACGATGGGGTGGCCCATCTTTCCTACGGCTATATCAAGCACCTTGAATGCCGCCTCATCATAGTTTCCCTCGTAGATGCGGAGAGAGACATCGATGACGCCCTGGACATCACCTATCATGCCGTTGATCTTCTTGTTGAACTTGGGGATTTCCGCTTCGGCGTTCTGGAAGATCATCTTCTCGTAGTTGCCTATGACGTAGTTCCATGTCCACTCGTCGTCAAAGGTCTTCCGGATGATCTTCTGGGCTCCGGCGATGGCGTCCTTCTTGGCAATCATGGCAGTAAGAGCATTGACGGAGAGTTTTGCCACGCCATCGGGGTTCACGTCACCGATCTCCCCCAGTGCAAAGGCAGCCGAGGAAACCGTGAGCAGGCAAAGTATGACCAATAAACAGGCCGCTTGTCTTCTGACTTGTTCCACCATGTGGCACCCCCTTACCTGGCGAGAAAAAGGATTATCTCAGGCGCTGCCTTTCAAATGAACGAGCTCCGTTGCCTCCTCCTTGTGATGCCAATACCCCGGTCGACAACAAGAACCTTCTACTGCGTGTACCAGAACCTGCCGCCGTTGGTCCTCTTGATCTTTGCCTTGCCCGGACCTTCGATGACCACCTGCTCGCTGACGCTCGATTTCTCCTCGTGCTTCAGGTTCCTCTTGAAGATTTTGCTCGTAATAGTGACGTCGTAGGAAACCCCGTAGACCCCTTCTCCCGTCTGCAGGATGGTGAGGTTCTCTATGTTGTACCGGACCTCGTCGAAGACTCTGAAGGTCCTTCTCAGGTTGTTCTGGAGATCTGAAATCGTGGCCCCTTCGGCACTCCAGTCATTGGCCAGGTAGCTCACTACCGCGGAATCGTTTCTCGATTCATATGCGGCTTTGAACTTGGTATAGAGGTCCTTCACCAGGGCCACGCTCGTCTCAGCGGTCTGTTTCTGAACCGCCTCCTGCTTCCGCTGATCCTCGGCGCGCTTCTTTTCGGCCTCCTCCCGCTGCCTCCGGGCCTCCTCCATTTGCCGCTCCATCTCCTCCTGCTGCTTTTTGTACTTGGCCAAAGCCGGGGCATAACCGAGGATCAGTTCGTCCAGTTGCACTGCCACGCTGTTGTTGGGGGGCACCAGAGAAGTCTTGAGGCCGTCGAGCTTCGATGTTGCGTATCCGTTCAGCCATGCCGCGGCATTCCTGAAACGGATGTTCTCGTTGGTGACTACGTTCCGCGAGAGCTGGGGCATCTTGTACCAGACTTCCCCGACCGCCTGTGCCTCTTTGACGATCTCTTCCGCGACAGGAGCAAACTTGTCGCGAACCGGTTTGGCAGCGGCATCGTACTGTTCACAGAGGGGACGTAGTCCTTTCCATGCTTCTTCCAGTGGTTTCATCACCGACTCGGGCACAGGCTGGAAGTAACCACTACTGAAACCCTGGACATAATATTTCGCTTGATCATTCAGTTTGTTGATGAGCACCGTCTGCGCGGCGTAGAGCTTCTGCCAGGGCGACATGCCGGCCCAGGGTTGATACGCAGCCCAAGGGAGTTTCTTGTAATCCTCCGCGGTCACATACCTGCCCACTCCCTGCGAAATTGAGGCCCATGGGGATTCGCTCCACTCTTTTGCGAGGACTTCGGCGGGAGTGCCCTCTCTCGCTGCATAGAACCCCTGATCCGTAAGTTCCTTACTGATCTTTGTGAGACGGGTGACAGCGGCGTAAAGACGGTCCCGGTATTTCTCCGTCCAGTCCGTGTAGAAAGCGAGTTCTGTTGCCTTGGCCTCGTAAGCTGCTGCAAATCCCAGCCAGTCCGTCTTTTTCACCTCGGTCAAATACCCCGGCTCCGCGTAGTTCAAGGTGTCCCTGGCATACTTGGACAGGTACTTTACCCGCTCACTCGTCTCCGTCGTATTGGGCGTAAAAGGCTCCGATCCCCCACCAAACCAGCTGCTCACATAGTAGGAATCAGCTCTTGGGTTGTTGATCAGCTTGCCGTATTTTGTAATCATACTGTCCAGCTCATTCTGTCCCACGTTTATGACACGGCGCACCTCCGGCAAGGCGGCATCAAAGGCTTTCAAACCCTCCTTTACGTCCTTGTCTATCTGTTTTAACTGTTCCGCCGAGCCAAGGAGGCTTCCCCTCACGGACGCAACATCACTTCCCCATCTCAACGCCTCAGCTACATTGGCGTCCATGTTCTTCACCCCTTGTTTCCAACCCTCAGTATAATATGGGACTTTCAAGAGGGTCTGCCCCAGCTTGAAGGTGGCATCTTCAAAACGCAGACGATGCAGCTCCAGTTCCTTCCAGAACTCTGCCGTCCTGAACCGTACCGCACCACTGACGCGATAACGAAATGTGTTATAGGGATCCCCCACCCTGTAGACTATCTGATTCAAACGGACCATCTCCCGGTAGGGCGCGATCATGGCCTGGCCAAAAGGTTTCAGGGAATTCTGGAAGGCCTCATATGCAGCCTGGGCCCT
>CAYOYU010000024.1:0-6567 GCA_964408265.1 uncultured Syntrophorhabdaceae bacterium
GGCTGAATTTTTCCATACCTTCAATGCACTCTATGATAATATGAAGCAGATTGTTGTAACGAGCGACAAATTTCCCAGGGATATAGAAAACTTCGAGGAAAGGTTAAGATCACGGTTCGAGTGGGGTCTTATAGCTGATATACAATCTCCTGACATCGAAACAAAAGTGGCCATCCTGAATAAGAAGGCGGAGATAGAAAATATAGAACTACCCCTTGATGTAGCATTCTTTATTGCTTCCAATGCCGAGGACAGCGTACGATCGTTGGAAGGTTCCCTGATACGGATTGGCGCATTTGCCTCACTCAATAATGTACCTATAAACATCGATTTAGCCAAAGAGGTAATGGGCCACATAATCAAAGACAGAAAGAAAGAAATCACTGTTGATATGATAATAAAAGAGGTTGCTTCCTATTTTTCCATAAAGACATCGGATATCAAGTCTGCCAAGCGGATTCGTTCAATTATTCTCCCCCGTCAGGTTGCAATCTACCTTTCCAGAAAACTGACAGATTATTCCCTTGTGAGTATTGGCGAAAAATTCGGTGGAAAGGATCACGCCACGGTAATTCATTCCATACGAAAAATAGAGGAGGAGATCAAAATTAAGAAAGAGTTGAAAACAGCTGTTGAAAAGATAGAAGCAAGAGTTAAATCAACATGACTCTACAGATTATTAACATATCGAACCCTGTCCCTGAGCGGAGTTTTCTGTTAAATCATCTATACTTATGGGGATATTAACAAATCCACACCACTTATTATTAAGAGGGGTATATTATGAATCTAATAATAGAAAAGAATGATATTCTCGCACCTATCTCAAAATTGGTTAATATCACCGAGAAAAGATCATTAATGCCCGTTCTTTCCAATATACTCATAGACATCGGAAAGGAAAGGAGTATTGTCTATTCTACAGATCTCGAGGTGAGTGCCATAGCACACATAGATGCCCTAAAATCCGAAGAACCCGTCCAGATACTCGTTCATGGAAGAAAATTCGTCGATATTATACGGGAAATGGATAATGGTGAAATAACACTGGAGATCGAAAATAATACCCTGAAGATCAGGCAAAAACATACGGACATTGTGCTGAGCCTTCAGGATCCTGAAGAATTTCCGGAAGTAAAGGAAATTAAGGGGTATGAAGAATTTTCAATTAACGGCGGCATCTTACTGGAAATGATAGAGAAAGTGAGCTTTGCAATTTCCGTTGATGAAACAAGGTTCATACTCACGGGTATGTATATGAAAGGTATGGAGGGAAAAATTGTGGTCGTGGGTACTGACGGTTTTAGAATGGCTCAGTACCAGAAAGAGGTCCCGGGCCTGAAGGGATTCAAAGGTATTACCATCCCCAAACGTTCAATTTCTGAAGTGGTACGTGTAGTGGGTGAAGGGGATTCCGTGAAGTTGAATATTGATGACAAACATGTGCAGTTCGGCACGGACGGCGTTAAGGTGGTGTCACGGATAATAGAAGGAAATTTTCCCGACTATGAAAATGTGATTCCCGTGAATAACAACATGCTCGTCATAACAAAGGATGTGTTATTGAGGGGTCTAAAGAAGGTTTCAACAATTATTGGTCGCAGTGAGCCCATAAAGATGGTCTTCGGTGAGAATAGAATGGAGTTGGAAGCTGTTGCCGATATCGGTACGGCAAAAGAGGTTCTGGACGTAGAGTATGCCGGTGAAAATGTGAGTCTCAATTTTAATGTTCGGTTTATTTTGGACGTGGTGTCCCACATAGATGAGGATGAAATAATTATAAAGGCCCCCTCGACCTATGGCGCTGTGTTATTTGAGGGAAGAGGCGGGGAATATTACAAGAATATCGTGATGCCGATAAGGGTTTGAAAATGAGGGAATACGGAGCAGAAAGTATAAAAATATTGGATGGGCTTGATGCCGTAAGAAAAGTCCCTTCCATGTACATTGGAAATACAGGTATAGAGGGTCTCCATCATCTGGTCTATGAACTTGTGGATAACAGCGTTGATGAAGCCCTGGAAGGATTCTGCAACAAGATAACGGTCACCATACATAGGGATAATAGTGTAACCGTGGAGGACAACGGAAGGGGTATTCCCGTTGAAATGCACGGGAACGAAAATATGTCGGCCCTGGAAGTTGTTCTGACGAAACTGCATGCGGGAGGTAAGTTTGATAAGGATACCTATCGCTATTCTGCGGGTCTTCACGGTGTTGGTCTTTCGGTCGTAAATGCGCTCTCTGAATATCTGGAGGTTGAGATTAGACGGAGCGGCAAGGTCTATTTTCAGCGTTATGAAGCGGGAAATAAAATCGCAGAACTGAAAGCTATAGGAGATACAGATAAGACGGGGACGAAGGTACGCTTCAAGCCGGACAAGGCAATATTTGAATCCGTCGACTATAGTTATGAAATTATCGTTCATCGTATGCGGGAGATATCATTTCTTAACAACGGAATACACATCATTCTGATCGATGAAAGAAAGGGAAAGAGGCAGGAACTGAGGCACGAAGGTGGTCTGCGTGCTTTCGTAAAATTTCTGAACGTCAATAAGACTGTCCTTTTTGAAGAGCCTATATATCTAACGAGCAGCAGACCCCCCCTCGATTTTATCGAAGTGGCCATTCAGTACAACGATGGCTACAATGAAAATATTTATAGCTTCGTGAACAACGTGCATACCCTGGAGGGCGGAACACATGTGGCAGGTTTCCGCGGTGCACTTACGCGGTGTATTAACGGGTTTGTTCAGGCTAATCTGCCGCAAAAGGCGAAGGAAAATCTTTCCGGAGATGATGTAAAGGAAGGTCTTGTAGCGGTAATCAGCATAAAGTTGCAGAATCCTCAGTTCGAGGGGCAGACAAAAGGCAAATTAGGGAACAGTGAGATTAAAGGCCTCGTTGAATCGGTACTCAACGAGAAGATTGCCGAGTATCTCGAACTAAATCCAGCGGTAGGAAAGGCAATAGTCAACAAAGCGCTCGAGGCGAAGAGGGCACGGGAAGCGGCAAAAAAGGCAAAGGAACTGATCAAGAGCAAAAGCATCTTTGACAGCGGTATTTTGCCGGGTAAACTGGCTGACTGTCAGGAGAGCGATCCCGAACTCTGTGAACTCTACATCGTGGAGGGTGACTCGGCAGGTGGATCGGCAAAACAGGGAAGAGATAGAAAGATTCAGGCCATCCTGCCCTTAAAGGGAAAGATTTTGAATGTGGAAAAATCGAGGCAGGAAAAGATCCTGTCCAACCAGGAGATTAAAGCCCTTTATCTTGCCCTCGGTGTCAGTTCGGAGTCCAGGGAGCGCCTCCGGTACCATAAGATAATGATAATGACCGATGCCGACGTGGATGGTTCCCACATAAGGACGCTGCTCCTCACGTTTTTCTATAGACAGATGCCCGAGCTTATTATGAATGGAAACCTCTATATAGCGCAGCCGCCGTTGTACAAGGTGAAACATGGGGGCAAGGATACCTATATTAAAGATGAAGAGGAATTTGAGGGCTTTATCCTGGCCAGAGGAATAGAGAAGATAAACTGCAGGATGGGCGAAGCCCAGATTGACTCCACGGCACTTAGAGGCGCCGTAGATACCATACGGGGCCTGGAACAATATGTGCGGGAAGCGCACAAATCGGGCTTGGAAAGAAAGGTCCTCCTCGCGCTCTGGAGAGCCGGGATTACCAGGCGGAACGATTTTGAGACGGACGAAAGATTGAAGAATTTGTTGGAGGTACTGGAGAAGGAGGGATATCAGGGGGAGATTTCACTCGATCCTGAACATAATCTTTTTGCCTTGACACTCCAGGATGCGAAGTTGGGAGCCGTGAAGATTGACTATGAAATGTGCACAGAAGGCGACTATGTGGAAGCCTACAAAGCCTTCAAAGAAGTGCAGGGATTCTATTATGAGGAAATTACGGTGACTGACGGCAGCCCGGAGGCTCGCTTCATGGATCCCCAGAACCTCCTTGCCTTTGTAAATGGCCGCGGGAAAGAGGGAATTGCCATTCAGAGATACAAAGGTCTTGGGGAGATGAATCCGGAGCAGCTTTGGACAACAACGATGGATCCCGCTCGACGTACCCTCATCAAGGTTTCCATAGAAGATGCCGTAGAAGCTGACCAGGTCTTCACGGTGCTCATGGGAAATAACATCGAAACCAGAAGGCTTTTTATAGAGGAAAATGCCCTCAATGTGAGAAATCTGGACATATGATTCTCATTGGGGTTACCGGGATTGTAGGTAGTGGAAAGAGTACCGTATCGAACCTTCTCCGGGAAAAGGGATTTCAGGTAATAGATCTCGATAAGCTGGCAAAAGAGAGCCTGAGTTGGGATGAGGTTAAGGATGGAATCCGGGAAGCCTTTGGAGACGACTATGTGCGGGACGGCGTCGTTGACGTTGAGAAACTTGGAAGAACGGTTTTTTCGAAAGAGGAAGAACTGAGAAGGCTCGAGGGTATTGTTCACCCCAAAGTGACGAAGGCCCTCTTTCGTAAAGCCGAAGAGTTGCGGAAGGAAGGCGCGAAGACCCTCATAATTGACGCCCCGCTCCTCTTCGAGACGGACCTGTGCAAGAGGGTTGACAAAATAGTGGTCGTAACAGCCCCAATGGAAATAATAAAGGAAAGGCTGAAGCTCAGGGGCATGGCCGAAGATGATATGGAGAGAAGGATACCGTTTCAGGTACCCCTCTCTGAAAAAGAGAAGATGGCAGATTATGTAGTACATAACAGCGGGACGGTTGAGGATCTTGGAAGCGAGGTTGATGCTCTCTTGGGAAGGATAAAATCATGGGAGGTAGAGGTAGATGCACCTTAATGAGCTAAAGAAGAAAAGAATTGGGGAATTGACCCAGGCAGCCAAAGAGCTCGACATAGATAACGCTTCGGGCCTGAGGAAACAGGAGCTTATTTTCGCCATTCTGCAGGCCTACGTCGACAAAAACGAATCGGTTTACGGTGAGGGGGTATTGGAGATCCTCTCGGAAGGATTCGGATTTCTGAGATCCACTGATTCTAACTATCTGCCGGGGCCGGACGATATCTACATCTCACCCTCCCAGATAAAGAGGTTCGGCCTGCGGACAGGTGACACCATTTCCGGCCAGATCAGACCGCCCAAGGACAATGAAAAGTATTTCGCCCTCCTCAAGGTGGAGACGATAAATTTTGATGACCCCACGGTGGCGAAGGATAAGATCATCTTTGACAACCTGACTCCCATCTACCCCAACGAGAGGTTGAAGTTGGAGACGGACCACGACAATCTCTCCACAAGGGTCATGGACCTGTTCACGCCAATCGGGAAAGGGCAGAGAGGGCTCATCGTGGCTCCCCCCAGGACAGGCAAAACCATGCTGCTCCAAAACATAGCCAACAGCATCACCAGAAACCATAAAGAGGTGCACCTCATAGTCCTGCTCATCGATGAGCGGCCCGAAGAGGTGACTGACATGACAAGATCAGTGAGGGGAGAAGTAATCAGTTCAACCTTCGATGAGCCCGCCACGCGCCATGTCCAGGTAGCGGAGATAGTCATAGAAAAAGCGAAACGGCTCGTAGAGCATAAACGCGATGTCGTTATTCTCCTTGACAGTATTACGAGGCTTGCCAGAGCATATAACACAGTCGTCCCGTCGAGTGGAAAGATTCTCTCGGGCGGCATAGATGCTTCGGCGATGCAGAAGCCGAGGAGATTCTTTGGTGCAGCGAAGAACATCGAGGAAGGGGGAAGCCTGACCATTGTGGCTACGGCCCTTATTGACACGGGCAGCAGGATGGACGAGGTTATCTTCGAGGAATTTAAAGGTACCGGCAATATGGAAATCTATCTGGATCGGAAACTGGCGGAGAAGAGGGTGTTCCCCGCAATAGATATAAATAAGTCGGGTACGAGAAAAGAGGAGCTCCTTCTTGAGAATGGGGATCTTTCGAGAATCTGGCTTCTCCGGAAGGTGCTGCAACCCATGAACCCCGTGGAGGCTATGGAGTTTCTGCTGGAAAAGCTATCCGACGTCAAATCGAACAAAGACTTTTTATACTCAATGAGCAAGGGAGGTTGAAATGAAAAAAGGGATTCATCCGGAACTAAAATCTATTACCGTGAAATGCGCCTGCGGCCACACCTTTGAGACGCTTTCAACAAAAGAGAAGATCAATGTGGAAATCTGCGCCAAGTGCCACCCCATTTTCACAGGCAAGGAAAAGAGGCTCGACTCCGCCGGCCAGGTCGAAAAATTTGAGAGAAGATACGGCAAGAAAACCACCTGATGTTCGAGCGACTACGAGAGATTGAAAAGAGGTACGAGGAAATCGAGGAGGAGCTGGCAAAGGCCGAAACCCTCTCGAATCTCGATGCCTACAAAAAGCTCGCAAAAGAGCGGACCGAGCTGAAGGAGCTCGTCGATCTTTTCCGGGAATGGAAGCAAAAAAGTGACGAAGCAGTAAAAATCGGGGAAATGGTCAGGTCCGAGACAGATGAATCCATGCGGGCGCTTGCCAGGGAAGAGGCCGAAACGCTTGAAGCCGAGCGGGAAGGTCTTGAAGCGGCATTAA
>CAYOYU010000024.1:6577-17994 GCA_964408265.1 uncultured Syntrophorhabdaceae bacterium
AGAGGCTCCTCAAAAAACACGAAAGACAGGCAAAGAGCGTCTTCCTTGAGATAAGGGCAGGCACGGGCGGGGAAGAGGCAGCCCTTTTCGCGAGGGACCTTTTCACAATGTACATGAAGTACGCCGAACGCATGAGATGGAAAACGGAACTCATGAGTGTGAGCATGTCGGACCTTGGTGGAATCAAAGAAGTGATAATGGTTGTTGAAGGAAAGGATGCATACAGCAAGCTGGGCTATGAGAGTGGCGTCCACAGGGTGCAGCGGGTTCCTCAGACCGAAGCCCAGGGGCGCATACATACCTCGGCTGTTACCGTGGCCGTCCTGCCGGAGCCGGAAGAGATGGAAGTCAGCATCAATCCCGAGGAGATTCGCGTTGATGTCTTCCGGTCCAGCGGACCCGGCGGCCAGCATGTGAACACTACGGATTCTGCGGTTCGGATAACCCACATCCCCACAGGTCTTGTTGTTACATGCCAGGACGAGAAATCCCAGCACAAGAACAAGGCAAAGGCCATCAGGGTGCTCCGGGCGCGGCTGAAAGAGAAGATGGAGAGTGAAAAGGAACAGGAAATATCCGAGGCAAGACGGCGGCAGGTAGGGTCAGGCGACCGAAGCGAGCGCATCAGGACATACAATTTCCCGCAGGGGCGCGTGACCGACCACAGAATTGGACTTACCCTATACAAATTACAGGATCTCCTGAACGGGGACCTTGACGGCATCGTTGAGCCCCTCGCAGCCCATTTCCAGGCAGAAGCCCTAAAACAAGGTAATTGAATCGGTGCGTATTAAGGATTTTCTTCGCGAAAACAGGGATATTGCGCCGCTCGATGCAATAGCGATGGTTGCTTACGTCCTGGGCACAGGAAAGGAGCAAATATTCCGGATGCCTGAGCATCTGTTGGATGAAGAAGCCACTCTCCGGCTGAAGGGGCTTGCGGAGGAGCGCAGACAGGGCCGGCCGCTTGCGTACATAACAGGCATCCGTGAGTTCTACTCCGAACCTTTTTCTGTAGACGAAAGGGTCCTTATTCCGAGGCCCGAGACAGAGCTCGTCGTTGATGAGGCCCTGAGAATTCTGGAGAAAAAGACGGGCATATCGTATATAATGGATATGGGCACGGGTTCGGGAGCTATAGGCATCACCCTTGCAAGAAGGCTCAAGACAAGGGTATTCGGCGTTGACATATCGCCCCCGGCTTTATCCGTTGCCTTAGAGAACAGCCGCAGGCTTCACGTGGAGGAAAGGATCTCCTTTTTCTGTTCGGATCTATTTTCTGCTGTCAGAGGCGACGTTATTTTTGACCTGGTTGTGGCCAATCTTCCCTATGTGCCTACAGAGGAGTGGGAGCAACTCATGGTGGATGTGAAGGAGTACGAACCGAAACTGGCACTCGACGGAGGAGTGGACGGCCTCGAGGTGTACAGAAGGTTTATCCCGACGGTTCGGCGCCACCTCAAGGACGGCGGGCGCGTCCTCTGCGAAATAGACGGGGCTGTCCAGGCTGCCCGGGTGAAGCAGATGCTCCAATCGGAGGGATTCGCGGCCTCCGTGGAAAAGGATCTGACCGGAAGAGAAAGGATGGTCGAGGGGCTATGGACAAATTTGTAATAGAAGGCGGCGAAAGGCTGAAGGGAAACGTCCATGTCAGCGGATCAAAGAACGCGGTTCTGCCCCTTCTTGCCGCAACGATTCTTCAGAAAGGCACCTACCACATAGGTAATGTGCCGAGACTCAGAGACGTTGAGACCATGATACGCCTCATAAGCCTTCTCGGCGGGTCGGTGGAGTGGATCAGCCAGGACAGACTGAAAGTCGACACGACCGGTGTAACCAATCACGTGGCTCCATATGAGGTGGTAAAGGAGATGCGGGCATCCGTCCTTGTTATCGGCTCTCTCATGGGTGGGCTGAGAAAGGCCACGGTTTCCTATCCGGGCGGGTGCGCAATAGGCGAGCGGCCCATAGACCTGCACCTGAGAGGACTTGCAGCACTGGGATGTGAGGTGAAGATCAAAGAGGGTTACGTTGATGTGATCGCCAAGAACCCCAAGGCCGCCAGAATAGTTTTTGAAACTACCACGGTAGGCGGCACCGAGAATATCCTGATGGCTGCGGCAACCATACCGGGAGATACGGTCATCGAGAATGCCGCAAGAGAACCGGAAGTGGTGGACCTGGCATTAATGTTGAAACGTATGGGTGCCCGTATTGAAGGCGAAGGCACAGAGGTAATCCGGATCCAGGGTGTCAAGGAACTCGCCCCAAGCGACTATGAGGTCATTCCCGATAGAATCGAAGCCGGCACCTTTCTCGCTGCCTGCGCTATAACCCGGGGCAGCATCACCATAGAGGGCTGCCGGCCGGATCACATGAAGGCCCTTACAGAAAAGCTTAAAGAAGCAGGTATGGACATTGAGGAGACAGAGAACACGCTAAGAGCCTCCATGAACAAGAAGAGGCCCTTAGCAGTTGACGTGAAGACCATGCCCTACCCGGGCTTCCCCACGGACATGCAGGCACAGATGATGGCCCTTATGTCCATATCCAATGGGGTGAGTGCCATCACGGAAACGATCTTCGAGAACCGCATGATGCATGCAGCAGAGCTGCGGCGGATGGGTGCCGATATCAGAGTGATAGGGAATACTGCCATCGTGAGGGGTGCAAAGATGCTTTCAGGGGCAAAGGTGATGGCCACGGACCTCCGGGCAAGCGCGTCCCTCATCATCGCTGGTCTTGCCGCGTATGGAACAACGGAAATATCCAGAATCTATCATATCGATAGAGGATACGAGGGGATCGAGGCGAAGCTGAAGTTACTGGGGGCTAAGATAGAAAGGAGGAAGGATGAGAATCTGGAATCTTGAGAAAGAATATGGCGAATTCATCAGCTTTGCCGTTGAGGGGAGAGAGAAGAAGAAGGCCGATATCCGCACTGCAGTGGAAGAGATAAAGAAGGAAGTCCTCACACATGGGGACGAGGCCCTTGTGAAGTTTTCGAAGAAGTGGGATGGATGGGAAGGCGATTATCTCCTCAAGCTTACGCCAGAAGAGATCCAGGCGGGAGCAGCCCAGGTGGCCAGGAGTGATATGGCGGTACTGAGGGGGATGATAAGGAACGTGCGGTCTTACCACCGGATGCAAGGCGGACGGAAGAGGACATACAGAAGGGCGGGCGTGGAAGTGAAGGAAGAGTTTGTGCCCGTGGATCGTGCCATGGTCTATGTGCCGGGCGGAACCGCGTCTTACCCCTCGTCTCTCATCATGGGTGTTATTCCCGCACAGATCGCAGGTGTCAAAGAAGTCTGCGTGGCGACACCGGCCCTGAAAGGCACGGTCAACCCTTACACCTGTGCGGCAGCCAAGCTGTTGGGCGTGAATGACATCTATCGCATCGGGGGGGCACAGGCTGTCTATGCCTTCGCATTCGGCAAAGGCGTGCCCAAGGCAGACATGATTGTGGGACCCGGGAATGCCTTTGTGGAAGAGGCAAAACGGGACGTCTACGGGAAAGTGGGAATCGATATGCTTGCCGGACCCACAGAGCTGATCATCCTCTGTACGGAGGAGTTCTTCCCCAAGGCGCTCGCCTGGGACATGTTTTCACAGGCCGAACATGACACGATGGCTACGGTGGGCCTTTTTTCGCCATCCCTGAAGCACCTGAAGAGGGTTGAGGCGGCGATTGCGGAGAACCTGCCGTTAAACAAACGAAGAGATATGGTGGAGAAGGCCATAAGAGAAAATGGTTACCTCGTTCATTACCAGGATCTGGAGCGAGCCATCGAAGCAATCAATATCATCGCCCCGGAGCATATGGAACTCATAGGAGATGAAAAGGCGGAGAAGAAGATATTCTTCCCTGGTATTGTTTACGTGGGGGGGTACACGATGGTCTCCATGGGGGATTACTATATAGGTACGAACCATGTGCTGCCCACCGGCGGAGCCGGAAGGTTCACGGGGGGACTCTCCGTTGACAGGTTTACGAGACGGAAGGTTGTGGTAAAGGTGACGAAAGAATTCATAGAGAAGCACGGCGATAAGGCAGTCCGTCTCTCCGAGATAGAAGGACTCTTTGCTCACGGTGAGGCAATCAAGATAAGGAAGGAGCTGTAAGATGAAGCTGAAGATAGGACTTCCCAAGGGGAGCTTGCAGGAGACCACGTTCAAGCTTTTTAAGAACGCCGGGTACAATATAAAACTGTTGGAGCGTTCCTATGTACCCACAATTGACGACCCGGAATTGGAGGGGCTCGTCATAAGGGCCCAGGAAATGGCCCGGTACGTGGAGGATGGTATCCTCGACATGGGCATAACAGGTTACGACTGGGTGTTGGAGCAGGATGCCAAGGTGGTGGAGCTGGTCCGGCTGAGGTACGGGAAGGTGGGGTTCCGCGGGGTAAAGTGGGTGGTGGCTTTGCCCATGGATTCTCCCATTCAGACCGTGGAAGATCTTCGCGGGAAGAAGATTGCCACCGAGTTGGTGAGTTTCACCAAGCGGTTCTTAAGAAAGAAGGGGATTGAAGCCTCCGTCGAGTTTTCCTGGGGAGCCACGGAAGTTAAACCGCCCCTTCTTGCAGACGCCATCATAGAAGTGACCGAAACCGGAGCATCTCTCAGAGCAAATAACCTAAGGATTATAGATACCATCCTGGAGTCGGAAACAGTCCTCATTGCTAACAAGGCCGCATGGAAGGATGAGTGGAAGAAGCGGAAGATGGAGAACATCATGATTCTTCTCAGGGGCGCCCTCCTGGCAGAAGAGAAGGCGGGGCTCAAGATGAACGTGCCCAAGAAGAAGCTTCAGGAAGTGGTGAAGATTCTGCCGTCCCTTCACACCCCCACGGTCTCCAACCTGTCCGATGCGGACTGGGTGGCTATAGAGGTGATCATTGACGAGAAGGTCATCCGTGATATTATCCCTGCACTGAAAAGGGCCGGAGCACAGGGGATCGTGGAGTACCCCCTGAGCAAGGTGATCCCCTGAGTTCAATAATCCAGGAGGCGAACATGGGAAGGCATGCCAGAGTAGAGAGAAAGACCAAAGAGACAGTGATAGAGGTAGGATGGGCTGTTGACGGAGACGGAACCTACTCGGTTTCAACGGGAATACCCTTTTTCGATCACATGCTGTCACTTTTTGCCAGGCACGGCCTCTTTACCCTTGAAGTGAAGGCCCAGGGCGATATCGACGTTGATTACCACCATACCGTGGAAGATGTGGGGCTTGCTATGGGCAGAGCATTGAGGGATGCCCTTTCGTCCTCGGACTCCCTGAGGCGATACGGATATGCAATAATACCAATGGACGAAGCCCTCTGCATGCTTGCCATTGACCTCTCCGGAAGGCCGGCCTTCGTGTGCAACGGCGACCTGAAGGGCAAGACCGGCACTTTTGATGTAGAGGTGGTAAAGGAGTTCTTCAAGGCTTTTGCCAATGAGGCAAAATGCTCATTACACATCAATCTGCTCTATGGGGATAACTTGCACCACAAGGTTGAGTCTGTTTTCAAGGCCTTTGGGAGGGCACTCCAGGAGGCCGTGACCGTGGACCAACGCATAGAGGGACCCCTTTCGACAAAAGGAATGCTGTGATTGAATGAGGGTTACTGCCGGGGTGTCGGGCAGGAAGGCAAATAGGGGACAGGAATGATAGCAATTGTCGATTATGGGATGGGCAACCTCAAGAGCGTGACCAACGCCTTTCTCAAGCTTGCCGCGGAGGTAACCATAACGCGGGACAAGAAGGAGATCGAACGAGCAACGGCTGTGGTACTGCCTGGGGTAGGGGCATTCGGGAGATGCGTGGAGAATTTGAAGGCATTCGGTCTTTTCGATTTCCTGAAGGAGCTCCTGGCGAGCGATAAACGTTATCTCGGCATATGTCTCGGCATGCAGATACTCTTCGAGTCGAGCGAGGAGGCGCCGGGCGTGGAAGGTTTGGGCTTTATCAAAGGTACCGTGCCTCGATTCACCGGTGACGTAAAGGTCCCGCATATGGGATGGAACAGCATAGATATCGTTGCTAAAGGGGCAGACATCTTTCACGGCATCAAGAACCACGAGTATTTCTATTTTGTCCATTCCTACTACTGTGCGCCCGAAGATGATGGGGTCATCGCCACGAGAACACCCTACGGCATCGAATTCACGTCGTCGATAATCAAGGGGAATTTATTTGCCTGCCAGTTTCACCCTGAAAAGAGCCAGAAGGCCGGTTTGAAGGTCCTGGAGAATTTCATCGCTTCCTGCAAGTGAGAGCTGAAGGCTATACCAGGGGATTCTCGCTCCGACGGGGGTCATATCGGGGTATCACGTAAGGACCTTCCGGAATCACCGCGACCGAGAGATCGTCTTTTTGTCTGACACTTTTCTCCACGGCCTCCTTGAGTGAGGCTATTGCGGAAACGCCGGTGAGGGCGTGCTCCTCCGGAGTAAGGCATTCGCTGTAGAGGTGGATCGTTCCGGCCCTCATCACCTTGACCTGCATGATGGACTCCCATTCGTCAATGGAGGCATACTCCCGGGCGAGGCTTTCTTCAAAAAAACCTGCCATACCCTTCTCTATGAGCCTGCCTTGCGCCTCGGCGTATTCATTTGTTCCCAGCCCCTCGGAGCACTCCGAGACTATGAAGAGGTTTCCTCCCGGCTCGATTATGTCCATAACCCCCACCATGCCCTTAACGGTCTGATAATAGTTCCTGTCGAGCGGGTAGCCTGCGGCACTGGTAATGACAGTCTTATACCTTCGGTGCACGGGAATCTCAAAATAGGGGCGTGCAAAAGAGACGGCCTCCAGATGGCTTTGTTCGATCTCGCCGAAGTTTACGAAAGAAAGATTACGGTCTTCATCGATTACGGTGTTCAGGGCAAGGCTTCCGCCAGCCATACGGACGGCCGCCAACTGCTCTTCGTGGAGGGGATTGCCCTCTATCACGCAATTGGCTACCGATGGATTCCCTAGCATTTTTGTCGAATGAAGAAACCTGATTGTATCGTGATGGGCAATGCCCGGGACGATGAGTTTTCTTCCTCCTGAGTAGCCTGCCATGAAGTGGGGCTCGACGAGTCCCACGGCAATCCGCAGATTGGCGCTGACAAACCTGCGGTCGAGCTTGACGGGCATTCCCCGGGGCGTTGTGCCTACAGAGATGTGGTCCTCGTCGTTCTTTGCAAAGTGGTTCGCAACAGCGACTGTCCTGAGGACCCAGTCGCTGCCGATGACCTCACGGAGCTCCTCGCCTTCATTGGGGCGGTGGAGCCCCGTGGCGACGAGGAGGGTTATTGAACTCGGCTGTACCCCTGCGTCGAGAAGCTTTTCAATAAGTGGAGGCAGGAGGAGGGAATTGGGGACGGGCCTTGTGATGTCGCATATGAGGATACAGACACTGGCCGCGCTCCTGGCCACATCCTCGAAGGAGCCGCACCCTGAGGGGCGGGCAAGAGCTGACAACAGTGCGTCCCGAGGATTCCCAAGGACGGGCATCTTTTTCTTTCGTATAATGTCAATCTGGAGGTGATCGGGGATGTCTATGGGCAACCCCTTTCTCCCATAATTCATCATTATCTGCATTCTCTATCTCCCCGCAAAGGCGGACGCCAAAGATTACATGCCAAGATAGGCTTTTCTTACGAGGTCAGAGGAAATGAGATCATCTCCCTTTCCTTCAAGGACCACCCTGCCCGTCTGCAGCACATAGGCGCGATGGGATATCTGGAGTGCCTCGAATACATTCTGCTCCACGAGCAGGACCGTCACACCCCTTCTCGCTGAGGGGAAGGGCCAGTGCGCCGACACCTTCAAATGGGATCTTGAGGGCCTACACTGAAGAAGTATCTGAATCCCCTTTCCGTTGAGGTGGGAGACGACGGGTCGGAGAGCACATAGGCTATTTTGAGTCTCTTTCATTGCCTAGCTTACCGTCTTGGTAACGGGACCCCTGGTAGGCACTTCTCATCGTACCCCTCCTCAAAACGATTTTATGTTCTCTGTTTCCCGATAGCTGTTACCCCTTTGATGCGAAGCCTGTATTCTCCTTCCAGGAGTTTATGACTTCAGTGATGTGGCGTGTCATCATCAGGCCCGCGGCAGCGGAGTCCCCTTTTTTGATTGCCTCAAAGATTTCCCGGTGACGAAGGGATGAACCGTGCAAGATATCGGGGAGCTTGTTTATTGTGGACTGCTGGTAACGCAGGAGGTCTTTGATGTTGTCCAGTGTTTTGTAGAGTATCCTGTTTCCCGCGGACTTCGCTATGGAGAGGTGGCATTCATAGTCCATTTCACTCAAGGCATCAATGTCGCCCTCTTCGATGGCTTTTTCCATCCTGCCCAGGAGGTCTTCCATGGTAGTAAGCTCGTCGGAGCTGATGTTCCGCGCTGCCATGGTGGCGCCGTAAGACTCAAAGACTTTCCTGGCCTCGAGAAGTTCTTCAATCACCGGGGGCCCCTCAGTAAGGAACATCCCCCTGCCGTGGCTTATCTCCACGAGACCTATTGTAGCGAGGCTGCGGACGGCTTCGCGTGCGGTCAGCACGCTGGTGCCCGTGAGCCTGGCGATGTTTTCTGTGGAAGGCAACCTGTCGCCGGGCTTAATGGAACCCTTCACGATAAGATCCAACAGGCCTTTTATGACGACGTCGCTTGACCTTACAAGCTTCATATGATAGCAATTATAATGATATAATGATTATATCTGTCAAGAAGAATTTAGGGAGTCAATACGGCCTGTGTGAGGCAATAATGGAGGGGGGCGATGCTGAAATTCAGTGCCAGTCTGACTATGCTCTTTACGGAGGCGGAGTTTATGAAGCGCTTCGGGCTTGCTGCGGCTGCGGGGTTCGGGGCGGTCGAATATTTATTCCCCTACGCCTATGGGGCTAAAGAATTATCAGCTGAACTGAAGGCGCACGGTCTCACTCAGGCGCTTTTCAATTTGCCTGCAGGAAACTGGGAAAAGGGCGAACGAGGCATTGCGTTGTTTCCTGATAGGAGCGGCGAATTTCGGGAAGGCGTTGCCTTGGCTCGACAATACGCAGAGATGCTGGGATGCTCCCGCGTCAACTGCCTCGTGGGGTTGATTCCGGACCTTCCCCCTCACGTCGTACGGGATACGTTGATAGCAAACTTGAGGTTTGCAGCCGAGGAACTGGGCAAAGCAGGGATACGACTTCTCGTGGAAGCTCTTAACACGAGGGATGTCCCCCGTTTCTATCTTCATTCTACCGCCGACGCCGTGGCGCTCATCAGGGAGGTACATCACGGAAACCTCTTTTACCAGTATGATGCATACCATATGCAGATCATGGAAGGCGATCTGACGGAAACGATACGAAAGAACATGGGTGTAATCGGGCACATTCAGATCGCGGACAATCCAGGGCGCCACGAGCCCGGAACGGGTGAAATCAACTATCAATATCTTCTGCGGTCCATAGAGGGGATGGGATATGAAGGGTTTATCGGCTGCGAGTATAAGCCGCTCGGAAAGACGGAAGAAGGCCTCGAGTGGATTAATTCTTACGCGCGAGGGAAGGACGCCCTATAGTTTTAGCGCTGACGATGGAAGCCATAAGCGAGGCGTGCCTTCCTGCGTCAAAGGCAGGAGCGGACCTGACGCTGGTGCGAAAAGCGTTTTTTGTGGCCGCAAGAAGGGCGGTTTAACATTGATGTATGGCGGGAAACCGGAAGTCCTTAATAAGCAGGAGAATGCGAGAGAGGGGACTTGAACCCCTATGGTTTAACCCGCTGGATCCTAAGTCCAGTGCGTCTGCCAGTTCCGCCACTCTCGCATGCCTTATTTTATGAGGTTTTGCGGGCGGTGTCAAATATCATGTCTGGCTTGCGGGCACAAGCTGCAGCTGATTCTGGGGCACCGGCGAGGGCTGATTGTTGCGATTGACCGGGCGAAGGTCGGTAATTTTCTGTTACATCCATGCAGAATCGCTTTTTGGTCAAAGCCTCAGGCAAGGAAACGTCATCTAAGTTTGGGGGAACCTCACTGTGAAGAGTGTGCCGCCTGAAGCATAGCACTCCTCCGGGCTCTTCACTTTACGGCAGGAAGAGATGCGGCCGGCCCAGCTGTCAAGGTCAGTCGGGGCGTGGACGCATCTTGTGCGGTTGAATTGAATAGTGAAGCCGCAACGCTCTGAGAGCACCTTTATCCGGAGCAGGTCGGAGCCTGAGCCGCCGGCATTGAAGTCGTAGGGCTGCTTTGTGGAATAGTTGAGGGTATCCTGCGTATGGAAAAAGCCGCCAAGAATAAGTTGTTGGTTCTCTTCGGTAATACCTACGCCGTAATCCTGAAAGTCTATCTGTGTGTGGGTTTTGGTCGTACGGGTTGTGATCTCGATTCTCCCCTCATCGGGGGTATTCTCTATGGCATTCTTCAAAAGCCCCGAACAGACCTTGTGGAGAACCTTGCGGTCGGCGTAGAGGATGAGGTCATTTTCGAAGTCGCGGATGAGGTCTATCATCCTGGTAGGTCCGTCGGCGAGCGCCTCGTCACAAATGTCATGAAGGAAGGGAGAGAGGGGGATTGATTCCTCTTCGGTCTGATCGACGTGGTATAGCGCGTTCAGGCGTTGCTTAACAAGGTCGAGAATCCTGGCATCCTGCTCACGGGGCAATTCGTCGTCAAGTTCGTGGACAAGGGAGAGAACGTCTTCTACGAGGTGTATGGCCAGAAACTTCTCAGTTTCCGACCTGCCTTGAAGGATGTCGTCTATTTTTGATTGGAGCTGGAGAAGGCGCTGCAGATTTCTTTGGCCCACGCCTATGGTATCCCGAAGGCCGGCCAGTTGCGACTCTCTTAGTTTTCGCTCCAGACGGTCGAGGACGCCGGTGAGTATAGCAAGGGGGGTCTTGAGCTCATGAGACAAATGGTTGATTACTCGTTCTTTTGCCTTGTCGAGAGTCTTCAGTTGCTCGTAAAGCCTGGCATTCTCGAGGGCGATAGTCACATAGGGGGCTATGGAGGTGAGCAGATGCACATCATTGTCGGAGAAAGAACCTGAATATTTGTTGAGAGTCTGGAGTGCCCCGATACAGCGTTTGTCTCTGGTAGTCAGGGGAACACACAGAATGTTGCGGGTGTGGAAGCCCGATAGTTTGTCCACGTCGGGGAAGAAATGGGGGTCTTCATAGGCATCATTAATGAGAAGGGGGGCCTCATGGTGGAATACCCAGCCGGCTGCTCCGAACTGAGAGGGTATGCGGATTTCATTTTTCTTCATGCCTGTAGCAACGAGAGACCAGAGTTCGTCCGTTTTGGGATCGTGGAGGAAAACCGTACTCCTTTCGGTGCCCATAACTTGGTTTGTCTGATTCATGATGACGTGGAAAAGAACGTCAAGATCTATTTCGGAGGTGATTATCTGGGCAACGAGGAGGAGTTGTTCGTGGCGTGCCA
>CAYOYU010000024.1:18004-32220 GCA_964408265.1 uncultured Syntrophorhabdaceae bacterium
GTGCTAGGGGGGCCCGGAGGAGGCTGTGTTCTTGCCGGCGACGGCTACCCCGTAAGGCCCTGGCCTTTCTTGCTGATGCCATATGCTACACCTCTTCGCTCTTTCGCCCCACCCTTTTTTTTTGGAACCTGCTGGTGAGGGACCCGCCATAGCGGCCATAGAGAGTGCTGACAGCTGTGGTATACAGTATACAGTCAGACGAAAGCATATCAAAGCAAAAGTTATAGGGCAGAGCCGGTTACTCGCGGATAGGAGAGCCGCGCATAGGCCTTAAGCCGCAGCATATCGTTTTCCGTGAAGCTTTCCCATGCGAAAGGTTGGAGGGCGTTATTCTGGTAGATGGGGTCCAGCGCAATCGGGTACCGGGCTAGGTGATGGAAGCGGTCAAAGAGGAGGGTGTGGGGAATGGGAGTATACTCCGCAATATGCGGTGTAATCCCGAGGGCGAAACAGTAGGATATGGCGTCTTCAACCGTTTGCCAGGGTTGAAGTGGAAGGCCGGCGAGGATATAGGCTTTTATGGAGTCTCTTTCGAAGCCTGCAGAGAAAAGGAAGGATACGGCCGCTTCAAAGGTTCGGGTGGTGACTTTGTTGCCCGTCGATTGCTGAAGCAAGGGATCGACGGTTTCGAGGCCGAGACGGACCTCCTTGAAGCCGACGGCGGCAAGGAGGTGTGCCGTCTCGAGGTCAAGGAGGGCGGCATTGAGGGCGTTGGGATTGTAAAACTCCAGGTCCAGGTGAAGCGCTTCGAGACTCCTTAGAAAAGGCTTGGCATAACGGTCCGCTTGGTAGAGAAAGCTGTCATCGTAAAGAACGAAGCGATCCACCCCCCGACCATGCCAGTGGAGAATTTCATCTATGATATCGTTAGGTTGTCTTCTAACCAGGGCTGGATGCAAATAGGAGGTTGCACAGTAAGGACAGGCAAAGGGGCAGCCATAGGAGAAAAGAAGCGGGACGAAGGGAATGGATTCGTAAAGATCGTAACAGGGGTATGGCATCTGGCCGAAGTCATATGCGGACGGCTGTTGAGGGAGATTAACGGAAAGCCTTTCTGAAAGAAAGCGGTAGAAATGATCAAGGGAATGGTTCGACAGAATAAGGTCAGCGCCTTTCATGTGCGTAAGTGCGTGCTCCGGACAAAGAGAGGGGTAAATGCCGCCAAGAATGATCTGGGCTCGGGGATAGGCATGGCGGAGTATTTCCAGAACCTCCGCCGTCCCGGGGTACCAATAGGTCATGATGGATGTGAGAAGGACAAGGTCGGGGCTCGGGCGTAAGGAGAGTTCCTTGCGGAGGATGTCCCCGGAGATGCCATACCTGCGGTAGCGTTTCCGGATTCCTTTGAGCGTTTCCGGTGGTCGAGCAGTCTCCTTGAGAAAGGGCGCCCTACCGTCCTTCTTCCGCTTTTCTTCCTTTGAACGGAGGCAGTCGATGAGACCGACGCTGATGCCGTTCTGTCTGAGGATGCTGCCGACGTAAAGCAGACCCAAGGGACTGGACCAGAAATTGTAGGCAGCATAATCATAGATATAGGGATTTACCAGAAGGGCGCTTATATGTTTCACGTGAAATGCCTCATTTCGCCTTCTTGCGAAGGCGGCCCAGGGTAAAGAGCCGGACCGTGACGAGCCCGAAGATGAAGCCGCCGATGTGGGCGTACCACGCTACTCCTTCGGAGGATGAAAAAAGGAGCTGGATGGCAAACCAGATTGTCAGGAGGAGAATTGCAGGAAGCTGCACAGTCTTTATAAATATTACGATGATGAGTGCGGTAAGTATTCTGGCGTAAGGGAAGAGTACCAGATATGACCCGAGAACGCCCGAAACCGCGCCGCTCGCCCCTATCATGGGGATCGGCGATGAGGGGTCATAGAGAAACTGAAAGAATGCGGCAGCCACGCCGGAAAGAAGATAGAAGAAGAGGAAGCGGCTATGGCCCATGGCGTCTTCTACATTCTTGCCGAATACCATCAGATAGAGCATGTTGCCTGCTACGTGAAAGATTCCCGCGTGGAGGAAAAGGGACGTGAAGAGAGTGAGGCCGTTATAAGGGATGAGGTCGGGACGGGAGTGGATGGACAGGGCGAATTCCCTGGGAACCAGACCATAGTATTTGAAGAGAGCATCCACCTCAGGGGCAGTCAGAATGAGCCTCTGCCACAGAAAAATTAATATATTTACAAAGATAATGGCCGTTGTTATAATGGGAAACGTGCGCGCCGGGACGTTGTCCTTTAGGGGAATCATGAAGGTATTTATTACCACGGGCCGTTGGGCATGTCAAAAAAGGATCGTGTTGCGGGGTAAGGAATGCCGGAACTGAGAAAAGACCCCATCATTGACAGATGGGTGATAATATCGACGGAGCGGGGGAAAAGACCTGTCTTCTTCAGCGAGGAGGAGGCGCCGGTCAAGGTGAGCATGTGTCCTCTTTGTCCGGGTAACGAGGCCATGACGCCTCCGGAAGTCTACTCGCTTCGGACCGATGGGTCGCATCGGGAAGGACCGGGCTGGTCCTTGAGGGTAGTGCCCAACAAGTTTCCCGCGTTGAGGATAGAGGGTGCCTTGAATAAGGAGGGGCTCGGGCTCTACGACAGGATGAACGGTGTGGGTGCGCACGAAGTGATTGTGGAGACCCCTACACACGGCGAAACACTGGGAAAGATGTCCATCAAGGCTATAAGGGACGTTTTTCTGGCATACAGGGAAAGGGTCGTAGATCTCGCGAGGGACAAACGCTTCAAGTACGTTATGGTCTTCAAGAATCAGGGCTCCATTGCCGGGGCTTCCCTTGATCACTCGCATTCCCAGCTCATAGCGCTGCCTATCGTCCCCAGGCGGGTCCTGGAAGAGATCAATGGAGGGCTGAACTACTATCGCTATAAGGACAGATGTATCTTCTGCGACATAATCACCCAGGAGAAGGACGATAACAAAAGGGTTGTTTTCGAAAACGACGAGTTCATCGGAATTTCGCCTTACGCGTCCCGGTTTCCTTTTGAGACCTGGATAGTCCCCAAGAGGCACGAACCCTATTTTGTAGAGCACCAGAGCGGAGAAGATTATTTTTATTTAGCCGAAATGCTGTCTACTATTCTTAAGAAATATGATAAAGTTCTCAATTTCCCACCCTACAACTATATGATCCATACGGCACCGTTCGGCAACGGTGAGGTGCCCCATTACCACTGGCACATGGAGATTATACCCAGACTTACGAAGATGGCAGGATTCGAGTGGGGTACGGGGTTCTATATCAACCCGACTCCGCCTGAGGAGGCCACAGAGTACTTACGAGAAGCACACATTTAGGGGGTAGTGATGAAGGTGTTGATAGCGTCTCCCGAGGTCTATCCTTTTCTCAAGACGGGTGGTCTGGCTGATGTGACCGGGGCATTGCCAAAGGCGCTGAAGAAAATCGGTGCCGAGGTTCGTGTGATTCTCCCCAAACATAAAGGGATTGAAGAATTAGGTTTCCCCATCAAGTACAACAACCTCAAGATAGCCTGCTCTGTATCGGAGAGCTCGGTTGAAGCCGAAATAGTGGAAAGTGAATATGATGGGGTGGTTTCTTACCTTGTGGAGAAGGACGAGTATTATTATAGGGATTATCTTTACAGCACTCCAGACGGGGACTATCTAGACAATGCCGAGAGGTTCGTATTCTTCGCAAAGAGTATTTTGGAGGCTATAAAGGTGACAGGTTATGTTCCCGACGTTCTCCATGTGAACGACTGGGAGACGTCACTAGCACCTGTTTTTCTTAAAACGCTTTATCGGTCGGACCCGATGCTCAAGAAGACCGCCACGTTGCTAACCATTCATAATTTGGGTTATCAGGGGCTTTTCTGGCACCACGATATGCATCTGCTGAATGTGGGCTGGGAGTACTTCACGCCTGATTATTTGGAATTCTTCGGGAAGATTAATTTCCTCAAAGGAGGGATTGTTTTCTCAGACATCATTAACACCGTGAGCCGCAAATATAGCGAGGAGATACAGACGCCGGAGTTTGGACACGGACTGGATGGCATTCTCCGAACCAGACGGGCCGATCTTTATGGAATTATCAACGGGATCGATTACGAGGAGTGGGATCCGGCGAAAGATCGCAACCTGCCAGCACGTTACAGTGTGACCGACATGGAGAAGAAGGCGGTTTGCAAGGCTGCTCTCCAGGAAGCTTTTGGTTTTCCGAAAGAGGTAGATACTCCCCTGGCCGTTACAATCTCGCGATTGGCCGACCAGAAGGGATTCGATCTCATAGCGGGAGCCGTTGAAGAGATGGCTGCAATGGGAATGCAGTATGCCGTCCTCGGGACGGGGGAAAGAAGATACCATGATCTTTTTACTGATCTCGCCAAGCGATTTCCTAAAAGCTTGGGGGTGAAGATTGCCTATGACAATCGTATGGCTCACCTTATGGAAGCTGGGGCTGATATCTTTCTTATGCCCTCGAGATACGAGCCCTGCGGCCTCAACCAGTTATACAGCCTAAAATACGGCACCGTGCCGGTTGTTCGGTGAGTGGGCGGACTCGAAGACACCATCAAGGACTATACCGACTCGCCTGATGTTGGGACGGGCTTCAAGTTCTATGATTACTCGGAAGGGGCGATGCTGGATGCCCTAGAAAGAGCTATGAAGGTATACAAGGTAAAAAGCGATTGGAAAGAGTTGGTTAAGCGATGTATGAATGAAGATTTCTCTTGGGAACGATCGGCCCAGGAATACCTGGAGCTGTACAAGAAAGCCATAGAGAAGCATGAATCCCATTGATTTACTGGGAAAGATCATCGAAGTCTCGCATTCTAATCTTGAGATACCATCGAGAATAGGATCTATACTCAATATGATCTCTCAAACTCTGCGGTTTGAGGATGTTCTTGTCTACACTTCCGATAAAGACAAAAGGCTCACCTGTAGATATGGAAACAGCAAGAGTGCTCTTTTTGAGATAGTCAGCGGCTACCGATGCCATATTGGTGAGGGCGTTGTGGGCAGCGTAGCGCAGAAGAGGGCCCCCCAACATTATACACACCGGGATGTTCCGCCAAGATTTGGGTGTCTTTTCTATCCTAGGTTGGATGTCATTATTGGCAATTACAAGTCGTTTTCGTTTCTCCCTCTTTCTGACGATAGCTATTTGTACGGTGTACTGGTTCTGGTTTCGGCCAGCAGGGAGTCGGTGCCGGACGCGGAGAAAATCCTACTTTCCATAGTCGGTAGAGAGATCGGGGGAATTCTCAGGTCCAACGACCTCATTGTCTCTTTGAAGAAAAGGATAAGCGAGCTGGCGACCTTATCGGAATTGGGAAAGGTCCTTGCCTCCAATGTCGATCCGGCCGCTCTCTTAAGAGATATCTCCATGATAGTTTCGCGAGCCCTCAAAGCAAGATTCGTGACTATCAAGTTGGATCAAAACTTGGTCAAGTTGGATTCCCGGTTTACTTACGGAGTAATTGATCCTCCCATAGAAAAGCACGTTCTGGAATTGGAGGAGGAAGCGGTCAGCAGCCTGAGGCCCGTTTCCCTAAGGAATGCAGGGGGAAGCGAACTGGATGAGACCTGGAAGTTTTCGCTTTCCGCATCCCCCATGCTCTCAAAAGAACTGCTCCTTGGGACCATAACCATTTGCGGGGAACGCACTCAACCGGATTTTCTCATTGAGGGGGATGGACACTATCTTATCAGTGGGATAGCGAATTACATCGCAAGCGGTTTGGAAAACATCCTGCTGAACACGAAGCTAAAAACAGTCGTAAGGGAGCTGGGTGATGCGCAGAAAAGGCTGATCGAACAGGAGAAATTCAGGAGCCTGGGCGAGATGACAGCGAATATTGCACATGAAATAAAGAATCCCTTGGTCATAATTGGGGGTTTCACCAAGAGGTTGGCTAAGAAGTTAACACTGGATAAGACGGAGAACAGGTATACGGACATCATCATGAAGGAAGTGGGAAGACTCGAGTCAATCTTGAACGAGATACTCGACTACGTTAAGGACAATCCGGCGCATTCTGAAAGGTGCGACCTCAATGAATGCCTGGACGAAATCCTCTACTTGTTCACGTCCGACGCCGGCTGGGCTCAGGTAGAAATAGCAAAGGAGTACGAGGAGGCGCTCCCGCAGATTCTCTGCGATGGTCAACAGATAAAGCAGGTCTTCATTAATATGCTGGTAAACTCTTACGAAGCCATGGGGGGCACGGGCCGCATCAGGGTGAGGACAGAGCGGAGCCTGTTGGATGGAGACCCTTTTGCGGTAGTCTCGATTACAGACAATGGCGGAGGTATCGATCCTTCGATCATCGAGAATGTCTTCAATCCATTCTTTACCACAAAAGAACGCGGTACCGGGTTGGGACTTGCCATTTCCAATAAGATTGTGAGAAACCATGGAGGTCGCATAGAGGTGGAGAATGCGGCAGGCAAAGGGGTGACGTTTATCGTTTACCTTCCCCTAAAAAATAGTATAATGAAAGAGGAGACACTATGAAATCAGTTCGATTACTGGTGGTTGACGACGAAGAAAACATCCGTATCCTCTTCAAAGAAGAGCTTGAGGAGGAAGGCTACGAGGTGGAGCTTGCCGGTAACGGATTTGAGGCAGTGGAGAAGGTGAAGACTAACTCTTTTGATCTCATCATTCTCGACATCAAGATGCCGGGAATGGATGGGATACAGACTCTTAATGCCATAAAGAACCTGAAGAAAGATCAGCTTGTGGTTCTTTGCTCCGCCTACGGTGAGTTCAAGCAGGATTTTTCAACCTGGGTTTCCGATGCCTACGTCGTTAAGTCCGCAGATACGGAAGAACTCAAGCAGACGATAAAAAGGCTGTTGGGTCTTTCCAACCAGTAAATGGCCCGATTCGCCTCACGCGGCAGTCAGTTTTCGTGTAATTTGTGAAAGTTCTTGCTATTGCCCTATGCTTGAAATATTATATTAGCCGCAGGGGGTGTAGCTCAGAGGGAGAGCACCTCGTTCGCAACGAGGGGGTCGCGGGTTCGATTCCCGCCACCTCCATATTTTTGTCAATAGTAAGTGACATACACGATACCGCCGCGAAGAGGAGATTCCGGGATTTGACTTTCCGACGGATTTCAGACTATAATGAGCCAAATGCGTAAATACCTTATTCTGCTTCTCGTTTTGGTGTTGATGTCGTCGTGTTGGCCGTTCTCAAAGAAAGCGGACAAATCCCCACAGGCTCAGAAAAAGGCCACGGTGGGCGAGCAGATAGAAGAGTCCACCCCAAAACCAGGGGACATAAAGCTCATTGACGGGGTGGAATACATCTTTGCCCGAAACCGTCGATACATGTTGAATCCCTACGAACCGGAATATGTTTGGATCAGGAAGGACCAGTATAGCCCTGGTTTTGGTGAAGGGATGCTAGCCAGGGACAATGAAGCAAAGAAAGAGCGGACCGAGATGGAAAAACGGATCGGGAAGCTCGAAGAGGAGCTGAAGAAGAAGGGTATAGCCCCTCAGATGGCCTACCCATCACAAATGGGCTCTTTTCCGGCAGGAATGGGCATTGTAACCGGCGTTTCAGTTATTCCCTTCAACTACCCGTCGCCCAAGATGCGAAGACGCGTTGTAGTGCTTCCCGTCATCGATCAGACAAACTACAAAGAAGAGAACGTGGGGGAGCTTGCCACGAAACGGTTGATCTCGCGGCTGGAAAATACGGGGGCGATCATCTGTGTTGACCCTAACACCATCGAACCGAAACTATCACTGTCAGAGACGGCGAACATGAAGACCCTGAACGAGCTCTACGGTGTACAGGCTATCGTAAAGGGCACGCTCTCTGACATGTATACGAGCACGTCAAAGATAGAAGGTAAAACGGATAGAGGGGAGACCTCATTTGCGATTTCGAAAATGACCATAGACGTGTATAACACAGAGACTGGCACGATACTGAAGCAACTATCAGGACGTAACCCGGTATTCCTTTCCAGGGAGAAGGGCGATATGAGTTCTGAAAAGGCGAAGATTAAGGCGGTTGACCTTTCCATCGAAATCATAGCGGATGACCTGCTGAAGGCAGTCCTTATGTTGGATTGGCACGCTAGGGTGGCGTCCATAGAGAACGGAAAGATATACCTGAATGCGGGTCGGCTGTCCGGCCTGGAGAAAGGAAGCACCCTCGAGGTCTATGCGCCTGGGGAGCAGATCGTCGATGCAAAAACGAAAGCTCCACTGGGCAACATAAAAGGGGTATACAAGGGCGAGGTTGAAGTTACTGAGCTCTTTGGTGTGGATGCCTGTGCCGCCAAGTTGGTCAAGGGTTCAAGTCTGTCTGCAACTGACCTGGTCTATCTAAAGCAGTAGCGAAAACGAAAATTCAACACTTCAAGAGAAAAGAACAGCAAAGCCGGAATATTGCATTTTCAAAGCCTTTATTCTATCTTCACGCACCGCAACGTTGAGAGAAGAGTTTACTTTATCAGCGGCAGGGTCGATTTGAAAATGTCCGTACCCGCCTTTTGGAGAAGTTCGTATATCAACATCTCGGTGGAGGTGATGGTGACGCCTGCCTGAAGCATTCTACCTATGGCCGTTTGCCGATTATGGGGAGACCTGGAGGAAATGGCATCGGTGATTACATGGACAGAATGATCTTTGAGGCCGTAAAGGGCGGTCTGCGCCACGCAGATATGGGCCTCTACGCCGGCAAGCAAGATGACTCTGCGGCTCAGGTGATGGATTCTCTCTTTGAACTCGTCATTGCAGAAACAGTTGAAGTGTATCTTCGAAAGAGGAGAGAGACCGGGCAATTGCCTCGCTATCACAGCAAGGGTCGGACCAAGCTTCTGCTGCTCTGTGACGATTACAGGCAAGCCGACAATTTCTGCGAAGGCAGTCAAGCGAACGATATTGTCCGCCACTTGCTGCTTGTCAGCGATGACCGGCATGAGCTTTTCTTGGACGTCGATGACAACGAGAACCGATTCGTCAGCAGTTATGAGTGCGTGATCTGGTGGGACATGGGGTGGCATGGCGCCTCCTTTGAGCTTAATATGACGAGCCCCGGGTGAGAGCTGGTATAGTATAGTGGATTCTGGTCAAATAGAAAAGGTCTAGTTGGTGGGAAAGGTGGGGTCGCGCACCTGGAATAGGACGCAGAAAGGTCATATAAAGGCTTTCGTTGGAGTGCACGAATTGTTTCACGTGAAACATTGGCGTGACGAGCTGTAGTGTCCAGGACGAAAGACCGCGCTGGAAGGGAGTTCCGTTATCTAGCCGCGAAGCACCAGTTCTGAGGCCGGACTCCGAGAGCGTCATGGGGGTTCGCCCTGCGTGGCGCTGCAGGCCACATCATAATTGGGAAGCGCCTGCAGGGGGTCGGTCGCCGACCATAACGGTGCTATAGGCAGGCCAGATCGATTTAGATGATGATGGCCTGACCTGAATCTGCTTACGAATGAATAGCAATGAATTAGGGAACCGCTGGGTCATCGGTAGTCATGGAGGCGGTAATCGACTGCTGAACGACGTAGGATGGCGTCCGCTGTCCGGGGGGGTCCACTTTGATGATCCAAGAATCGTCAGGAAGGAGGAACGGCATGCGATCCGTTGGTAGCCCTCCTTTGCCGTGTGGGCGGGAAGCTTTCGGGTATTGCCGCTCCAGTAAGTGTCAGAGAGGGGCTAGCCCTGTAGCGCGGCCGGTGAGGGGCCATTAGTCCAATGCTCGGTATGGTAAGGGGTAAAGAAGCAAAGGATAGGGCCGAGCCCGGTATGCCTGGAGTTGGGAAGAATAGGAAGGGAAGCTGAGTGTGCCCGATAGGTAATGAGGGCCGGCGAAAGACAGGGAGCGGCGCCGGAGTGAAGGTTTAGGAGGTAGTCTCCACAACGAATATTTCGGGAAGATTACGATAGTCCTCAGCGTAGTCGATACCATAGCCGACTACGAAGGCATCGTCGATACTGAAGCCTACGTAGTCCCCCTCAATGTGCACTTGTCTGCGAGCCCTTTTGTCAAGAAGAGAACATATCTTTAGCGCTTTGGGTCGCCGTGCAGCGAGCATCTCTTTCACGTATTTGAGCGTGAGGCCGGAATCTATGATGTCCTCTACGATTATGACGTTTTCGCCTTCTATGTCGACCTCCAAATCCTTTGAGATGCTTACCGTGCCTGAAGTTCTCATACCGCTTCCGTAGGATGCCACCCTGATGAAATCGATGCTGCAGGGATTGGTTATATATCTGATGAGATCGGATGTGAACATGAAGGAACCCTTGAGCAGACAAACGAAGAGCAGCCGCTCGTCAGCAAAGTCCGCTTGGATGCGGTAAGCAAGCTCTCTCACGCGGTCTTGTATTTGCTGGCGCGAAAAGAGTTTCGTAAGCATTTGAGTCTGGCTCACAGTTCGTGCCGGAGGACGAATATCTGTGGACTTAGAGGAAGGGACTGTTTAGTGATCTCAACATCGGAGACATCGAACCTTGTGACGGCGGTCTTGCCTCGTGTAAAGTCATCGAGCGGAGAGATAGGGAAGTCACATTTTGGTGTCCTATAATGCATGGGTATGGTAACCGCAGGCCTGAGAGCCTCCATGGTGAGCGTGGCCTCGTGGGCATCGATGGTGTAGAAACCACCGACAGGGAGCAATAGGACATCTACCTCCCCTATGGTCAAAACCATGTCAGGGTCGAGGGTATGTCCGAGGTCACCAAGATGGACCACGACCAGATCATCTACATCTATGGCAAATATGAGGTTAGCCCCCCTCTCGGAGCCTTTGGATGCGTCGTGGAAGGAGGGTATTGCCCGCAAGTGAACCGCAGCAGCGTCATAACTGCCCGCGCTTTCAATGAGAGTGAACTTTCCCCTGATGCCCTGGGTATGGTTGTGATCGTCGTGCTGGTGGCTTGTAAGGACTATATCGGCCTCGTCCTTGATTGGCCCATAGGCGAGCGCGCCCCCGAAAGCCCCTGATTCATAGGGATCTATTATGATCCTCGTTCCTGATTGAGACGTGATGCCAAATGCTGCATGTCCGTACCATCTTATTTTCATGCGCCACCTCCTTGTCCGTTGATGATACAACGGCCACGGCGGGTAGTCAAGAGGAGTTAAAGGACGCAATTTATATGCTGTATGGGACGAAGGGAGCATTTCTCTTTTAGCAGGCAAGAGAAAATGGTAGTATCTATCAAGGCCTATATGAAAACGAAACCGAAAGAAATAAGCAATGATGTCTATCTTGTGGGTGATTCTAGTATCACGGACCAGAGGGACTGTTCAGTGTATGTTGTCGATCTGGGCGAATTGATACTCGTAGATACCGGTGCCGGAGCGAGCGTGAACGCCATCATAGAGAATATGCGGTACGTCGGTTTGGACCCGGCCCGGCTTACCACGATTGTCCTCACGCACTGTCATATAGACCACGTGGGGGGTGCAGCCTTATTCCGTGAACGATACGGCGCTCGGATAGTCATGCACGAACTCGATGCAGCCGCGGTCGAGCGAGGCGACAATGAAATGACCGGTGCCGGGTGGTATGGCGTCAAGTTTGCGGGCTTTCCCGTGGACCTGAAGCTCAGCGGAGCGGAGGCCTCCCTTCAATTCGGCGCGGAGAAGCTTGTATGCCTGCACACGCCTGGTCACACGCCGGGCTCCATGTCCGCGTATATCGATCACGGAGGGCAAAGAATTCTCTTTGGCCAGGATATTCACGGACCATTTCTGAAAGAATTCGGCGCCGACATGAAAGCCTGGCAAGCCTCCATGGAGAAGCTCCTGGCACTGAAAGCGGACGTGCTTTGCGAAGGACATTTCGGGGTATACGAGCCTGCAGCCAGGGTGGCTGATTACATCGAGCGCTACCTCGAGGAGTATGGTGATTAAATGGACCGGCCCAAACGCAGGAAGACTCCATGGATAAGCGGTTTTCTCGGAAGATCTCCGCGCATAGATCCCAGCGCTTTCGTAGACATCTCGGCCAGGGTCATAGGCGATGTTCAGATTGAGGAGGAAGCGAGCCTCTGGCCCATGGTGGTGGTGAGAGCGGACAGCTCTTCGGTCCTCATAGGCAGGCGAGCCGCCATTCTTGACTTGGCCCTTCTGGAGGCGCCGGAGAATTATCCGGTGACCATCGGGCCAGGAGCCCTGATCAGTCACGGAGCAATAATTCACGGAGCCCGCGTGGAAGGCTCAGCGCTCGTGGGAATTAATGCGATAGTTCTCGACGGTGCGGTTGTGTCTGCGGGATCCATGGTGGGAGCGGGAAGCCTCGTAACCGCCGGCACGCATATTCCTCCCAACTCTCTCGTTTTTGGTTCGCCCGCCCGGATTATTCGGGAAACAACAGTTGAGGAACGGGCTGTCATACAGCGGCAGGTAGACGAACTCCTTGTCAAGTCGGCAGCCTACCGTTCAACGGTCCTTTAGCCCCATAACAACAATCTCCGGGAACGGCTATCGGCCGGACGCTACGGCTACTAAGCTTTAACCACGCCTTTAAGCTTTTCGATGATGGCCTTTATGCCGGTCTCCCGCACCTTCAGGGCGTCGCGGAACTCCCTGTGGTTGGTCCGGTGGATCTCCACCTCCAGGTGGGAGTGGTATGTCTCGGTAATGTTGAGCAACAATTTTGCCTCTTCTTCGCTCATCTGCAAGTCAATCATAAGGCCCTCCTTCTGGTTATCTGTGTTGAATCCATACCCGAATATAATACCGAACTGGCAAGTTACAACGAGGAAAGTCAAGATTAACCCACCGAGTCTGCCGACTCACTTGTCCGTACCCATGGGAAGGCCGGTAATGGCCGGCATTGTTTCAGGACGGTCATCGGGGAATCAGGTCTGCGCGGCAGAGCCTACGGTATTCCAGGTTAGGCGACGATTATTTCAACATGGTGAACCAATGTCTTGATTATAGTACACTGCAGTAAGGTGTCCTTGCTATTGAAGCAGTATGCTTTATTGCTACCACAAAAGATGGGAACTACCGTAATATCGTTATTGATTCTGCCCGGGACAAAGTGAGAAAAGCCTGTTCAGTTCCGTGCTTTGTGCCGCACAAAGCGGCAGGTCCCCTAAAGTTAGGGATCTACACCAAAGTCAAAGAAATTTTCGCCATACAGCAAGGCGTACTCGCCCGGTGGGAGGGGGGACGCCGGAACGCCACGAAAAAGGTTCATCACATTCCCGTCGTGCGTACAACCGCTTTGTATTCGCTCCAGCTTTAAGGGGATCTGTGTGCCTTCCCTGAACTTGGAGCGTCCCTTATAGCCGCCGAAGAGCGAAGAGGAAGCCTCACCAACGATAAGGATTCTGTCGTTGCCCTTTACCTCAAGCCTCACAAGGGCAAAGGCATCTTCCGGGGACTGACCTTCAGCGGTAGCCAGATCAGGGAATACAGGGCTCTTTGATTTGATGCGGTTCGTGGCCCTGTTGCCGGAGATGCGCGCCGAAACCGTACCCTTTTCCGGCGCTATGCCCAGGGTGAAGAAGCTGGCGATGGTGCTCCCGGCGCTTATGTCCTCATCGATGTCTGGCTCCCGAAAACTCAAGTTGATCTGCTTGTCGCCGTCTATAATGGCCTGCATGGACTCGGAAGTGAGAAACCTGCACGTCCCGCCTTTTGATGGCTCAACGGGCGAGGTCGCGGGGGAGGCGCTCCTTGCAAGCACGCGCTTGATTACGGGGTCACTGACCCCTGCCTCTTTCAGCTTGATGAGGGCGTCTGCAGAGATATCGAAGGCCGGCTCCGATGAATCAATGGCGGAGAGAATAAGTGCCTCACCCATTCCTGCTTTGACAAGCTTGATCACATCACCGTTGCTCATCGGACCTGCCTGGACAGAGGCCGGGGCCGCCAGGGCGAATAGGATAACCATAACAAAAAGTATTCTCACCGCTGCTCTCATCAGTACCTCCTCGGTTGTGGTTATTCGGCTGCCCTCTGCCATGAATTCGAGCCCTCCTGTCAGAAACGCAGGTTGATTCGTCGGCAGAGGTATTTCTAAAGATCCAATTCCCTAATCTAGCTGCAAATAGAGCCGGTTTGCAACAAGAAAGGGGGCGAAGAATACCGTCGGCGCGATCCTACGATGGCAGCCGTGCCTGCACCGGACGCACCCGTGCATGCGAGCACGGGAATGTGAAGCGTGGCGGCCTTCCGTTTTCGCCGGGATGGCACGTGGTATAGACATATTGACCACTTTTTGTATCCAGAAGCAACTGCTGTC
>CAYOYU010000025.1:0-7818 GCA_964408265.1 uncultured Syntrophorhabdaceae bacterium
GCATTATCCCCGGAGAGGATGATGTTGATGAAGATGATGTTGAGGAGCCCGAAGAAGAAGGCGGTGGTGAAGAGGTGGGTTAAGTCCATGGGTTAGATGCCTCCGTATTCTTTTCTATTGGTCATCCCGAGTTCTCTATCGTGCCGACCATGCCTTCGGGAGTCCTCTCAAGCGAGGGATGTCCGCCCCCGGGCAAAGCGGTGGTGGGGAGGTAGGGCATTCGCACATCGGGGGACATGTATGCTGCCGCTATGCGGGGACGGACGTGTTGGCCTTTATTCATTTTTGCGCATATGTTCTATCCTGCACTACCCGGGAGCTCGTCAGGAGTTCCAGATAGCCCCGACGCCATACATCTGCACTGATGGTAAGCCCCTTGGTCACCGTCTGGAGCAGTTCCTTCAAGAATTCATCTTCTTTCTTCAACTGCTCGTTCTCTCTTGCCAAGTCTTTCATAGTAATCCTCGTCAATACGTGCTTTTGTTAATGATGGACCAAACCTCCATCCACGTTGATCGTCTGGCCCGTGATGAAATCGCTGGCTTCGGAGGCCAGAAAAATCAGGGTCCCGGACAGGTCGGAGGGCCGCTCAGTCCGTTTGATGATCTGCATGGCTACCATCTGTTCGCTGATTTGGGCAATCGTCTCCGGGTCCCCGAAACTTCGCGACGCCCCCGAATCGGTCGCACCAGGGGTGATGACATTTACATTGATCCCTGTGCCGGAAAGTTCCCTCGCCAGCGCCCAACTTAGCGACATAACGGCGCCCTTCGACGCCACATAGTGCAATAACATTGGAACCCCCATCCAGATGATGCCGGATGAAATGTTGATTATTCTGCCCTTCCCCTGCTTCCTCATTGTGGGAACGACCGCTTTGGAGCAGAGCCACATGCCCTTGACGTTCACCTCCATCACCCTATCCCACTCGGCTTCCGGGATCTGTTCGAAGGGGGTCAGCCGGAGACCACCAAGGACGGCAGCGTTGTTGACCAGAATGTCGATCCGCCCGAAGCGCTCCACAACCTGGGCGGCCATTGCCTGGGTCCTCTGGCTGTCGGTAACGTCGGTGGTTATCCCCATGGCCTCGCCTCCGGCTCTCATGACCTTGGCGATCGTCTCTTCGCAGGACAGTATGTCCACAGCGACGACCTTGGCCCCCTCTGCGGCCAGGGCATAACAGAACTCCTGTCCAATACCGCGCGCTGCACCGGTGACAATAGCAACTTTATCCTCCAGCCTCATTAACCCCTCCTATAACGGTCGTCTCCTGTGCTACCCCCCGGGTTGGCGAAGTAGATTGGCCCGTCGCCACGGAAACAAGATGCACTCTGCATCTCAGATCGACTCGGGTTCACCGGGCTTCCAAGACGGCTCCCACCGTCTACCGGGCTGCCAGCGGGCCAAGGTTTCAGGGACTTTCACTTTGTTTGGCTTTGGCCAGCATTCAGGCATGTACTGTTCAAAGCCGGAATTGGGGTTCACCGTGCACCTGTTAGTGGACCATGTCCCTCCGAAAGTGCCCATTCCCGCGCACCAGTCGCACCTGGTGCACTTCAGGATTTCACTTGTTCGGCCTTCCTTTACTTTGTTTGGCCACTCAGGGTCGGCCATCGATTCCCTGGCATGAGATACGATATCTATATCACCGTCTCTGACCGCCAGTTCAGCCACTTCCGGAGTCTGCAGACCGGGCATTATGACGGGCACCCTAACTGCCTTCTTTAGTTCCTTTGCCAGCTTGAGCAGTTCGATGTTGTCCCCTTCGTATCCGATCATAGCCGTCATGTCATCATAACCGGATCCCCTGCTTAGGTCGATCGCGTCTGCGCCCGCTTCTTCACACCAGACGGCTATCTGCCGCTGATCCTCGGCACTGTTGCCATCTCTTTGCCTTTCCTCGGCGCTTATCCGTACTACTATAGGCACCGTGGCTCCAAAAGTTGCTTTTAGCATAGCGACCAGCTCCAGCAGAATTCGGGCACGGTTCTTAAGCGACCCCCCATACTCATCCTTACGCTGATTAGTGCGGGGGGATAGGAATTGGTGCCCCAAATACCCATGACAAAAATGCAAGGTAATGCCGTCGAAACCATAGACGATGGCAAGCACACAGGCATTAACAAAGGAAAGTTGATCTTCATGTATCTCTTCGATTGTCATTTCCCTAGGAACGATCCCGGCGAAGAACTCACTGGGATCACGAACAAAATATCTGTGATCCTTCATGAAATGCTGGTTCCAGTTTGTCCGGAAGCCATTTATGTCCATGGGTATCGGCGAAGCCCCTTTGGCACCAACTATTCCGCTCTGCCTGCCAAAGCCAAGGCTCATCTCGGCAAAAATTTTCGTGTCGGTCCCCATGGAATGTATCGAGTCCGCAAATCCCCACCAGAACTTGCCGTATCGCACAAAGTTCTTAGCTTTACCTATATACAGATTGGTCACTCCAGGAGCGTCTTCCGCAGCCTCTTCATTGGTTACTATGGCACCGGTGGTGATCAATCCGTACCCTCCAAGCGCCCTTGCGTTATAGTAGCTCGTATATTGAAGAGTTGGATGCCCGTCCTGGTCTCCTCTTCCAGTCATGGGAGCCACGGCAAGCCTGTTCTTGATTTGTACCGGCCCGATCATTATGGGTTCAAACAGTTTTTCAGAATTCATGGTGTATCCCCCCTCTTATGGAATTGTCTCCCTGTCGCCTTTACACACGAACCGCTACTGCGATAGCATACCTCCGTCCACGGGGAGCGTCGCACCCGTAATAAAGGAAGCTCTGTCGGAACAGAGCCAGAGAGCAGCTTCTGCGATCTCTTCCGGCTCAGCGAGCCTGCCCATGGGACATCCCACGAGGAAGGTTTCCCTCATTTCAGGATGATCAGCGAGGAGACCGTTTATTAAGGGTGTGCCTACCGGGCCTGTTGCGAGAGCGTTGACGCGGATGCCAGATTTCGCATACTCGAGGGCTGCCACCTTCGTGAGACCTATCACGCCGTGCTTGGCGGCACAGTACGCGGAGACACCCGCCTGGTGCCCGACCAGACCTACCACCGAAGAGCAGTTTACGATGGCCCCTTTGCCCTGCCTGGCCATGACAGGGATTTCATATTTCATGCAGAGCCAGACGCCCTTTAAATTGAGGTTAATATTCCGGTCCCAGTCCTCTGCGGAATATTCGGCCGTGGACGCAAAGTTTCTGCTGCCTCCTGCGTTGTTGTACGCACAGTCCAAACGTCCATACTTGTGGACTATTTCGTCTACCATTGCCATTGTTTCCATTTCATTGGAGACATCGGCCCTGATAAAGATGGCATCACCGCCCGTATCCCTGATCATGTGGACTGCCTCCTCGCCACCAGCCCTATTTGTGTTGCCGTTCACCACGACCTTTGCGCCTTCCCTCGCAAATGCCAAGGCAGCCGCCCTTCCGATACCCGAACTCGAACCCGTTACCAGCACAACTTTTTGATCGAACTCTCTCATCGTACGTGAGCCTCGCACCAATAACAAAACTTGGTCTCCTGCCTCCCTCCTATTTCGGGTACCCCACTGACTGTACGAGAATAATCTTATGATCTGGCCGCAGCTTCATGACCTTCGAAAGTGCCTCCGGGAAGGATTCCCGGACCACAGTCGCCAACCCCTTTGCGGCGCAAAAGAGATATGCGTTTTGCGAAATAGATCCCACATCGGCTCCGGAAGACCTTCTTTTCCACAGCGCTTGCATCAGCGAACCACCGCTGCTGGCTTGGGGCGCATTGAACTGGATAGTCCTCAGCTCGGCCCCTGAGCCTGTAACTGGAGGCATGGAGGGATTTGTTCCTGCGGTTAGGGACGCCGCGGCGGTCGCTGACGCTTTCGGGAAATCTCTCCGGTTCATCTTCTCTTCCACAACTATTACCTCCTTACGCATGTTTCCGGAGCTTCGGCGGGCCTCACGGATTCTCGCTGTCAGGGGACCATGACAAGGTTCCAGCTTTTACCTTTGCCTCCAGTTGCTTATACAGGCCTCCTGCCTGAATGATCTGCAGGAGAAAATCCGGATAGGGGACAAAATAGAGTTGCTTCCCATTGGTAAGATTGCGCACGACCCCCTGCGCGAGATCTACCTCAAGTTCATCGCCCGTTGTGGTGCTTTTCATGATACCGCTCACCTCTACGACGGGAAGACCATGATGTACAGCATTCCGCATAAAATTACTGTTCGTCGTTTCACACAGGACGGCCGCCACTCCGGCTCCCCGCAACGACATACAGGCATGATCGTGGTCGTGGCCATAACCGAACCCGTCGCCGCCTACGACGATGTCACCCTGCTGCACCTTGCGGGGAAACTCAGGATCGATGGTGGTCATGCAATGCCGTCCCAACTCTTCCAGGCGTTGCTCGTAGGTCTGGCTGGGACCGTCCCGAAAGGCGTTCATGTGCTCCACCGGGCATATTTCCCAGTCCACATCCATAACTCCTTCAAACCGCCAGGCCCTGCCTCTAAGTACCCTATCCATTCCATCTCCTCCTCAGTTCTTATTCAGCGGGAATCCACCCTGTCGATAATGCTCTTGATTTGCTCGTAAATACCGCCGGCGTAAAGCGTGTCCAGAATAAACCGGGGGTAGCTTTCAAACCAATATGCCGATCCTGACGCAAGGACTCTCAGGCTCCCTTCTTCCAGATCGAGTTCCAGGTCATCACCGGTTTCTATCTTGGAGAAAATATCTTCTATCTCGACCAGAGGGAGACCATGATTTATGCAGTTTCTCTTGAAGTTGATGGTGGTGGTCTCACAGATGACTGCACCGATTCCGACAGCCTTCAATGCCATGGCGGCATGGTCATGCCCGTGTCCCCACCCTACCCCTCTGCTTCCCACGAGAAAATCTCCCCGCCGGATGGTGCGCAGGAAGCCGGGATCGGCTTCAACGAGGCAATGCGCGGCAAGCCGCTTCATCTGGTCTTCGTAACTTATACCGCGTACTCCTGCATCCCGGATGAAGAACATGTCTTCCACGGGGGATATATCCCAGTCAACGTCAAGCACCCCGCCCAGACAGTAGGCCCGACCTCTCAGAATGCGTCTCGAAGCCATCTGACCCCCTCCTACAGAAAGTCCCGGGGATCGGTAATTTCGCCGGCCACTGCCGAAGCTGCGACCGTTGCCGGCGAGCACAGGAATATCTCTGCCTTGTGGCTTCCCATACGGCCGGGATAGTTGCAGGTCCCCGAAGAAAGGCAGACGTCTCCATCACCAAGGGGCATATTTGCACCCACCACGCACATTCCGCAGGCGGGAGGGGGCAGGAAGGCTCCCGCTTCCACAAAAGCCTGAAGGATTCCTTCCTCCATGCACTGCCTGAGAATGAGGGTGGAGGCAGGCGTAATATTCAAGAGTACATCAGGGTGGACTTTTCGCCCCTGCAGGATCCGGGCAGCTACGCGCATATCCTCCATCCGGCCGTTGGCACAGGTACCGATGAAGCCGTGGCTTATCTTCTTTCCCTGATAGGCCGGCACAGGATAGACGTGGGTCCGTTCCGGAGGCGGTACGATCTGAGGGTCTACTGACGAGACATCAAACATCTTCTGCTGCGCGTACTCCGCATCGGGATCGCTGAAAAGGGGTGTAAAAGGGTCCTTTGTCCGACCGCGTACGTATCCCATGGTGGTCTCGTCGGGCTCTATCACTGCCGTCCATGCGGAAGAAAAGAGGGCATTCGCACAGAGGGCAAAACGGCTGTCCATGTCGAGGCCGTCAACGTAGTCGCCATCCCACTTGATCACCTGTCCCGGCGTGCCCGTGGGACCGATCTGGCCGAGAACGTACTCATAAACGTCCCTCGAGCAAACACCCTCCTTCGGTTTGCCGGTCAGCGTAAACCGGGCCACCTTGGGTACCTGTATCCACGTGTGCCCTTTCACAAGATAAGCCCCGGACTCATAAGAGAGCGTCACCGCAAATCCTCCCAGGGCTCCCAGGGAGGTAGTGTGGCCATTGGTAACCGATAGATAGACTTCACCGGGAAGAGCCCAGCACTGTTCTCCTGCCACTACATGCTCCACCCCTTGATGCCCAAGGTCGAAGATGTTCTCCCTCGGTATGTTCATCTCTTTTGCCCAGGAACGGAACTGACGGCGGATCTCGCCGAGACTGCTGCTGCCTCCTGCCCCCATATGTCCCACCACAATCTTCACCATTTTCGGGTCAAAGACCTCCTTTGCACCGGTCTGCAGCATCTGCACCGGCCCGCGGGCCATACTGTCACCGCAAAGCGTGACAGGACGGGACGAACGGACAGTCACGTATTCGCCTGTGATAACCCTGTCTCTTCCCGCTGCATGTGCCAGAATCTTCTGTACTACGTTTTGGTTGCTCACAGTTGCACCTCCTCACAACAATCGAAATGATCTCCCGGGAAATCAGATATACGCATATCCGTCCATGATTCTCCTGGCAGTTCTGAAGAGCGCTGCCCTTTCGAGTCTGAACGCGCCGGCCTCATCACGCACCCTGACCTCTACCGGTACCGTCCCCGAAAAATGGCCTATAGTGATTTCGTCTTTTCTATTCTGCTCTTCGGAAAGGAGTTCATTCACGACGGTTCCTTTCATCCGGGCGGCAGCCCCGGTCGCTATGCACCCTGTTCCGGGGTACGTCCTATGCATCATGCCCTGCGCGTAGACCTTGGAGAGTATGTCCACCTCTTCCGGCTCCATGGTCCGGTTCGTTGCGAAATTAACCCAGGCCAGAGGCTTCTGGACAATCGCCACGAGGGGTTGGATAGAATTTCGGTCTTTCAGGTGGACCATTTCCTGAACCCGTCCTCTGATCAGGTCAAGGATCTGGAGCAGTCCTTCCTTGCCCTCAAGGTGTTCAGGCGTCTCCGGGCCCTTCAGGCCCAGCTCGGCAGCCCGTACGAATACGATTAAAGAGGCCGCGTCGACGATGGAGACCTGGATCGCCCCGAATCCGCTGAAATGCAGTTCGTCTTTTCTGTTGCCGGTAGGGAGAAGATGTCCGGTGATCGCGCCTTCTGTGTCGGAATAGTCCAACGAAACTCTCGATCCGCTTCCTGGAACACCATCGATTGTAAAATCACCTTCGTACACGGCTTTCCCGTCGCGAACCTCAACTTCTGTGGAAAGGTATTTGTCCAGATTAGGACAGAAGATGCGCACGGTGGTCTTCGGTTCCGTTGCTTTGACCAGGCCCTCGTCGATGGCAAAGGGGCCCACGGCAGCGGACAGATTGCCGCAGATTGAACCGAAATCGACAATTGGCTCGGCGATGCCGACCTGGCCGAAAACGTAATCCACGTCTGCATCCTTGCGGCTCGACGGCCCGACTATGACCACCTTGCTCGTGCCCATCTCCGCCCCTCCCAGTCCATCGATCTGTCTCTTATCGGGACTTCCAAAGATCCTCAGTATCCTCCGCGTTCTCTCCGCAATATTTCGGGGCAGCTCGTTTTCATGGAAGAAGACCCCCTTGCTCGTTCCCCCTCTCATGATCACGCAGCGATGCCGCATCACTTCCCCTCCTGCCGGAGCAGCTCCCGATAGTAGTGAAGCTCTTTTTCCCTCACCTCGTTCAATCCTATGAAATTGTTGAAATCGGGAAAGGTGATCATTCTGTCGGTACAGGCGGCGGTAGTGCCTGTTGCCACAAGCTTCTCCATGACATACTTCACCGCCCATGCAGCGGCAAAGAGGCACGACCCCGGGTAGACGACCGTGCTGTATCCTATATCTTCGAGCTGCCGAGGTGTGAAGACCGGTGTCCTTCCCCCTTCCGCCTGTATCGCCAGGGTCGGCCCATCCACT
>CAYOYU010000025.1:7828-17052 GCA_964408265.1 uncultured Syntrophorhabdaceae bacterium
TCCACTTCGCGGTTCATCCTGATCATCTCCTCCATGGATGTGGGGGCTTCGACAAAGAGCAGGTCCGCGCCTGCTTCCCGATATCGGTTTGCCCTTTCTATCGCTGCCTCTATACCGTAGACAGCAAGGGCATCGGTACGGGCCATAATGACGAAATCGGGATCTCTTCTTGTATCCACAGCGGCCTTGATCTTGGCCACCATTGCCTCTACGCCGACCACCTGCTTGCCTTCGGTGTGCCCGCAACGCTTGGGGAAGACCTGGTCCTCGAGGAAAAAGCCCGCCGCTCCTGCATTTTCCAATTCTCGCGTAGTCCGTATGACATTCGTCGCGTTGCCGTGACCGGTGTCGCCGTCCGTGAAAACTGGGACATCCACCGCCTCGACCACGTTCCTGGTGTAGTTGGCTATTTCGGTAAGGGTCAGAAGGGAGACGTCCGGCTTCCCAAGAAGCGAAGCAGAGGCGGCATATCCTCCCAGCGAAACAGCCTTAAAGCCCATATCTTCTATGATCTTCGCAGATACCGCGTCATAGGCACCCGGCATCACGAGGATTTCTTTGTCAAAAATAAGCCGCTTGAATATCGCTGTCTTCTTCATTCATCCACCTCTTTCATTCGCTCAGCGTCTTGAATTGTCATCATCTAGTCCGTGCCGAACCCGCGGCTCGGCTTATCCTTCTTCCTAACTTCCATAGGGACATTTCGGGAACGTGCAGCTCTGACATCCGAGGCAGAATCCACCCTCCGACATCAGAGCAAGACCTTTTCGGGTTATTTCTTTGCCCGCCAACAGCCTGGGAAGAAGAAGGTCAAATCCCGTCACCTTGTGGTACAACGCACAGGCAGGCAACCCTATCACCTGCACGTCGCCCAGCCGTCCTGTGAGCGTCATGGTGCCCGGAAGCACCGGCATACCGTAAAGGGCTCCCTGCACCCCCAGATCGAGGAGTGCCTGTCGGGTCACATCCTCCGGGTCTACGGACATCCCTCCTGTGGTTATGAGGAGGTCGACCTGTTGCGAAATCAGCCTGTTGATGCCGTCACCAATAACCTTTGCATCGTCGGGCGCGACGACTGAGTCGACGACGGTCCCGCCAAATCGCTCCAGCTTGGCTACGACTATGGGAAGAAATCTGTCTTCGATCAGTCCCTGGAACACCTCACTTCCTGTAATAAGGACCCCCGCCCTCACCTTGCGCATGCGCAGAACGCTCAGTAGGTGCCCGTCTCCCAGGGCCCCAATCGCCCTGCTGAAGAGTTCGCGGGAAATGTAGAGCGGTATGGTCCTGCACCCACCAACGCCCCGTCCTTCCTCGACGACACTGTTGTTGTGCCGAGTAGCCAGCATTACATCAGGGCAGAGGTTGAATCGGACCAGTTTCTCTACATTCACATCAAGCAGCCCTTCATGTTCCGCCAGGAATTCTATCTTGCCTTCCTTCGGGGGAAGCCGGTAGACAATCCCCGGCCCGGCAATTCTTTCTGCAAGGATCTTCACTGCTTCGTTTTCGTGCACCCATTCCCTACCCGGATCCTCCTCCACGTACACGTGGTTTCTACCCATACGCTGCAGGCGGCAGACATCGCCGCCCGTAATCGTGTGACCGGCTGAAACTGCGGCCTTCTTGCTTATGCCGGGAATGATCTCGGTCATGTCGTGAAGAGCCTTCCGGCCCACTGCCCGAGAAACCGGGACGGATACAAGCGGAGGGGAATGGCGTTCAGGCTCGTTCACTGCCGGCAGGTATGGCTCCTCCCCCTGACAGCCTCTGCAGATGGCACCATCCGCTTCAGGATACGCCTCGTGACAGACGGGGCAGGTGCCTATCCGCTTCATCGCGTGTCTATCCAAATAATCGGCACGGATCCTGACTTCTCTGATGGTGAAAATGGAGTCGGCTGCCTCTTCGATCTCCTCCAGCAGCCTTGTTGAATCCTGATCCGCCTTGGGCACGGACTTCATGAACCAGCCCTGAATCTCCGGGAAGTCCTTCAGCCTACCGCAGTCAATAGATACCCGTACTCCTTCTCCGGTATACTTGTCATAGAGTGACAGGGCATATCGCCCCAGGTTGACGATATGCATCCAGTTGTTCCCGGTTGTACACGGAGTGAGGAGTTGCACCGCGTCGGGGAGGCATTTCCGTGTCTCTACAAACGCCTCGAACAGGGTACCTTCGGGGAGCCGTGCCCGGGCTGCCCCCACCATGTAGCCCCCTATGAGGAGGCCGGGAGCCGGGTATCCGTGGAATTTGGCGGCCAGTGCTTTGAATTCCTCAAAGGTATAGGGTCCGATCTTCAAGTTACTTCTCCCGATGATGGAGATAAACCGCTCTGAATTCACGACTCAGACCTCCTAAGCTTGTACTTATTCGCCTCTCCACAACCATCCCCTTCAGTACTGGCCCACGCCTTCCGTCTCAGAATCCGATCCACGATAATCCAAAGAAACGACCCTTCGCCTTTACTATATAGTTATCATAAAAATATGATATTATAATGTCAATAGTTTTCTGCTTCTGTAACCCCAAAAAAATATCTCCTCATTCCAAAAGAAGTCGGGCTACGGCGTGTATGTTCCTTCGCCACGGGTATCCCGTGGCTTTTTGCTAAGAAATTCTGGATCGAAATGGCAGGAGAGGAAGATAAAGGACTTCCGGAGAGAACTGGTCCCTAGCGGAAAGTCGTTGGCTGGTAGGCGATTACGAGCGCTTGAGTGGTACTTCCGGGTAATGATTTGCATCTATGAATTGAATTCTGCAGTTCCCGATGAGATACAGTGTTTCACATATAGCGGATTTCCAAAAAGATTCGTCACAGAATACGGTTCACCGGTGGCAAACCAGAAATAGGACCGGAACAGGATGAGGGGGATGAAGACCGCGCATTGCAATATCTCGGCGATATCGGCCTCCGCCGGGATACCCTCGATATACATCTCGTTTGCTCCGACTTCCAAACCTGCCTTCTCTCTCAGAATGTTTTGAAGAGTCCTTTCGGAAAGATCTTCCACGGTCAAGTATTTCATCATATCTACGGGAATAAAGTTTTCAACATACTGAACGGGGATTTCATTCACCAACCGGACGCGGCGTACTATCCCCACGTGGTCTTCCTTCGTCTTGCCGAGGAACTTTGCGAGATTCTCCGATATCCGTGTATCGCCAATCTTTCCCTCTTCAAGTCCCAGCACCTTCACCCGGTATCCGCTGGGTTTCTCGAAGGAGTAACGAAAGGCCCCCTTAGTTGTTTCCATCCGGATCATCATGGGTTTATTGAGATTGATGTCTCCCCTGACGAATGTCCCTTTGCCGGCTTTTCTCAGAATAAGCCCTTCGGCTTCGAGCTTAGCCAGAGCCGTTCGGACTGTGATCACGCTGACGCCAAACTGGTCGGACAGTTCCTTCTCCGTGGGCAACTTTTCGCCAGGATGAAGTTGACCGCTTAATATCCTGTCCCTAATGGTGAATTCGATGAGGAAGTAGGATGAAATATTCATAAACTCCTTTCCTTATAACAATATTATATTACGAAGTCAACACCCCGCACGCTCACTACTGCGCATCTTGCAGATCAGGGCATATTCCGTTCATCACGTATTTCTTTCCTGTTTGAATCTTCTCACTTCACAGAGAAGAGACTTATAGCCCGGAAAGCCGGAAATGGGGTCACGGTAGTCCGGATCAATGAGTTCATTCACATCCGCAGTGGGAAAGTCATGGTACATGCTGACAACGCCTTCCGGGACCGCTTCTGTTGAATGGGCCCGAACACGGATGGAGCTTCTGGGCGTGACAAGCATCACCCACTCCCCAGGCGCAATGCCCCGAGCCAGGATATCCGCAGGGTTCATGTCGACTATAGGATCAGGACGTAATTTCCTCATCGCTGGCAGCCGATACAACCTCGAATGCATGAACATGGGGAGCCGGGCACCGGTGGTCAGGATAAGGGGGTATTGGGCAGCCGATTCAGGAGTAGAGAATGGGCTCTGTTTCGGTTCTTTGTATACCGGAAGAGGCTCTATGCCTGCCCCTTTCAGCACCAGGGAGGTAAACTCCATCTTACCCGAAGGTGTAGGGAATCCCGATTCCCTGTATTTCTCGTAAAGGGTTGGCCCCTGATCAGTCAGGAAGAGTCCTCCGGAATGCCCCTTGATCTCCCCTATCCTCACACCTGAGGGCTCAAATATCCAGTCCAGACATGCCTCCTGCCCCCGAGACAGCAGTGGGTCCCTTAGGCCGAGCCTTTGGGCAAGATCGAGAATGATATCGACGTCGGAACGCGACTCACCCAGGGGGGGGATGACGGGCTCGGTCCAAATGGCATACCTCGAAGAGTATATCTTAAGCTCGCTTCGCTCGAAGGAACTACAGGCGGGCAGCACAACATCCGCAAGCTTCGCTGAATCGGTCATAAAAAGATCGGTCTGCACGAATAAATCGACCTTTCGCAAGCTTTCTCTCATGAAATCCGATCCGGGCCACATACGGTGGTTAAGGCCGAATCCCACAATTGCGCGGATTGGGTAAGGCTTGCCACTCTGGATTTGGAAGGGAAGCATGGTGGCCTGAGCCTCATCGATCATCCTGCACCATACCGGATAGCGATCCTCACCGATCCGGGGAGACATCTCTTTCCAACACCGGACCTGTTCAAATTCATGTTCACGGGTCTTCAACCCGGTAGGCGTCTGGTAGTAGGACTTGGGAACCACCTGGTTTCCACCTTTCCGGTCAAAATTCCCGGCAAGTCCTATGAGGGCGGTAATGGCACGATGGTTTTGCACGCCATTCGTATGATGGACGGTGACGCTGGCGCTGTTGACCATGGCAGCCGGTCGCGAGGTTGCGTAGAGTCTGGCTGCCTCGATTATTTTCTCTCTCGGCACGTTGGTGATGCGCTCTGTGACTTGAGGAGAAAACTTCCCCGTGTATGCCCGGTATTCTTCAAACCCTATCGTCCAGTTCTCCACGAATTCCCGGTCATACAACCCTTCTTCGATAATCACCTGTGCCATGCCAAGAGCAAGCGCTCCGGAAGTGCCGGGACGAATCCTGAGATGGATATCGGCGCGTTTGGAGAGGGGCGTAACTAGCGGACCCACATCTATCAGCTTTGCCCCGCTTTCAAGAGCATTGAGGAAATGGGGGACCAACGGGGTCATGGAGGAATAAGGATTTCTGCTCCAGTTGAGAATACAGCCGGTGTTCTTGAGATCAGGAAAGGCCTCGCACCCGTAGTTCAGGTGATTGGCCAGGGTTGTGGCAAAGTAGCAGGTGCTTGACTCGCTGCAATAGTTCGGGGAACCGAAGGAATGGGCCAGCCGTCTAAGGAAAGGCCTTAGCCACTTGGGAAAGCCCACGAAGAAGACTACTGATTCCGGCCCCGTCTCGCCTCTGATCTCCTGGAGCCTCGAAACGATCATATTCAGAGCTTCATCCCAGGATACAGGAACGAATTTACCGGAGGCTCTTTCTCCTTTTCGTATCAGGGGGGTGCCTATCCGTTCGGGATGGTAGATATACTCAAGATTCGATGCGCCCTTTACACAGAGTTTCCCTCTGTTCACGGGGTTTTCTTCTGCACCTTCAACTTTGATAACACGACCATCCTGAACGTAGGCGTTGATCCCGCAGTGCATGCTGCAGATGGAACAAATGGTCTTTTTGCTCTCAATCCCCATCTGCCATCCTCCTGTCTCTATCGGGACCGGCTCGTCTCGATCTCATGTGAAGAGGCTGATGACCTGACGCAGGTCCCTCACTCCTTCAAGATTTCCCACAAGGTCTGTGACCTTCCTTGCATCGATCTCCAACCCCCAATCACGTGCCAGAGTCGTACAATCCTCAAATTTTCTGGCGCAGTCACCGAAAGACAAGGGCCGCTCACGAGAACCCAGGGCACAGTCGATCCCGTCGAGGAAGATTCGCCCGTCATTCATGGCAACCTTGAGTTTTACAGGTTCTATCCCCCTTCGCCTCGTCAAGGCCGGGTCCACTTCGATCTTCACTTTTCCCGCAACACCCAGTATCGTCTGGTTCGAGATACCTCTTTCGGTGAAATCCGATATTGTTACCCGTCTGTTGGCCATAGCAGCCGCCACTCCCCATGGAATACTGTACTGGGCATCAACGGGTGTCCTCGGTCTCACCTTTATCTCAACAGGCGTGCATAGCAGGCTATAATTGGCCGCTCCGGTTGTCAGTACAATCTCCTTCACATTTTCGGAGTCTATGTCCCATTTACTGGCCATAGTCAGTGCTGCTTCGATTGAAAGGTGCGTTCCCCTGCAGCAGGGGTAGGGTTTAATGGAGACGTTTATCCCCTCAAAGCGACGGCCCAGATCACGGGTCAGGATGTTCCGGTCGTACTCGCCGCAATGGTACATCTTGTAGAGCCCGTGTTCTCCTTCGAGACAATTCCTGGCACCAGTGACCCCTTTGGCAGCCATCAATGCTGCCGATAAGCCTCCTCTCACCGAAAAACCCGGCCCCATCCGTTTCGTCAGTGCCCCGTCGATGATGCTCTGATTGTTCCCGCCACACTGATGATAGGCGATGCCAAAGGCATTGACCATCCTCTCTTCATCCAACCCCAGGACTCGCCCGACCATGAGAGCAGCAGTGGGATAACCGTAGAGTGTGGTGAAGTGCCACCCGGTCTCGGGAGGGTTCACCCCGGGTCTTGTGGCCAACCCAAGTCTGCTTATCGTATCCACACCAAGTGCAACAACCGTAATTAGTTCTTTTCCGCTTAGCCCCCCTCTCAGCTCAGCTGCGGCCAGTGCCGCGGGAATGGCAACCACACCGGGATGCACGAATGCAGTCTCGTGCACGTCATCATAGTCCCAGGCGTGTGCCATGTTCGCGTTCACCTGAGCTGCGTTGGGAGCGGGAACCTTTCGGCTGCAACCTATAATACTGCTCTCTTGCGTACCGCCCCACTGCTGAACCAGTTCCCGGAGTTCTTGCGCTCCCGGCTGCATAAACCCGGCGATTGCCACTCCGAGGGTATCCAGGATCTCGCTCTTGGTAACTTCCACGATATCCGCCGACAGATCCTCGTAGCTGATGTTTCCGAAGTTCCTGGCGAAAAGATATGTTGCATCCATATGACTCTCAGAACCTTCGCCCGTCCACCGCGCAGGAGGTTTTTCCCTAGCCTATTTCTTCAATTTCTATCTTGAATTCCACACAGCCCAATCCACCGAGGCCGAGACCCGGGTCGGTACAACGGAATCCTCTAAGGTGGGCCGTAACATCGCCGTTATGGGACATCCGATCGACCAGGGTCAGGGCTTTTTCCGTCAGCGGGGCGATGGCGCCGAGGCACATGGGTGCGGTGCTGTCTGCCGGGTTAAGCTGCTGACCCCGTTCAACGACGTACCGCTGTCCCACCTGAAGTCCGGCAAAGCAATACTTGGAACTCACCACCTCGGCCACTAGTCTGTATTTCTGTGCTTTGGACATTGCATTCAGGAGTTCGCCTTCGAGCTCAGGCGTTACCCTGGCCATGTCTTCCTCTGTCATGCCGAACATTCCGACGGCAACTTGTTTGAGTCCTTCATTCTGTATCATAGTTCTTCTCCTTTCATGATCTTTTCTTTCTCGGAAGCAGAGAGGCTCATTTGTTGGGTTTCACTTTATCTTGATAATATCGAGCCTCTTGCTTAGTATGTAGTGAACGCTCGGATTGGTTCCTGCCTCAGGCCGAAGCGTGAAGGTCCTTTCCTCCTTCATTAGTTTGGATACCTTGCTTTCCGGGTCATCCAGATCTCCAAAAGTTCTGCAACAGGCTTGACAGACCTCCACGCATTTCGGTTCTTCCCCTCTGGACAATCTGTCAACACAGAAATTGCATTTCTGTACGATCTTCTCATGACCCCTTAGCTCATCTACCCCGGCAGGGATGGGCGTGTTCGGAAAATAGAACTCCTCCTTCTCTATATACCAGCGGATATTGTAGGGACACGCCGTCACACAGGCCTTGCAGCCGATACATTTGCCATAATCGATCAAGACGATGCCATCCTTGCTCCGGTACGTGGCGCCCGTGGGGCAGACTTCTTCACAGGGCGCATTCTCGCAGTGATTGCAGAGAACCGGCAGGAAGAGTCTCGCCACATCGGGCGTCTTGCCGTATTCCTTCTGCAGGACGTATCCCCAGAAAACCCCCGGCTGCGTCCCATGTTCCGCCTTGCAGGCCACCACGCATCCGTTGCAGCCGATGCATGTGTCCAGGTCGATAACCATCCCATATCTTGCCATCTCAGTTCCCCTCCATTCTCGATTTATCCGCTATCCGTCCCTCATCAATCCCGCGCTTTATAGACCTTGACCTTTGCACAGTAATCGAGCTGTCCAGAGAGAGTATCGACCATACTCCAGTCAAATTTGATGAGGGAGTTGAAATGGACTCCTTTCCCTTTGGCGTGGGTTTTATCTTTCGCCCACTGGCCCAGAATGGAAAAAGTCCCTACCACCAGCGGATGAACACACTCGGTGACTCGCACCTTTCCTTTTACCCTGTTTGTACCGGATTCGACCCAGATCATGTCTCCATCCTTAATCCCCCTCTTCTCTGCCGCACTCGTATGAAGGAGGATCTGATAATCGAGGTGGTTGCGTCTTGATATGTCATCCACCCAGGGGTTTTGCACAAGAACCGTCCATTGGTGGAGGGGCAGTTTTCCGTTGGCAATGTACAGGTCGTATTCTTTGTCATCCACCTCATGGGCAGGGCAGGGATGCCACTCGGGGAAAGGATGATAATAGGAAGTGTCCCACCAGTCCATTCCCATCTCCTTTGTCAGCTGCCTCACCTCGGTCCTGCAGTCAATCAGGTGTTCCAGGTAGAGAGGGATTCTGGCATCCGAGAACTGAACGGGAAATGCCTCTTCCACGGTCCTTTCATAGAATTCCATGGAGCAGTGGTCACGGAACCAGTCCTCGGGGTATCCCTTGCCGGTCATGAGGCCCACCGTCCTCTTCGCCACGTCTTCAACGGTATACTTCACATCCGGCTTCAGCTTCAATTCGTCGGCCATGCCAAGGCCGAACTTCACGTTGATCATCTCGTTCATGTCGGACAGCAGCCCCAGACGCTCCACAACATCCATCATAAAATCCCACACGTGTCTAACTCCGGCAGGGGGATCCACCACGGGCTGCAGGACCTGCCCTGACCATGGACCCGGTCCGGGCGGAAGGAACGCGGCAAA
>CAYOYU010000025.1:17062-21319 GCA_964408265.1 uncultured Syntrophorhabdaceae bacterium
CCACCACCGTTCGAGATCGTGTGCCTCGGGAATTATGAGGTCCGCGAACTCGTTCGTCTCGTCGATTCGTCCCGAAACGAAGGAAATAATAAACTTGAAGGTTTTCAACGCTTCGGCAACGGCCCTTGGGTCCATCTGGCTCAACATCGGGTTAAAGCGGTGTATGATCAGGACTTCCGGCTTGTAGGGAATGCCGAACTTTTCCGGGTCATGAATTCCATATGTAGGCACCGCGTATCTGAAATATGAGCACGGCATCAGGTTGCGCAAGTCCATGGAATCGGGACGCGACGCCTTTCTGGGAGGATAGCACTGGTCAAGGCCTATCGCGTCGGTCAGATGACCTATCCCGATTGTAATAATCCCGTCCAGGGATTCACTCAACGGTTTCGGTTTCCAGAGTCCGAAGGGCCCCGTGGTGCCGGCGCCGAGAAGGCCACCGGGCGCGTCGATCGCTCCGACCAGGATGTTGGGCAGTGTGATGGCAAAGGTGTTCCAGAAACCATTTTTGTGGGTGGTCCCTCCCCTCTTGGTTTCGATAGCTGCAGGGCGGAATGGAAGCGTATGGCCTTTCCAGTCAGTCGTGGCGCCTACTTGTGCCGCCTCCCCGAATTCCTTTGCCAGACGCCGGATCGTCTCCTCCGGGACACCCGCTATCCTGGAAACTTTTTCCACAGGGTATTTCTTCAGGTGTTCCTTCAGAAGGTCGAACACCGGCCTGCATTTCCTGCTCCCGATTTCGTACTTTCCTTCCAGGGCGTAATCTTTCGCACCCGCGTCGTCGTATGTCCTGGGTGCGCTGTCCACGGAATCCCACAACAGCGGCTTTCCGCTTTTCTCGTCCCTCGCATAGTGACCGTCTTCGAGAACCAAATACGGCGCATTCGTCTTCTTCTTCAGGAAGTCAGCATCATATATCCCGAAATCGTTCAACAGCAGATTGCAGACACAGAGCGCCAGGGCACCGTCCGAGCCCGGTATGATGGGGATCCATTCATCGGCTTTCCCCGCAGCATGACCACATATGGGGTCCACGACCTTCAGCTTCGCCCCTCTCTTTCTCGCTTCGGCCATGTGGCGCACCCCCGGCCCCGGATTGTTGTTCGCCCCGTGACCGAACTGCGACCCCCACAAAACAACATGATTGCAGCGCTCGATATCCACCTCGGAATTGCCGGGAGACCCGAGCAAAAGTGACAGCACGTTATGGAGCCCACCCCCGCAAATTGTCGCGCTCCCCCACAGAGGGTTGGTGGTGCCAAAAATCCTGCCAAACATCGACTCCCAGAGGATGTGGCCCATGTCCATGCTGCCTATTACGAGCTTTCGGGGATCGTCTTTCCTTACCTTGTCCAACTCTTTGACAACGGTATCCATGGCCTCTTCCCAGCCTATTTCCTGCCATTTGGGGTCGATTCCTATGCCTTTTTCCGGATTGGTCCTCTTCAAGGGTTTCACCGGGCGGTCCGGATAGTAGAGCTCCGCAACACGGGCCTGTGACTTCCCACAACTCCTGCCCTTCGACGTGAAGGCCCCGGGGTCTCCTTTCGAGCCGATGACTTTTCCGTCTTTTCTATGCACCAGAATTCCGCACTGGGGGAAACAACCCGTACAGGTTGTAGGGACCCATGCCTCATCTTTTCCTTCGTTAATTGCCATTTCCTTCCCTCCTTACAAGATCCTTGAAGAACAGACAACGATCCCCATGCGGCATTAGATCACGGGCTCGAAGATGCCCGCCTCCAGCACGGAATATCGAAAGCTTACGTCCCCGACGAGCCTGAGAATAATTGCCAGGACTGCCAGTCCGGCTGTAGTAGTTACTCCCAAGCTTCCAGGGCTGATGAAACAAAGAAGAGTGAGTACCAAAGGCGCAAGCAAACCGGCAAGGTAGGCACCACCCACAAAGAGGCCCCTGAGGCGCCCCTCCGTGAGCAGGCGCACTGACTCCCGCACCGCCCCAGATAAGGAGGCGGACCGTCTGGTGTACAACCAGGTAAATAAGGAGGTAAACAAGAGCAAAGCTATGGCGACGGGTGCCTCTTTGTTATATGACCCCATGTTCTGGCCCGCCAGTGCCAAGATGGTCACTACGATACCTATCCCGGAAGCCGACGAATGTCCGAGAAAAAGAACCGGCAGCAAAGAACTCCGCCAGAAAGGAATCGATCCCATAGATGAAAGTAAAGAGGCCCCATAGACCATGACAGTCAAAGAACAGATCAGAGCGATTATCTTTATGACCACCGATATCAGACTTTCCCCGGGCACCAGGAAGAACAGCGCGCCCGATAGGAGCAGACCCGTGTTGGCCAGAGTTCCAAGGCTGATCCAGGTCCTGGTTCCCTTTGCAAAAGCCCGCCAAAACCTCATGCGATGGCCCAGGTCGAGAAAAAGTGCGGCTTCCCCCACACAACCCATAGCGAGCCCCACCAGAACTCCACTCCTTAACCCGTAGAGCAGGGAAAAGAGAACTGCAGCCGCGCCGGAACCGGCCGCCGCCAGATCCAAAGCGATGCCGAATTTCCACACCTCATGACTTTTAAAGTCTGCTGTAAATTCCTTTATCATGATACCTCCCTTTTAGCCTTACCTTTACCGGTCTTCCTCTCATCTTCTTTCACAGCAGACCCCTTCCGATAGCTGCCAGCCCAGCCCCCCAAGATACTTCGAGAAGCTTCTTTGACAGGGTCTATCCTCCGGCAAAAAGAGGGGTGATGGAGAGGACAATCGACACGCTGTCTCCTGTATCAACGGGAGTCTCCAGGTTTTGAATACACCGCATGTCCTTGTCATTCACATAGATAATAAACTGCCTCACCTCGCCCTCCCGGTCCAGTATGGTCTCTTTGAGTCCAGGGTATGCCTCGCTAAGGAATTGGAGCACTTCCCTCACGGTACTTCCTTTTGCCTCCAGGACATCCTTCCCGTCTACCGCCCTTTGCCACGACGAAGGAACTCTGATATAGATCCCCATCTCTCCTCCATTATCGAAACAGCCTCAGATGCCCAGACCTGTTCCAGTTTCTTGCCCTCGCCGTGGCCCGCACCGGCATAATTGCAGCGGGCGCTATTGATCCAACAATCCTTGCGGTTCATGACAGCCTGCTATCATGATTGAGAACCACCCTTCACTCGTCCGAAATGAGCCGCCAGAAAGAGTGAGACAACCACAGCACCAATGCCTGCCATCAGGACAGGTGTCGTGAAGCCGAAGGAGAATTCTCCAACCCCGAACATAAGAACATAGCCCACGCCAAAATTGAACAACCCCCAGATAACATTAACGAGTGGTGACGATTCGCCAACTCCCGGAGGTTTCGCGAAAGGCGACTGGAACCTCTCTCCTGATATACCGTGCACGAAATGGGGCACGCTATTGGCAAGAAATATGCCGGCAAAAAAATGTGCAACATAACAGTACCATGCCATATCTTCCTCCTAATAATTCTAGCAGAGTTTTTCCACCTTTTCCTGGTGGTCACCCGCCGCCTGCGATTACTTCTGCTTTGAGGACGCTTCTATCGTGAGTTCCGCACGTTTCCAGAATGCAGGCAAAACATAGGACTGGAAGACACCTGAATGCTGGTCAACAATATCCTTCTGGAGATTCAATCCACCGGCACCGGCAAGAATTCCCATCTCCGGGAACCAACCGTTGCTGCAATCCCACGTCCTGTACAAACGCCCTTTCTGGTCGTAATTCTCTATGTGGTAGTACATGAACGTTTCCTTGTCGACATAGAAGATGCGCTGGCTGTAGACATAGTTCCGGTCCTGTTGAGTCAGCTTCACAACGTAGATCGGCCGACGCTCCATCCTCACGTTTCGGAATTCCAATCCCTTGGAACTGATATACTCGGCCCCATCGATTGTGGGCGCAACCACCAGGTACTCCCTTTCCTCGATGACCTCGTACTTGTAGGGATATCTCGTAGGGGATAGTTTCTGCATAAACCCCTCGTTGTCGTCATAGATAAGGTCCTGCCCTGAAACAGCGTCCTGTGTATCGGTAGAGGTCATCTTCCGAATCCGCCTCATGCTAGGAATATAAGCAAGCAACAGGTCCGACTTGTCCGTATCCAGGTAGTAAAGTGCGGTAATGGCCATGCCCGCTATATCTCGCGGGGCGGACTGGGTAAAGAGATAGCCCTTTGCCTCGCCATTCTTCTTCGCACGTTCGTCAAACCAGCCATATGGGGGCATCAGGGCACGTCCTGACAGTCTCACCATATCCACCTCGAAGAGCCCTTGATA
>CAYOYU010000025.1:21329-31938 GCA_964408265.1 uncultured Syntrophorhabdaceae bacterium
GTTTCAGATTCTTGTTATAGCCGTGTACGAAGCTTGCCAGGTAGTAGTCCGAACCAAAGTTGGTGTACCTTTTTTCGACGTTGTACATGATCTGCTGGGCCTTAGAGGGTCCCGACGGCTGAGGGAACGGGTAGCCACCCTCCCAACTGTCCGGCACGAGATACCCATTCTTGTCCAGTTTTGTCTTGCCCCGGTTCCGTTCGGTCGCCTCTGCAATCGGCAATGCCCAGTAGTACTGCCGGGTTGGTATGATCTCAAACTCAGGGATATTGCCGCCAAATGGAGGCTCGCCCTGCTTGATCCGCTTGAAGACCTCGGGGATCATCAGTTGTTTCAGTCCAGGATACTTGGCAAGGTCTTTGTAGGTATATTTGCCCGGCTTGATCTCCGGGGCGATCTTTCCCACCACATCGGGAGCCTTGAACCCTACCAGCTTCGACCAGAGGCCTTTCATCTTTTCTTCATCATGAGTAAGCCTGGCGTAGAGCTCCTTGGGCAACACCCGCTTCGGCCCCCAATCCTTCAGGTACGGCCTGGGATCATCGTAGAATGCTTTGTGCTTCTGGACCTCTTCGATTGAAGGCGCGTACGTTCTGGGGCTAGGAATTTCATCGGCACCAACATAGACCGTCGTTACCAGGATCAGGAACAACCCCAGCGTAACGAACCCGGCATAGCGTTTAAGGTGATTCATTGTCTTCCTCCTTCTTCCTGATGTCTATTCTGTTTCGTTCCCTAGAACCTGTAGCTCACTGTGACGTACACGTTATCCTTGTAATTGAATCCGGTAAAACCCTGACCTGTCTTCTCGCCCACTACATATATCGACCCAAGGGTGTACTTCCACTTGTCGCTGTACTCGTAGGCGACTTCTCCTTTGAACATCGACCAACGATTGGACCAGTCCCGCATCCAGAAGAGAGACGGTTGCAGTTTGGTATGAAGATATGAGGTGTTAATCAATAAGCTTGTAGTCCAGGTATCCTTATACTGAATCATCCCCACCTGGTCACCCACATGGCCGATTTGCGGGTAATCCATGATATGCCGCTGATAGACCTGCGGGGAGATGAAAAAGTAGGCTTTGGGATTGAGAGCATTGATCTTTACCTTCCAATCCAATCCCACCATCCAGCGGTACTCGTCGCTTGTCCAGAAATTGTTGCCCTGCTCCAACATGTACTGGCCTGCGTTGTTGTTGTTCGTAGAAAAGGTATTGTTGAAGGCATATAATCCCTCAAAGCGGAGCACCGGAGCGACGCCACCCAGGGCTGAGGCCTTCAGAAAATCGATGTCCCTGGAGAACGTGGCGCCCACGAAACGGAAATAGGGATAGTAGGCTTCAAACCATGGATGCAGCAGAACATATTTGGGGTCCCACCTGAAGGGCTCCATGTCAAAACCGATAAGTCCTGAGCGTGCCAGTTCATGGCTTCGACCATAGTAACCGTTCAGCGTTATACGGGAGTCGGCGACCACACCGGAGACTCTCATGGCAAAAGTTTGCCCCTGAGGACTCCATTGTGACGGCTCGCTGGTGATATCACGGTACGAAGCCCCGAGGACACCCGGCATAATCTCCAGGTAGGGTGCCCAGACGCCTGCCACATCATTACCCGCCGCGGGGGGCTGGTTCTTTGCAAAATCCGCATTCGGGTCAAAGATGAATTGTACATTGAGGTTCTGCAGCCATGTCGACTCAATTGGCGGGTTATACTCGGCCCGGACCAACCATATAGGTATTATGGTGTTTTCAAACTGCACGTCTCCTATACCGCGCCTCTGGTCCACGGGGTTTACCTGATTCATCAGGAGAAAACCATCCGTCTCCCCCCACTGAATGATTTGTTTTCCAATGCGGAAGAAAAACTGGTCGTTCGGCTTCCACGTTACATGGGCCTCGCCCACGAAGTCACGGAACTTATCATAAACAAACAGTCTGTCCCTGGAGTCGCTGAACCCCTTCTCCCTCCATTCGCTGCTCCCGGAATAGATGGGATATGCCCAGTCAGCATTCAACTTGAGACTATTGAACAGCACCAGTTTCTGTGAAGCTTCATACCGCGTCTCGAACAACCCTTGCGTGAGAAACGAGTTGAATCCGTCCTTGTTATCGGGTCTGTTGTTGTGCAGGGCATAAGTCGCGGTCTGATTGATATAACCCATTATACTCAGCCCTTTTATTCCAGTATCGAACCCTTGTACCGGGTGTGAAAACATGCCGCACAACATAAGGATGGCCGCGCATATGAAGACCCGCAGACCTATCTTTTGAATCCCTGTACCCACAAGCCTCCTTCTCATCATACTCCCTCCTTTGGTCTTCACTTCGGTCAGGAACCGCTTCACTTCCAGGAACAACGGTTCCTCTATCAATCCCCTCTATTGGTGTATCTACTTCACCTCCTTTTCCCAGGCCACGCGCGTATCATGAAGTTCAGCAGCCTCCTCCGAAGTCATTCTCCCTGCTTTCGCGACGGCTGCGGCCCCTTTCCTACTGATAAACTTCGGCTTTACGAGGAGCAGCAGTAGAGGATGGAGGGTGAGCGCAGCGAGCATGTTGGTAGTCATGATCATTGCCAGGAAGAATCCCATTTCAGCCTGGAACTTGAGGCCGGAAATGAAGTACCACGTGAGTACCGGCAGCACGATGGTCAGCCCGGTATAAACAATTGCTTCGCCTGTGGTGCGGCTCGAGACCATAATCGTCTCCCTGAAGCTTTTATACCTGGGGTATTCCTCGACACACCGGCTATACAGGTAGATAGCAAAATCGACCCCCACACCAACACCCACCGCCGACACAGGCAAGGTATTCACGGACAGCCCGATGTTCATCCAGGACATGTACCAGAAGGCAATCAGGTTGGCTATGACCAGAGGCGCCGTGAGCATGACTCCGGCAACTATAGACCTGAAAGCCAGTACACACATGACAAAGATGGCAGCAAGGACGATAGCATCCATCCTGGCATGTGACTGTCTCATCTCTTCGTTAAGGGCAGCCTCCATCCCGATCCTTCCTCCTGCCAGCTTGAATTCCCCGTTCCTCGTCTTCATGGGGTGGTCTTTGAAGAACCCGTAGGCACATTGTTTAATACGGGCCACGTTGTCGCAGGTATGATCGGAGAAGAAGAGGCTGATCTGGGCTCTTTCCATATCACTGTCGACGAATCGCCTGACGTTGGCAGTCCCCAAGGTGTTTCGAATGTAACCGAGTATACCCGTCATCTGCTCCTGGTTCCGGGGAAGCTGGTACCATACCTGGTCTCCGTCATGTAGGGTCATGCTGAGCGCTTTGCCCATGTCGATGATGGAACTGGAGGTTTTGTAGATATCTGGTAGCCTTTCGGCCATGTGCTGGGAGAATTTTTCTTTTTTTTCCAGGACTTCCGGGTCATAGACCGATTCTTTCGCGCCTTCGTAATAAAGTACTAAGTTTTCTGACGATGCGTTGAACTTCGCATTCATCAGCGCCTGGTCCTTGTTATAGGTGTCATTGGGCCAGAGGATAGGTGAACCAGGTGTAGCGTCCCCCACCTTCACGTGCGATATCTGCCATGAACCTATGACCACGATGACGAGAATCACTCCCGCTACCAGATACCTGCCCCTCCCCATGGAGAACCGGGAGGCAGCGCCGCTGAAGTGAGCGATGAGGCTCCTCCCGCCCATACGCTTCCGGAGCTTTTCTTTGTTGAGCGGCAAGTAGCTGCAGATGATGGGCACCAGGAGTCCCTCCAGGGCTATAGTGGCCATCCAGAAGCTCATAATCACCGCGAGCTGACGCATCAAAACTATTCTTGCGATTCCGAGGACGAGGAATCCTGCCACTTCCGTGACCGTTGCCATGATGTTGGGCATCCACATGGCACGCATCGTCCTGTAGGTGGCCATCTTCTTGTCGCCGCCACTATACAGAAATTCCTCTATATAGCGGTGCGTGATCTGCACCGCATTGCTGATCATACGTGCTCCCACAAGAAAGGCCAGTACGTATAGCAGCGGGCTGAAGTTAATTCCTGTCCACCCGATAAACCCCAGTCCGAGACCGGTACAAATGATCGCTATGACCATAGGGGCAATCATGCCCACGAAGTTGCGGAATGAGAGGAAGAGTATGATGATCATCATGAGGATGCTGATACCCATGACGACGTATATCTGCGTCTTGTAACTATAGATCCAGCCCATAAGCATTGGAAAGCCGACGATGTGAACGGAGTGATTGGCATCAGAATACTTGTCTATCAGGCCCCTCAGCTTCAGAAACATGCTCTCATAGGGGATATTCTCCTTCATGTCCGTAAGGATAATGGAGGCGGTGCCATCGTTGGACACGAGCATCCCGCTGTAAGCAGGGTTGGAAAAGACATTCTTCTTCAGCTCCGCTATCCCCTCGGGCGTCTTGGGTACATCAGGAAACATGAGGGGCTCTATACGGATTTCCCCCTTGGCAAGGGTCTTAACCACCTTCGTCGAATAGCTCGCCATGGAGAGGGTGAGAACGCGGTATACCTCATCCCACAGCACAATCTCATCGGTGATGTTCTTGACTTTGGAAAGAGAAGTCTCGTTGAAGATATCGCCCTGTTTGGTGTTTACGACTATGGCCACACCTGACCCCCCGCTGCCGAAAACTTCGCTGAACCTCCCCATCAACTGGAGGTAAGGGTGATCGTAGGGGAAGAGATGCGCCAGGATCACCTCGGTCTTCATCCGGAACACCCCGACGGAGACGACGGAGGTACAGATCAGGACAATAATCGTGACCCATAACCTGTAATGGACGAGCAGGGAGACCATTTTATCGGTCATACCCCGGCCTGAGGAATCTTTTCGACTGTCTACGGTTTCCATATGTCCGGTCTCCTATCTTCTTTCAGCCAAACGCCACGACAGCGCATCGTTGTCAGCCAGGTATATCCAGCCGTCCTTTCCCACCGCAACAAAGCCTGCCTTTCCCCGTGAGGCAACCCCATAGAGCCAACCGTAGTTTACTGGTGGCTGTGTCTTGGCATCCTTGAAGGTGTTGCCGCCATCGACGCTCGTCAGAATGCAGGAGGTTCCGCCCACCACCATGCCGCCACCGCCCTGGGTTACGCCGAAGAGGTGGGTCTTGGGAATTCCTTTCTCAACGGCCTGCCAGGTCTTCCCGCCATCCACGGTCTTAGTTACGTACCCGTCGATGCCGACGGCCCATGCTGTTTTGGGGTCTATGGCGCGGATGCTGAAGAGAATGTTACCTGCCACCAGATCACCGGTTTCCTCGGAAACACCGAAGCCACCCAACTGTTTTGTCCACGTAGCACCACCATCATCGGTGTGATAAACAAGCCCGTACTCACCGGCAGCCCAACCATTCTTTGCATCACAGAAGGAAACGGCCTTGAGGATATAGTCCTCGTCCTTGAATTGAACCTTCCAGGTCTTGCCCCCGTCACCGGTGAAGAGAATGTGCGTTCTTTCGCCTACTGCCCATCCCGCCTGGGGATTCACAAAATGGATGCCCATAAGAAAGTACGGTACCGGACTCTTCTGCTTGCGCCAACTCTTGCCGCCGTCGCTGGTATGGATGATTGTGCCGGCGTCACCCACGGCCCAGCCGTGCTCTGCATCGACAAAATATATGGAGACCAGCGTGTAATCCGTTCCACTCTCCTGTCTGCTCCATGTATGCCCCCCATCCGAGGTGTGGACGATCGTTCCCCATCTGCCGCAGGCCCAACCCTCTTTTTCAGTGGGAAAGGAAACAGAGAAGAGATCCTGAAGTTTTCTGTTCTGCTGAGCATAGGAGAAACCTGAAACGAGGCAACAAATTGCCAAGGCAACGATCACGATGCCTCTAACGCGACCCATCTGCCCAATAGAAATCCTTCCTTGCATTCCATCCTCCTCACTATCCAGGGGGCCATAGAGACCAAATGGGCTGCCCCCCTGCTTACAATCAAACCTGGCCCTGAAACCAGTGGTGATAGAGCGCGCGTCTTGTAGAAGACTCCCAGAACCTGGCTATCCCTCTCGCCAACTTCTTTGGCAGTCGGAGTTTGCACAGAAGGCAGTACACATGAAGGCCGTTAAAGAAGTGTTGCATTCTTCTCATCAGATTCTCTGTACCTTTCATTCCCTGAACCCGTCCTCTGTCCTACCTGCCACTACCCACCCAGAACCTAACATTGCTTTATCATAAAAATATGATATTATAATGTCAATAGTTTTTTTCTTTTTTGTTCAGGAAATTATTTGTCGGGAATTAGGATATCGGCTGGGACTCGAAACGAGCTAATCTGAGGCGGTATCTTTGAGGACAGAAGTACTTTTCCGCCCGGGGCCGGTTTGTTCGGCTACGGGCGGTGCGGTCGTGAAAACCTGCTCTGGAGGCTGTCACGGCTCAGAGTTGCTTACATTCATGATCCAATTTGGTTTGACGATCACCTTAAGCGCTTCCCCATCGATCACTTTTCTGAACCCTCCGTCTATATTGTCGAGGCTTATCCTGGTTCCTATAATGGCCGATACATCAACCTTGTGGATAAGGCTGATCGCGCGGGTCCAACTCGTGTATGTCCGGCTCCGCAGGCCAATTAGAGAGATCTCATTTTCAACAAGGGTGAGCAGAGGCAGCTCTACCATATCTTGCGGGGGGACGCCTACGGCTATGATTTCTCCTCCCTTCCGCACAAGTTGCATGGCTTGTCTCATGGCAACCGGATTTCCTGAAACCTCGAAGACCACATCTACCCGTTGGCCCAGGTTAAAGGAAAGGATAGCCTCTATTGGATCTACTTCATCCACATCTACGACTGCGGTGGGCCCGTATCCTTTTGCCACGCGTATCCGTTCAGGAAAGTGCTTCTCGGTGACAAACGTCCTGGCTGTTCCTGCAAATTGAGCGCACAGCAGAATCGAGAGCCCGATAGGGCCGGCACCTATTATCACAGCTGTATCACCCGGCTTCAGACTTGCCTTCTCGACGGCATGGACGCCCAGAGCAAAAACTTCCAGAAAGGCCGCCATTTCGTCGGTCACCTCCGGCGGAAGTTTGTACAGGCAGGATGGTGGCACCAATGCATATTCCGCAAATCCGCCGTCCAGGTGTGCCCCCATGACCCGCCTATTCTCGCAGAGGTTGACTTGGCCGGCCCGGCACCCCCTGCACGTACCACAGGCGATACCAGGCTCGACGGCTACTCTTTCTCCGATAACAAAACCCTTCACCTGATCGCCCACCTCAACGATCTCGCCCATAAACTCGTGGCCCAGAATGACAGGCAGTTTCGGCATCAATTTCTGTCCCGTCCCGTCCCATCTGTAGAAATGGAGATCGCTGCCACAGATACCTGCAGCTCCGATCCTAAGTATAACTTCGTGGGGTCCACACGCAGGCACCGGGACGGTGGAGACGGTTATCCCAGGTCCTGGTTCTGCTTTCAACGCCGCTTTCATATTCATACCGATCTATCTTTGAAGTGATTCAGTTTTTCGTCAATCAGCTTGAAGATAGTAGCGATGAGGTCGAAACCGTCCTGATGCAGATTGCCTGCAATCGGCATTCCCATAAAGCCAACGCCCATAACGCCTATTCTATTCTTCATGCTGGAATTCTCCATCTCGCGGTTAAGGCTAAGCACCCTGGCAGGCAATTCCACCCCCTTCCAAACTGCAGGCTTCTCAACGGCACAGTTCTTGGGCAAGGGCATCGAATTCTTCCAGGGATATGTCTGCCTCCCCGTCGACGAAGGCCTCCTTTATCCTGTCGGTCATCATCGCCACCTCTTTGTCGCCAGACTTCAGTCCAAGCTGCTCCAAGCGAAGGTGTATCATGCCGCCGCTTAACGTTGATCCTCCAAATCTTACCGTCCGCTTTCCACCAACGACCTCGGGCGCATACGCCTCGTGCCTTGAGGCATAATTCAGGTTGACCCCCTGGCTTAGGACCATGGTAGCGTGAGCTTCCGATGCATGCGTGAAAACATTCATGCCGGAGATAGGCTTCACGTAGGGGAAAGCGACACCTGTCACCTCCTCCAGAAGCTTAGACAGCCCAAGAAGCTTATCCTTCTGTACGCCCGTCTTTACGCCATAATTGAGTTCCAGTTGCATCACGACCTCTTCGAGAGAAGCATTTCCCGCCCTGTCCCCCAGGCCATTCACGGAGAGGTCACAAAGGGTCGCTCCACCGATTATTCCACCTATCTCTGCCGCTTCGGCGGCTCCGAGGTCATTGTGTGCATGTACCAATATGGGCAGATCGAATTCCCTGCGAATCTTCTGGACCAGACACTTCATGCCATCCGGGGTTGCAACGCCGTAGCTGTCATAGACAGCAATACTTGTTGCTCCCGCGTCTACGGCAGTAGTAAGGAGTTCCTTCAGGTCTGCCCACGGTACCCTCGTTGTATCAACAGGGCCGGCTTCAACAAGCATGCCTATACTTCTCGCATAGGTGGTCATTTCGGCATATCGCTCCAGCAGTGCCTCCTTTGACATGGCTTTCTCAATGTGGTGGGGAACGTTCCATGAGTTGTAACCCGGAAAGCAGACCTCCTCTGCCCCGGCTTCGGCAAGCACATCGAGGTCCCTTTTGCACTGGTCGAGAGATTCCCAGTATTTTCTGTGATCGAGGATCGCCAGAATCACGTCTATGAAGAGATCCGGTATCTCAGGTTTAACGAGTCTTATAAACTCAAGGGATCCAAAGTTATCGATGTTCTGTTTGATCATAGTGATGCCCGCCTCACGGAGGGCATGGGCGATCCTGAGCATCTCTTTGAGCGTGAACCGCACCCCCGACTGATGCGGCCCCTCTGCCAGCGTCACATCCCTCACGATCACGCTCTCAGGCAAGTCACCGTAGACGGCCCTTACCTCGCCGTCATAATTGTAAGGGCTTACATACCACCGCCCAGGAACGTCCCAAATCTCTCCCATCGATCTTCCTCCTTCTTCATCCTGATCCAACCTTCTGCCGTCTACTTTTGATCATCCGCGTTGAGCTCAATAACAAGTACCACTGCTATGTGCCCCGCACTCGTATCAGGGGTGTCTTATATTGGGTCCTCTGGAGCGTTCCGGGCTCGACAAAGGTTACCTCGACTTTGACGGTGAGAAGATCTCTCACCCTGTCCTCCATATTCCGTTTTACTTTTTCAGGGTCCTCCAGGCCAGGCTTCAGTTCCACATCGACCGGGATGGCGTCATCGAAGCGCACCTGCTCCGGATAATCCTTCACTACCTGGACGTAGCCCGTGAGAAAGGGTTCAAAGTAGCTTACAATGACGTCGCGAATTGCAGAGGGAAACACGTTCATAGCTTTGTAGATGAGCATGTCGTCTACGCGACCTATACACCTTATTTTAGGAGAGGTCCTGCCACACTTGCAGGAGACTGCTTCGACTCTCACATAATCGTGTGACGCGTATCTCACCATGGGGGTAGCCTCTCTTTCGACGGTCGTGTAGACGGGCTCACCGCATACCCCCGGTTCCCAGGGAAGGTGCGCTCCTGTGTCGGGATCTGTCAGCTCAACCATCACATACTTTTGTGCATTGAAGTGCATCCCCGTCTCGTCCTCGCACTCCGACCACATGCCCGGCATGACTTCTGCGAGACCCATGACCTCCCGGACGGAATCGGCTCCCCAAAGGTCCCTGACCTTTCGTCGAATCGGCTCCTCTCCCAACCCGGCTTCGCCCCCTCCAAGGACCTTCCTCACGTTCAGATCCCTTGCCTCGACGCCTATCAACTCCTTGCACGCCTCTCCCAGGTAAAGGTCGAAGGATGTGGTCCCAAGAATAGCACTGCAGTACAAGTTCCTCACCGTTTCAGCAAGCTTCTGCGTCGTCTGCCCACCTGCCCAGACCACGGTAGCTCCAATGTGTCTCATACCTTCGAAATAGGGTTCACCACCCGCAAAGATAGGGATTCCCACAATGTGGAGGACCACGTCGTCACTCCTGATGCCTGCAGTATAGGTGAAGTTGGCGATTGCATCCTTCCAGCACTCAAGGTCCCTTTCAGTAACACCATAGTAGACGGGACGTCCGGTGGTTCCCGACGATGAAATGACCTGCACTATGTCTCTGGTTTTTGCGGCCTGAATGGTACCAAGGGGTGTCTCTCCGGTGCCCTTCAGTTGCGCTTCCCTGATTTCATTTTTGGTCATAAGAGGAACCTTCGTAACAGAATCGAAGGTCCTGAGATCGCTTAAGCAGACGTTCTTCAGGCGATCCTCATAGAAGGTCGAATTGGCTTTTACATATCCTACGAGAAACCTGAATCTATCAAGCCAGTAATCATGTAGATCGTCCCAAGACTTGGTTTCAAACTCCCTGTTCCAAAAATCATCCATGACATTGCCCCCTCTCAAACTGTCAATGACATTTTTCCCGGACTTAAGAAGACCCTTTGCCCCCTACCCGTCGTAGGGCGAAGATGCAGCAAACAGTCAAATTCACGATTACCGCAAGATCTTCTCGTCGGCAGGGATACAACAGGACCTCTGCGAAGCCTTTTCTCTTTTCCCGGCCTTCAGTTCGCTTTTTAATGGCTCTTCCGTACCCGCCCCGTCCGATAATCAACTCTTCGCTATCCGGCTTCTCTCCGCAAG
>CAYOYU010000026.1:0-2545 GCA_964408265.1 uncultured Syntrophorhabdaceae bacterium
CCAATTCATATTGTACATCTTCGACTGGGGGAGGAGCATTTGGCTAATAGTATGTCCACCGGGGGGTCGGGTCAAATTCGCACCTATCGGTCGTCCCGTTCAGCAACCCAGCGGGACATGCCGCCGACTGCCAGCACTGGCTTGTTCCCGCGTCGTATGTGAACCCCGCTGTGCACGTGGGGGTGCTGCCCTGTGTGCACAGGTTCAGGGTGGCGTTATAGGACGTTCCGTCAGGACAAGACGGATCTGCCCGGCATTTTCCATCGGTATAGGTGTAACCTGAGGGACAGACAGGCAAAGGGGCGAGTTCGCAGCGGTCCCTCACGGCGTTCAGGGTGCCCCCCTCCCGGCACGAAGCGGTCATCTCGCACCTGCCGGCGGAAAAGTTGTAGGTGTAGCCAGCGGCGCAGGAGGAGGTCACCGTCACCTCACACTGATCCGTGGAACCATTCAGTGCCCCTTCCGACGGGCACGTTGCCGCCTGGGTGCAGGCGCCGAGCGAAGCGTCGTAGGTGTACCCAGTGGGACAGGTATTCGTTGCGGTCGATTCGCAGCGGTCCCGGGACGTGTCGTAACTACCGCTTGCGGGACATGCCGGGGCGTCCTCACACTGGCCGCTGGCGGAATTGTAGATGTATCCTGTCGTGCATGACCACGTCACCGGTGCCTCGCACCTGTCCGCCGAGCTGTTCATCGCCCCGCCCGAAGGACAGACCGGTGTCTGGATGCAAATCCCGTGGAAACTGTCGTAGGCGTAGCCCGTGGGGCAATTGTAGGAGGCGACCGGCGTTTCGCATTTGTCGGTGGCGGTGTTCAGCGTCCCACCGCCGGGACACGCCGGAGCCAGCCGACAGTTCTCTGCGGCGGCGCTGTACTCGTATGCCGCGGGGCAGACCGCAGACCCCGGGGTCTCGCACTTGTCCGTACCGCTGTTAAGGTTCCCGCCCGAAGGACAGACCGCGTTTGCGGTGCATCCGCCGGATACCGCGTCATACGCGAACCCTGAGGGGCACGATGCCGCGGCGGCCTGCTCGCAACGGTGCCTTACCGGCGCATACGTGCCTTGAGAGCATACCGGAGACGCATCGCACTTCTGGTTGTCGGCGTTGTAGGTATACCCGATCGGGCAGCCGTTAATGACCACGGATTCGCACAGGTCGGACACAGAGTTGAAGCTCCCGCCAGGCGGGCACGCCAGGTCCGCCACGCAGCCGCCGAAGGCTGGGCTGAACGTAAAGTCCGGGGGACAAAGACTGTCATCCAGGGTGATCTCACATTTGTCCGAGGTCCTATTGAGCATACCCCCCGCAGGACAGGTGGCCGGAGCGGTACAGGCCTTCTGAACCACGTCGTATACCGTCCCTTGCGGGCAGTCGCCCGCTGATCCCTCGCACGTGTCCGTCGTGGTGTTTAAGGTGCCTCCCCCCGGGCATGCTGCGCTCTGATAAGTTGCCGTGCAGCCGCTGCGGTCCACCGGGCAGAGCGGCCCCTGAGGTGTGGCCTCGCATCGCCGCAGTTCGCTTAACCCGCTCACATCACCGTCGCCGTTCACATCCCTTCCACAGACAAGGGTGCCGTAACTCGTCCCGGCCGAGGCGTATGTACAGAGGAGCCAGAGAATGGCAGCCACACGCCAGCAGAGACAGAAGATCCTTCCGGCCACCGACAACCTCCTAATGCAGACTCTTCCTGGTGCCATCACTGCATATCAGGTCCTGCGCGCCCAACCTGATCGTCTGCATGATAACCGCGGCGTCGGCGAAGTCGTTCAGGCATTGACAGCTTTTTAATATCTCTTCGGCGTCTCCTGCAGGACACACGTCGTTTGCGCATTCCTTGTAGTAGAAGGACCAGGTGGTCGCAGAATTGGAGACGGCGCTCTTTACCGCACCCACCGTCACCTCGTTGTTGGAAACGGGCCTTCTCGTCTTGCACGCCTTCACGCAGGCGGTGTCCGTGGAGACGCGGTTCGCGATGGTGATGGTGTTCTGAGTTTCGGGAAGCCAACTTCCCTGGCTGTCTTTCCTCAAGTCCCTGTATGAAGCCGCTCCCCCGCCGTCCACCGTTGAACCCTTGATTTTCTTTGCCCTCCGTCTGATGTCAGCAAAATCCTGCTCCGGCGTCGTGCAGATGTAGGTCCTGTCCTTCCTCCACCAGTCGGCCGTGAGGGTTTCGTCACACTGCTTTTGACACTGGCCCGGCACGCCGATGCACTCCGAACCGCCCGGGATCGGACAGATGTTGGGCGTAAAGAGCATCGACCCGGTTCCGCGTGCACAGAACCCGTGAAAACATCCTACACAGCCTGAGAGATCCCATCCGTTGGCGGAGGCAAGCACACTTCCCTCCTGGCCATAGCAGGTGCCGCCTGTCGCCGGTTTAACCCCCTTGAAGTAGACGGTCTGGGCTGTGCCGCTAAAGGCTCCGCAGTACGAACCTGCCATGGTAAGACTGCCGTCGTATTGCCTCCCGTCCGGGCCAGCACCCGGCCCTCCTGCGAATACGCTCACTCCGCCATAGCATCCTCCTCCGTCGGTCGGATCGT
>CAYOYU010000026.1:2555-12137 GCA_964408265.1 uncultured Syntrophorhabdaceae bacterium
ACCCGGTCGTGTTGTATGTGTCTACACAGCCTTGAGTGACCCACTGTTCGTTCTGAAGCGTTTGGCATATTACAGCCCCATCAGGGTTAGTAAAACAGGGCTGTGCAGGATCCCCGGGGCAGACCATGGCCACTTCCGACCGGAACTCCAGACGGTTGCCGTTTCCCCTCAATTGTAGAGAGCGCGTCCACGATCCCACCGCAGCTACGATGGGGTTTCGCACGGCGCACGCAGAAGTATTCCCCTCGTACGTGCAGGTGGGCGGGTCCATCTGGCAGAGGAGCGACGGGTCGATGGGGCAGCTGTAGCCGCATGCTGCCGTCTTCGTGTCGGTGACCGACCTGGATGAGCTTATGGGGGAGAGCCCCGTGGGCATGAAGTTTCTCACCGTCGTTACGCCGTCGACGCCCTCGTCGCGGAGGCTGCATTCGGGATCGGCCGCCAGCGCCTGACAGGTGTCCTGGGTATAGGTGGACGTTGTGCAGTTCCAGTTTTGATCCCATTGTAACGTCGGTATTCTGGTAATTTGACAGGGCCGTGTTTCCGCCTGGAGGTTCTGACCGGCTGCGGTGAGCATCGAGTAATAGCTGGTGGGATCGGCTGATTGCCTCGTCTGTTCAGACGCCACCGAGCCTGGCATTGCTGGCGGGTTGAAGTAGTACTGCTGCGGCGTGGTTGTGCCCGATGTGCCCTGGATTTGCGAGCAGCCGGCGGAGTCCTGGCCGTAATAGCTGATTGTCGTGCCGTCGGTCTGCACATCGGTGACCACGTAGTGGAGCTTCGACCTGTGAACCGCGCCCACTATGCCGCCTCCCAGATTCTTCAACAGGGCGGCCATGTTGTTCCAGGCGAGGTTGTTCCCGCAACTCGCATTAATGCAGTAGCACCCTGTCAGGTTGTCCACGAGCGTCACCGACAGCGATACCTTGCCATCGGCATCGGCCGTCCACAAATAGGCCTGGCAGTTTCCCCAGGTCCCGGCGGCACACGAGATCACCCCGTTAATACAGACGCCCGAAACAACAAAAGGCACGGAATAAGCGTAATCGAGATTCCCGTCGTAGTTTGTATCCTGGGAGACTATGAGGATGCCGAGATCGCCCGACCCTACGGGCTGGGCGAGTATCTGAAGAAATTGCTTCGACGAGGGACACAGGAGCTGCGAGGTGAAATCCTGCAAACCGTCGAGCGTCTGCATGTCGGTAGCGCTGGACATGAGCGGCTGACTGAAATGCTGGTTGACCCCCTCCTTCGTCCCGAACCGCGCGATCGCTGAATTCCCCAGGGTGGTGCCAAGTGTGGTCGGGTCCGTCGCCAGGACAATGGAAGCAACACATGGAAGCAGGACGGAGGCGACCGCAAGGGAAAGGAGCCTATACCGCATGTGCCGCGTCTCTGCCTATAATGTGATTTATGGCATCGAGGTAAGAAAGACCCTGGTCCACCAGAGCATCGACCTTCGCGATCTCCCCGGCATCGGAGGTGTAGACCCAATAGGAGAACTTGTCGACGGTGAGCCGTGCAACACCGAGCCCGAAGGGCGTGTCCATGAATATCTCGGAGTATTTCGGCCTGTTTGACCGGGTGGACTTCAGCCACTTCATCGTGAACTCGTCGTAGTCGATGATCTTTTCGGCTTTTGCCTTCTCGAAGTCGTCGGCTTCCAGATAGAACTTGAACGCCGAATTCGCCTTTATCACGTCCCCCACGGTGCCGAACTGCTTGAGGTCAAGAAGGGACTGTGTGATGACCACGAATGACCCGCCGTATTTTCGGGCGCGGCGGTACCCCTCTTCGATGACCTCCTGGAGGATCTCTCCGCTGCGGAGGAATTGCCACGCCTCGTCGAAGATGATCATTCTCGGGCAGGACCGGTCCGACAGGTACAGGTCCTGGGTCACTGCGTTGATCACCTGCAGGGTGATGACCTTGAAAAGCTCCTTTTGCGGCCTCAGGTGTTCAAGTTCCAGCACCACAAACTCGTCGTCCTTGATATTGAAGTTCGAGCGACCGTTGAAGTACTGGCCGTACCGCCCGGCCGTGGTGAATTCCCGCAGGTTGAAGGCCATGGTGTGGGCGACGGCTGTTATATCGTCAGCCGACTTGGAGGCCGGGAACGTCGAACTCCCCGATTTGTCCGGAAAGGTGGCGAGATAGTCGTGAACTGCGTCCACGCCCGCCTCGTTCCCGTACGTCCCGTAGGCCCAGACCACGCCGTCCTTCAGGAGCGTCATCTCCGTTTCCGTCGGTCTCTGGTCTTCGGCGCTCGAGTACACCATCTGGGCCATGATGGAGCTCACGATCGGCAGATCGTATTTCTCGTCGAAGATGTGTGAAAAGGGATTCATGCACAACGCGTCCGCACCACCGAAATCGAGAAACCGCGCATTGCAGAGCTTGGTCATCTTCTTGTAGCTCCCGCCGATGTCGATGATGCGACAGAGGGCGCCTGCGGCGTAGTAGTTGTAGCTCATGTAATTCACGAGGAACGACTTCCCGGACCCCGAGCTGGCAGCCACAAAGACGTTGCTGTTGTTCACGGTCTTGTCGAATATGTCGAGACCGCACATCTGCCCCTTCCTCCCGACGAATATGAGCACCGGCTTGCCCCCACCCGAAAAATCGGACTGCACCGGCAGGATGGATGCGACGGAACTCGCCGGGGCGGTCTGGTGCCGGTCGATGTTCTCCACGTTCCTCCCCTTGCTGATCAGGCCGAAGGGAAGCGAACTCAGAAAGAGAATGGGCAGGATGCCCTTGTCCTCCTGCATGATGTAACCCTGTGCCTCCCACACACGGCGCGCTCTCACGATGGACTCGCTCACCACCTTCTTGTCGTTGTCAAAAGTCCACAGTACAGGGATTATCTTTATGAACTTCGTCCCCTTTTCGATCTCGTCAACGGCCCACAGATTCTCCTCCTTCTTCCTCATGAGGCTCGGGGCGAGGCTCCCCACCGCTTGCTGCTGGAGCAGGAGATTGCACTTCATGTGCAGCTCGGGCCCCATGTTCTGGAACACGATGTTGAGTGTGAACAAAAAGGGCGTGCGGTACTGATCCGTATCGTTCTGAAGCCCCCAGATGCCGCCGAAGAGCTGGTTTGTCTGGAAGAAATCGACCTCTTTCGGGAACTTCTTCGGTGTGGTACAGCGCCAGAACCTGTCGCCGATCTCCATGTGGTCGTAATGGTTCTTTATGGCCGTTTCCGCGAAGATAACCTGTTTGGCCAGCGGAACCTGGTCGTCGTAGTCGGCGTTGCGGAGCGGGGCATGCGCGTTGAACATGCGCCGCGTCCAATCGAGGAGACCCCCCGGATCGAGCGGGGACGGGTGCAGACCGGCCCCCTTCAGTATCTCCGTCACCGTGTTGTATAAATCTTCCAAGTTCAGTTCCCTCGTTTCGGGTTTGTCGAGGGGCACCTTGAGGGACACGAAGAGCCGGAAGTCCCGAAGCGGTATGCCAGCTATGTTCTCGATGCCCTTGATGCCTTTTTCCATGAACCGTGCGTACACGTTCGCCTGCTCCTGAGTAATGCTGTCGTTCCTCTTCTTGCATCGCCTGTAAGCGTCGACGTAGGGCGCCAGATGGTTATCCGCGTACAGTATGAACTGCATGACGGTGCCCTCGGGGTGGTTGATCCGGAAGAGGCCCTCCAGCGTGTTCGTCACCTTTTCGTTGGCGAATGAGAGGGGAGCGCACTCCCAGAGATATCCGATAGTGTTGTCCGCGTTCAGGTAGACCCTGGTTTCTCCATCGTAGGCGAGCCAGGGCAAATAGTCGGAGAACCGTTTCCGGAATGCCAGATGGTTGAGGTCTCTTGTAGTCACTCCATTGCCGAATAGCAGTTCGTTAAGACCCATGATCTATTCTCCATCCGAAGGACGCAGATAATCGCCCAATACCCACCTGGGGTCATCGACAATGAAGTAGGCGTATCTGGCCATGTAGAGATCGTTTTCCCCCGACTTGTAGGGTAGTATCAGTACGCGCATCACCTTCGGGGGAGCGACTACCGGCGTCACCGGTTCCCGCAGGAGGCCGGCGAGCTTCTGGTAGGACGCCTGTTCATACGCCGTCTCAGCAGTACTTGTCTGGGTGGGGGTTCCCGGATCGGCCGGGGTCAGCACCTGCGCCTTCTTCCTGGGTATATTCACCGCCAGTTCGGGGTCTTTGCCTGTGGCCTTGTCGTATGCTTGCGGTACGCCGATGCACTGGCCCTTGTCCGAGAGAGGGCAACTGAACTCCGATTGGTAGGGATTGAGAGCGTTGCCCATCGTACCGCATCCCACAAGGGTCAGACCGAGGGTCAGACCGAGGAGAATGTATCTGCATTGCATGACTTGCATGGAGCTACCTCCGGAGACTGTGTTCTTTTTCCTTTATTTCCATTTCCGTGCCCTCCGTAATGACGAGAGTCACGGTTTTCATAGCCCCTATCTCGATCACCGGGAACGAGTTCTTCCCCAGTTCCAGGTAGAACTTGGCGATCTCTTTGGAAGCCGTACCGAACGCACCGCCCACAGCCGCTCTGGCTAACCGGTCCTCATCGTATATCTGGGTGGTGCCGAGCGGGCTGATTGCGGTCGTGGTCGCGGACGTCTTGAAGGCGTCGCCGGCGCCGCTAAAGAGTCCCGCAATGAAGCTCCTCGCTATGGCGGCCCCCATCTTGGAGACCACTGTACCGCGCAGGCCGACCTTCCCGTCGCCGTCCACAACAAAACCCTTGACCTTGTGGTCAATGACTGCCTGGCCCTTGCGTGAGAGGCAGGACATAGTAATCAGGCGCAGGTGGGCGCGTTCGTCGGAGAGGTTGCCGTGCCCCTCGGCGACAACGAAACAGCCCTTTAAGTCGGCTTTCACCTTGTTAGGGAGGACCGCAAGATCCTTGATGCGCAGCAGTACCGGTACGGGGTTGGCCTTCCCACCTTCAATTGTGGGAGCGTCGAGACCCGAAAGCAAAGTCGCCTCCATAAAAGAAGGGGGCAGATAGACCTTCATTGATTCTTTTTTTTTACCTTTGTCGTCGGCTGCGTCCTTCCTTTCGATGGCCTGCGACACCACCGAAATGTCCCCAAAGACCTCCGTCTTTGGGGCCGCGGGCTGAGCCTGCTGCGGGGGAGGGGGCACGGAGTAGGAGCCGACGGGTGGCGGGGGCACCGGCTGGTCGGGCATCTTTCCTGCTACGGGGGAAGGAGGAACCGGCACCGGCTTGTCGGCTGCCTTGACCACCGGGAGCCGGGGATCACGCGCGAGAGAGCCGGGGAACGACTGGTTGGGTGGCGCCTCGCGCGGTTTTTCTGCTCCCTGCACAGGGGCGGTGCCGGCCTGTTTCTTCAATTCTGAAATTTGCTTCTGCATTTCGCCTATCTGCCCCAACACTTTCTGGTTTTCGTTGTAGGCGGTCTTTTCAAGAACCTTTGGGTCGAGGGAGATCTCTTTCTTCTTCTGCGACGGTTGTTTTACCTCGGCCGAGGAGTGGGTCATCTTGTACAGCGCCATACTGCCAAGGAACAGACAGAGGACGAGCCCCGCAATAGTCATCCGGTGCTTCTCTTTCGGGTTCAATGAAGCCCAGAATTGTTTGAGCCGTCTGTTCATTCCGCTCCCTCCCCGGACATCTCGACCACAAAGGCACGGGCCGTTTCACCCTTCTTCAGATTAAGAGGGTCAACCGCGATGGCTATTGCCCTTGATGCGAGGTCTGCCCGAAGGAAATCCCGCTCCTTTACGTAGACGGATTCTGTTTTGGCATCGGGTTTCACCCGTATGGTGTATTCCTTGAGCCTGAGGCCGTCCCCTTCCACCGTCACTAGGTTCTGGAGGGTGATATCGACATCTTCGTAGATGTTGTTGAACTGTTTCCCCTGTTTCTTGACGAGGAACTCGCTCGCGGCTTCTCCCTTGTATGTCTTCTTGATGAGGGCAATAACTTTCTTTTCCAGCGGGAGGCTGCCGAATAGCGTCGCATTCTTGCGTAGGGCCTCCATTTTGCCCTCCAAGAGCGCGATCGTCTGGGATGGGATCCGTTTCGGGACAGCGATAAGGTTGTAGATGTTGCCGCCGCACGAAATGAACAGCTCGGATGGAGTCGTGATAAACACTTCGTTCTCGTCTTTCTTGAAAATGTGGAACTTCAGAAATGCGTTCTTCTCCGCTATCTTTACGGTCAGCCCCTTTTCTTTGCTGAAGATGACGTCTTTGATCTCGCCGGCCTGGCACACGACCCTGTTGACATCGGAATTGCTGACCGCCACCTGGGTTGCGACTTCCGGTATGACGACAGCCTGTCCACCGGCCTCAATGTTGAAGCTCGTGTGATCGTAAACGGCCGAGGGCAGAAGAAAACCGCCGTGAGAGCTTGCGGTGCTTCCCTGCTGCTGTGCCTTCTGGGACGGCTTCGGAACCGCAGGTGCGTTCTTTTGGGGCAGAGGGGCCGGCGGCGTAGGTAGTTTCGGCTGCTGCGGTTTTGGAGGCGGAGCAGCGGTGGCAGGAACATTCTGCACGGGGATTCCCTGGCCTCCGGTATCGTAGGCATAGGCGCCACCCGATTGCGAAGAGCATGAGCCGGTCGTGCACTTCCCTCGGGCCGTCTGTGCATCCGCGGCCGGTGTAAGGAACAGGAGCGACAGGACTGCGCACCCGCACAAGACATATTTTGCAGTGAGTTTTTTCACTATGGTTATTGCTCCTCGTTTTTACTGTAGAACCTGGTCAGCATGAATCTGCCGTTGTCCACCCGGTAGTCGAATATGTAGACCGAACCGACCTGGTTCCTGGTCTTCTGCTCATTGACGAACTGCATCCTGGTCCCTTGTATCTCTATTGTTTTGCGCGTAGCGTCCATGCTGATCTTCTCTATGTGGTATATGTTCGTCACTTTGGCCGTTTCCACGGTATCCGCCAGCTGATAGAACATTCTCTTCGCATCGGCATAGTTCTCAGGGGCAAACAGCCTCAGTGCCTCGTCCATCTGCCCTCTGGCGGTATGGGGCGTGTAATTCAGCACAAGACCTGCGAGATAGCGTGTCATCATCTTCAGGTAGTCTTCGCTCACCTTGCCGCCGGAAACCTCGAACCGCGTGTCGATGACCGGAGGGACGACTATCGTTCGCTGCCTGCTGAGCGCCGCATAGGCAAGGACGGTGTTGAACAGCGTCGCTATCCCGATGACCACCACGGTGAACTTCAGCAGCCGGTTCTCGGCTGTCACGGCAGCGTGTTTGGACAGGAACGTCGATACTTTCATAGGCTAAGGCCCCTCTCCTTTCGCGGACCGGGCTGGTTACTCGGTAAATTCCTTTTCAAAATATGTCGGGTAGCCGTCCATCCGGATTATTCCCAGGAAGTAGAGGACGTGACGCAGGAAACCGCGGGGGTAGCGTTTCTTGGCTTTTATATACGCGTAGGGCCCTGCGACAACGAGAAGCCATGTAATACTGCCAACGCAGAAGGCCAGGACGAAGCAGAGCAGTCCGATGACAAGTTCGTCCGACTCCAGCCACAAGACCTGGAACGGGCTTGAGAGATATTGGGGAAAACGTTTTTTCATAAGTCCACCCAGGGGAGCTTCGATATCCTCCCCCGGGATTACCTCCTTTTTCGGGTATGGTTAGATCAAGGCTCCGAGACTGGCGGTGATCGCGTCGGCCTTCAACAGGGCTGCGCCGCCGAGAATTGCCGGAACCGCGCCCATGACTTTCTGCTGGATTGCCGCCACGGCACCTATCACGATAGCAGCCGCACCGGCCACGAAGCCGATAGGCCCTTTCAGTATACGGTTGACCGCAATGTCGTAAATGTCATACGCAAAACCGTCGGCGGGGGCCGTGATCGCAAACGCCGGGTCCGATACCACCGTCTGGAGCACAAAAGCTGCAGTAAGACAAAATAGAAACCTGATTACGGTCTTGTTCACATCGCCCTGAGCGGGTAGGAGTGACACGTTTGTTTCTCGTTTCTCCATCTTCATCTGGTTTCACCTCCTTTTTGTGCTAACAGTCTTTGAATTGCAGGGATGTCCGCCCCGTTCACCATGGTTCCGTTGACCATGAGGAACGGGGTCCCGTTAATGCCCATTCTCTGCGCGATCTGCTTGTGTTCCTGCAGCAGCGCTGCAGCCTCCTGGTTCTGGCAACCGGTTAGGGGCCTGTTGTCGAACCCACCTGACATGGCTTCTTTGAAGGCCTGTGATCTGTCCTTCGCGCACAGTATCTGCTTCACTTTTGCCTCGGCGTCCCTGTGCATTGGCAGGGGGAGGAAGAAAACATACTGCTTCGTGTCAGGGACCGTCTCAAGGTAGCTGTAAACCTTCCGACAGTACGGACAGTCGGGGTCCGTGAATTGGATGATCGTGTTCTTCCCGTTGCCCAGGACCACCGCCTTTTCAAGGGGCAGTTCTTTTACCTTCTCCGCAGCAACCTCTTCCCGTCTCGCGGCGGTCAGACTCTTGCCCGCCTTGTTCCAGATTTCCCCGAAAACGAGGTAGTCCTTCGTCGGGTAGTAGTAAAGGATGTTGTTTCCTGCAGTGATTTCGTACAGGCCATCCACGTCCGTGTTCCGGATCGCGTCGTACGTGAGCCGCGGGTAAGACGCCTTCAGCTGGTCCGTTATCTTCTTGTCTACTGTTTGGGCACACTCGACGCTGATGCACAGAAACACTGCTGCCAAAGCAGCTACGCCCGATGCGGCGCAACGCACCTTATTCCTTGTGATGGTTCCGCTGAACCTCAATTCATCGCCCTCCTTTACTTTTTTCCGCAGACCTTACCTCGACCCTGCGGTTGAGCCTTCTTTCTTCTGACACGTAACAGCATTTCCCTTCAGCCCAAACCATACCTACCTCAATCCCTTCCTCTTTGAGGGCGCGGGCAACGTTTTTTGCCCTCCTCAGGGCAAGGTCGTCGTTATAACTCTTCTCCCCTAAATCGCATGAAAACCCCTCGATGGAGACCGGGCTGAAAAGACGCCGCACCCCCCTGAGCAGGCCTGCCTTCTCTTCGGTTTCGACAACGGCACTATTGAAGGGAAACAGCACCGTATACATCGGGGTTTTTGTCTCCTCCTGTCCTGATGCGACGGGAGGAGGTAGCGCCAAGACAGGCTTGGACACGACAGTCTCAGGTGGCAGGTCCTGGGACAATCTCACCGTCATCAGGAGATCCCTATGGTTCCCAGGCTGTGCCTTCTTCAGCCCCTTACCGGATGATGTGCAGAACCCGTCCTCACAGATGACATACGTCTTCCAGCCCGTGCCGTTCCTGATGACCGTGGGAACCGCCGGCTCCGTCACGTATGGCCGCTGCTCAATCTGGGAAGCGGTTCCGGTAAACGGCAGGATCGCCGTTGACAACAAACCCGCCACAAGGGTGGCTGCCATTCTACTCAACCACCGCCTCCAGTCTCCGGACTCCGTCGTTCGACCGGTCGATGATGTCCTTTACGATCCGCGGGGCCCGGTAGTCGATCTTCTGCTGCCGGCTCCCCTCATTGGTCTTGTTCGCAAGTTCGCAGAGCCTTGCCGTGATCTCGTGGAAATCGAGCATGATCTTTATGAGGGCCTCGAAGAAGTTCTTTGATTTGTCG
>CAYOYU010000026.1:12147-16844 GCA_964408265.1 uncultured Syntrophorhabdaceae bacterium
TGTCGACGTCGTCCATGTTTTCCCTGGACCGCATAATGAGAGGATCGAGGGCGTTGAGTATACGGGCCATCTGCCTGGCCTCCCTGGTCCTCGGGGTAAAGACCCGGCTGCCTCTCTGGGCCGCGAGGAGAAGCTTGAAATTCGCGTCCTCCTCCCACTGGGAAAAGGTGTCAAGCGTGACCCTGTGACCTCCGCCATAGACCTCTACCACCTTCGCTGCTCCTTCCTGCAACGCGTTAATCGCCTGCAGGTGCTCGTTGACGTCCTGGACCGCGATGTAGAGACCCGCCTTCATTCGCACCACGTTCAGGGCTTTATCGAAAGCGAAGAACATGTCGGCGATTGCGTTGCCCTGCGCGGTGTGCGGGGACAGCACGACACTTGCCGGATGCTTCGCCCGCTCCATCTTGGCCTGCAGTTTCTCCTCCGGGGTCAGTTTTGTTCTCCGTGTATCCGTCTGTGCCTGGTCGGTCATAGGTTTTCCTCCTTTTTATTTGCTTTTACCGTTATCTGCAATCTGAGCAATTTGGCAGCTGACGCCACGTTTGCGCATTTCGGGCCGAGAAATAGCCCGAGATACTCATGGTCGACTTTGACAATGGCCTTCTCCATCTGACGCAGGTATATTACTTCCGTTATCTTGTCGGAAGGTGCGGGGACGAGTGCATTTTTGATGTATTCTTCAATATCTTGGCTGTATTTGACCAGGGTGATGGTGTCGTCCGTATAGGCCTTGACAAGCTCCTTGACGTGCGGGACAAATGCCCGTACATCGCTTTGCCCGTTGAGGACTTCCACTGAAGCTTTTACGAAGCCGCTCGAGTGAATCGTGACAACCCGTCGCAGCTGGATCTTCCCCTGTGAGAGGAACGGCATGAGGGCGAATTCGATCAGTCTCCTGTAGAACTGGTGATGTTTCTGGGAAAGGGTGATACGTCCCGGTTCAATGGAGAAGATGACCGCCACGATGTTGTCCCCCACCTTCACGGGCTTTCCCGTGTAAGCTTTCGGGAGCATGGCAAGCAATTCCGTCCCAGCGATGAGGACAAGGCTGGCATCGTAGTGGGGCAGAGCTTTGACTACAATGCCTGGTACGAGGTGACCGATTTTTGTCGATGCTATCAAGTTCCGCCTTGCCGAAAGAATAGAATAAAACCCGTGACAGTATTACTTAGGTTGAAAGGTATGGCTATTCCACAACAAACACGGGAGGCCGGGGTATGGACTTGACAGGACTGGAATTGCTCAGGCAAATCAACGATAAGTCCGGGGGGACTTCGCTGAAACAGGGCAGGTCGTTCATGGGCCGTATTCTTTCCGGAGAGCCGAGGACCATTATCGGGAAAGGCATCGACCTGGACGACGATTCAAAGGATATCACCCTGACCGTTAAGGACGCCGACCGGTCGGGCCATTTCGGATGCTTCGGGACTACAAGGATCGGGAAGACCAGATTGCTGGAAAGCATCGTCGAGCAGGACATCAGGAAGGGCTACAACGTGGTGCTGATCGACCCCAAAGGCGACGTGGATCTATTTTCCAAGATCGTCCAGGTGGCGGCCGAGGCGGGGCGACTTGAGGATCTCATGTACCTTACCCCCATCTATCCACAGTATTCCATCATGTTGAACCCCCTGAGTCACTATTACATGGAAGATGAACTGGTCGACCATGTAGTAAGCGGCATCAAGGCAAAAGAAGATTACTTCATCGCCATCGCTTCCGAGGTCACGCAGGCCGTCATCAGCGGCCAGGCGAAGGAAGCGGAATTCCGGAACAGGCCCTTCGAGACGAATTTCCGCAAGATAAAGGAGAAGCTCGACCACGCAAGCCTCAAGGCGTTCCAGGGCTCCCTGGAACAAATTCAGGGGAACATGCCCGAGGTGAAGGACATCACCGCCGACATGCAGCAGATCCTGACCTCCACCCCCGACTTCTTCTCCAAGGTCGCCTCCTCCCTCCGTACCGCCCTGTCTGCCCTCTCTTCAGGCAATACCGGCAAGATCATAGGCCGGGCCAACGTCAACGAGTTTGTGGAACGGTTCGAACACCGGAAAGGCGTCATCCTTTACTGCAACACCGGCTCCCTGCTTGCCAGAAGGACGGCGCACATCGTGGGGAGGGTCCTCGTCTCGATGATCCAGAGCATGATCGGCCGTTTCCTTGCCTCAGGCAGACGGCTCGACCCGCCTTTGTGTCTCCACATCGATGAAGGCCACAACATCCTCTACCTTGGCATCCAGGAACTCTTCAGCAAGGGCGGCGGCGCAAACTGCTGGGTCCACCTCTACACTCAGAGCACCGCGCTCATAGAGCAGGAGATCGGTCGTGAAGCCACGCGGAGCATCCTCGATAACATCAACACATGGATATTTATGCTGGTGAACCATCCCGAGACAGCGCAGTACATGGAGGATTCGGCAAAGACCGTGAAGAAACAGCAGATGATCGTCAACATGGGTACCGGCGCGTCGATGAGGGAACTGGAGGAAAAACAGGTGCTCGCCGAAAAGGTGCTCCGTCTCCCGAAACGGCAGTTCTTCATGCGGAGCTACGGTCATTTCTGGAAGGGCGAAACACTCGATGTGCCGCCGCCGTATGTGAATTTGATCTTCCCCCGTCTTACCGGCTCAGACCCCGAACAGGAAACGGAGTTTCACCAAACGATCGGAAAGAGCCCCTGAAGGCCTTGGTCACCAGATCGTCTTGAGCCCGAGGTTGCGGTAGACACGAAGATCCTTGTCTTTCGTTGCAAGAATGACATTCTGATTTATCGCCTGCCACACGATAAGACGGTCAAAAGGGTCCTTATGCTTATATATGGGAAGCTTATAAAACGTCGCAGCTGTTTCATCGTTCACGTTCAAGGTCTCAAAATCCATCTGTCTCGCTATGCCCGGCAGCGTATCCGGCGAGACGTCAGTGAGGGTCAACTTGCCGAGGGCGTATTTCAGTGAGATTTCCCAATAGCTCACGATGCTCACATATACCTTGTTATTCGGGTCTTCGACTATTCGGAGAACCTTGTTGCTAAGTTGTTCCGGCGCGAAGACCGTCCACAAGAAGGTATGAGTATCAAGTAGACAGTTCATGAGACTAAAAGTTGCTCGTCAGATATTTTAAAGTCGTCATGAATCTCAAATCGAGCTTTGCCTTTCAACAAACCGATAGTTCTTTTCTCTTTGGGGAAACATTCATCATAGGGCACTAGCACAGCAACCTTTTCTTTCTTCTTCCCGTAACTGATAACGACCTTTTCCCCCTTCCTGATTTCTCCGAGAATATCTGAAAAATGAGTTTTGATCTCGCCGATGCCAAGAGTCTTCATCACATACCTCCCTCAATCCAGATATTCAAATAATAACTGTTTCCTTGACAAGTTGTCAAGTATTTGAACTGGGACTGCGCTGAGGCCTTGAATGAAGGGGACGGCCCAAGGCCAGCCCTTGCTACGCCTCTCGTGGTCCAGGTGTTGGTTCCGGACCGCGCATATTCGATTACCGCAGATTTATGACGGTAGCCCCTGCGGCCTTCCCTTTTTCGTCGGCATCCGCCGCAGCTTCTTCCTGTAGCTCCCTGCGCTTCTTCTCAAACGCTTCCATTACGGCCTGCAGGCTCGCTTCGTCTGAACTCTTTGCGATATCTTTTATAACCAACTCCGTTTCTATCCGCTTTTGGTCGAGCGTTCTTTCCACGTCCTCCATCTCGGCGTCGATCAACGCGTCGACTTCGGTAACGTCCGACAATTCAGAGACGTTAGTCTTCATCTCTTTCACCACGGTCTTCATGACGAGTATCAGTTTTCCGATTTCGGCTTCCGCTCTTCCGAAAGTGGTCTGCGTCACCTTGTTCTGTTTTGCCCACTTGACGAGAGTCTCAGCCGTCTGCTGCATCGCCACAAGGTGGGCCTTCACTATCCCGGGATTCGCGTATTTGTTGAGGAGTGTCTCATAGTCGTCCTTGTGGGCGTTAACCGCCTGGCGGGCTATATTGATCTTGGCTTCAAGTTTGCTTATGTTTACTCGCAGGCCGCGGATCTGCTCATCGCGCTGTGATAACTCCTTTTGCCTCTCGCGTATGGTATCGGCGTTCTTCTTTATGGCGTCCTTGAGTTCAGCGATATCGGCCTCCACGTGCTTAGCGGCTTCCTTCGTAAGCTTTTCTTTGTCTGCTTCGTAAGTCTTCATGGCTGTCTCAAGCTTCTCTTTCTGCTCCTCCTGAGTCTTCTCCAACTCGTTGAGCGATTCTTCCACTTTCTTTTTTGCTTGCGCGAGTGTCTCTTTTTCTTTCTCAAGATCGGTTCTTGCCCGGGTTTCTTTGCTCAGGTCGGCCGCAAGTGTTTTGATCCTGCTCTGGAGTTCCCCCACCTTCTCCTCATGACTTTTCTTGAGATCAACAATCTTCTTCTCATACTCCTCGTCGGGAGTAGGCACCTCTTTGACCACGGCCAATTTTGCAGCGAGAGTGCGCTGGTCTTCCTGACTGACCATGGTAAGCAGCCTCGCTTCTTTGGCTGAAATTTCACGCGATTTATACTTGTCAAACAATTCAGGGATCAGTTCCTGCCGGTACCACTCCTCGATCTCAACATCAATCCGGTTACGCAACTGTCTTCTGTCTTTGCTGTCTAGCTGACGCCGAAGGGTATTGTCGTAAAGAGCTGTAACACGTTCCTCCACCGTTTCTGCCAGCTGACA
>CAYOYU010000026.1:16925-30393 GCA_964408265.1 uncultured Syntrophorhabdaceae bacterium
TCGTATTTTCAACTGTCAATGCGTTTAGCACGCCGTTTTGCTGAATGTTTTGTTTGAGATCCTCATATTCGTCTGTCGAAAGAGGAGCGAAAAGACATGCGTACCGCTCATTCACCTTTAACCTTGATGTCTCAACCATTCCAAGCTGTTTCATAGTGGGTCTCCTTTCTTATAGAGTTGACTATTCCTGTTACCGCTTTTTTGGAACAAGGTCATGGGGCATAAGTTTGTTCTCTCTATCCTGATTGTTGGAACAAGGTCATGGGGCATAAGTTTGTTCCTCGTATTTCTTAAACATGGTATCGATGACAGAGGAGACGCTTGTTCCTGAGGATTGCGCGATTGCCTGCAGTTTTATTCTTGTTGATTCACGTATCCATATTTTCGAAAAGCTGTCTGTCTTTTGTCTCATTGAAGCTATCTGCCTTACTTTCTCAACGACCACATTCGTGGAACTCTTCACCAAAACCCTGAATTCAACCTTCCCTGCTCCACGGCCCTTATACACTTCAAACCGGCCATCATACTCATCAAGGTACACCGTGACATGAGCGGGCAACAGATCCCAGCAGCCAGAGGCGGCAGCGTTTTGGACTATGGATAATAGACTCTTGTACTTGATGTTTGCCGCTTCCGCAAATTCACGAAGGGTAAGGTGTTTCTCATCTATCGGTTCGTAAGGTTTTATATTCTTGTATAACTCCGTAATGTCCGGCATTCTTATTCCCGCTTCTCGGGCCAGATCTAAAAGTGTATTTTCTTTCCCCTCTCCCTTCATTCCTCTTTGTCACCCCTCGCTTCGATCATGATGAACCCATCTTCAATACTTTCCTGCGGGATAAACGGTGGTTCGTACAGCATATCCTCGAGATAGCCAACTCTCACCGTCGTGTTGAACGTAAAACCGTGGCTCGCCAGACTTTTTTTCACTTTTATGAATTTGCTGTATTCCATTAACTCCACAACTTCTTCTCTCTCATTCAAGATTTCCACCATCTTGTCCTTGCTGCCTATATCCTGCTGGAACGTATTTGTGACGCACCATTGCAGATAGGTGGAAAACTTCATCGCCTGACTCGGTACGTCCCGGCCTCTTTTCCGGTAATTCCTGAGCGCTGTAATAAGGGCCACGTATGAATCCTGGAGCAAATCTTCGTCGTCGTGGATATTGCTGAGGTTCCGATACTTCCGAATAGCAGCGCGGATCTGTTTTTCAAAAATCTTGTATATCCTCATAAACACTTCGTTTTGGGTCCTGTCGTCCTTCCCGCTCTCTGCAGAGACATATTCCTTGTAAAGGGTGTTGAGCCGGTTGCTCTGCTTGCTCCTTTCCTGGGATACATAATCGGAGCTCAACAGTCTGTCTACGGCTGTCCAGCCGTCCTCATCACTCTGCAGATCCGTCCCATTCCCGTCCGTCTCTGTCTCGACCAGAGCGGCCATTATGGCTTCAACGCCTTCATCACTATCAGGCATTTGCTCAACGATGCCGTTTGCTTCTGTCTTCTTTTGTCTACTCTCCGGGAGACCCTCGTCGATTCCTTTCACCATCCTCACACCCCCGCCTATCCCTCTGATTTCCCAGGGTCGGTAGAGAACCGTGGGTACCCGGAGTTCTGTGCTCCTCCGACCGCTTTCTGGATTGTTCAGTAATACATTCGTATTCACGAGTCGCACCACCTTGTGAAATGTATTTGACTAACTCCCTTCCGGTAGTTAACTATCAGCTACGAATGAGCTCGTCGAATCGCCTGTCGATTGACCTGCAAGCCCGCTGCATTTTGCACTTCTTGTACAGCCGCCTGAGGCGGGGTTCGTAGAGCGTGACCAACTCTTCATTCCCCTTTTTTTCCCTGTAAACCTGGAATAATTCGAATAACTGAAACCGGGAATACTGCAACTTCCCCGCCTCGCAGCTTGCCAGAAAAGTCCGCGATATCCCGAGGTCGGAGGCCAGCTGTTCCTGAGTCATCTGCAGATCGAGCCGCATCGTCTTCAGAGCCTCCCCGATCTCCTTTTCCACCTGACTGATGGCTTTCCAGATTTTCATATGCCGCTTTCTCCTTTAATGTCTCATATTTGCTCACTGTCTCAATCTTATAAGGGGGACTAATTTGATGTCAAGTAAAAAATTAACGTCTTAACGGTAAGATGTTATTTTGTTGAGTCTCTTTCTTTTTTCCGAAAAATCATGTATTTATTAAAAGATATGGATGAAACTCGTATCTCCGCCATGCCAATATGGGAGTTCCTCAAGTACTTGAGGGAGAAGGCCGGCCTCACTCAGAAAGACTTCGGGGACAAGATCGGATGTTCGGTGAATCACGTATCCCGCATTGAACGGCCCTTTACCGAGAGCCGTTCAACGGCCTCCATCGAACTCCTCAGAAAGATCGCCGAGCAGTTCTCAACGACCACCGACGAACGGATAAAGCTCGAGCGGCAGCTACTGCTCAAGGTGTCTCGGATGCACGTCCCTTCGGAAATCGCGGACCTCTTTTTAGGCAACGCTCAGCTGGAACGCGGGTTCATGGGAATGGAAGGGGGTATGCCCCGTCCCTTTACGGACCGTCTAAGAAGGGACCTGGAAGCGGATGCCGAGAAGGCGGATGGCCTTTCCTCGCTCCTGCCGGCTGAAGCGGTTATGGAGGTGCTGAAGGGACTCCGTTCCCTGTCGGCCTCAAGAATATCGATAATCGCGAAGTATCTGGGGCAGCCGGTAGACGAATACCTGCAGCTTTCGGGGTATATGACGGAAAGCGTAAGGCGTGTGGTGGAAAGCGGAGCCATAGACTCGCTTCTGGAGAATATAACCCGTCTCAATCCCCAGCAAGTGACGAGCATCAAGACGGTACTGAACACTCTCGTGGGCGGCATGGTCCCCGGTCCAAAAAAAGAGAAGCGTGGACGGCCACGGAAAACAGACAAGCAGGACGACCGGTAGGAATAGCCTGTAGCGAAACAAAAAAGGCCCTGACTCCTTTTTGGGGAGCCGGGGCCTTATCTCTTTGTCTCTGTTAGTACCTTTCCTCAGCACCTCCGGTTGCCGGCTGTTTCCTGAGGAATCTCGACGTATCCCCCTTGCTCAGCTGCTTTATGATGGTCCCTGCCTCTTCGCGGCCATGCACGGCCTGCATGACCTCCCTGACCCGCTGCTCGGAGATCCCGTAACGAGAGGCGAGGTCGCATATGGCCTTCGCCTGCTCAGGTTTCACAGAATCTTCATCTTTCGGGGTCTGGGCATTGTTCGCACTGGCAGGTGGCTGTTGCGTGGACTCCTCCGTGCCCGCTGGGGCCGATTTGGCGCCTGCTTCCCCGGGCATCACCTGGTCTTCTTCGGCTGCAACCTCCTCCTCTCCCGGACATTCCTCTTCGGGACGCTTCTCAATTTCCTCAGCGACTTCCGGTGCGGATCGAGAAAGCAAGGTGGCCGCCGTAGTACCCCTCGCCATAACCTTCTTGTCCTCATACTCGCTGGCAAGCTCCATGAGGTCCACAGTAGGCTCAAGGTAAATGAGATATTGATCCTTCCGTTCGGGCTGACCACCGTTAATGTGTGACACGGTATCCTTCACCTTCCGAAGCTGGAAGACCGCCTTGCCTTTGATCCAGAGTTTGGCGACTCTGCCGTGCGTGATCTCCTTCATCTCTTTCAGGGCGGCATAGATGGCGTTGATGGAATACCAGCTGGTCGTCGGGATGAGCCACGGACCGCCCGGCACACCGGGCATGTAGAACAGGATAGAACCGGAAAACTTACACTCTTTCCTCTGGTACTCGCGGCAGTTGTCCGGATCGCAAGGTCTCTCGCCCCTGTCTCGTCCGCCGAACACCCTCTTCCGATCCGGACCGTCGAGAAAGTACTCGCAAACCCGTTTCCGGTCGGGCTGCCCGTCTTCCAGGTTCCTGACGGTCTTGAATGTGCTCCAGTACCTCAGGCCGCCTGCCGACCAGCACTTGAGCGAATGGGGTATAATGTTCCACCATTCGTTCGACGAGAACCAGACGGGGAGTTTCCTTATATTGCCCTGGGGGTCAGCGTACTGCTCCTTTATCGCTCTGGCCCATGCAGGGTCGATGACGTCGTCCTCGCGTACGGTGAAAAAGTCCACGTTGCGCGGGGTAAGCTTTGACTTCTGCTGGGCGTCGGGGCCGAGCCTCTTGTCGATCTCGTCCCAAGTATATCCTCTTGCTATCCCGTCCCCATAGATCTTCTCATCTTCCTGTGTGCAGCCCCTCTTCAGCACCATGATGCCCGGACGAATCACGCCGGCGGGCGGGGGACCGTAGCCAGGCGACAGGAGCGGAGCGCTCAGATACTCGTCGTATCCGGTGGTTTCTGTTTCTGTAGCCATACTTTCTGGAGCCACGATTGTTCCTCCTTGTTTTCTTGTTGGGTGATTGTTTTCTGGGAAATGTGAAAGGTACTGCCTATGCGGCCCCGAACAGGTCCGCCTCAAGGTCGAGCGGTTCGGTCGATATCTCGATCCGGCCGTTTCTGATCATGATGACTGCGTCGGCCCGTGCCAGGAGTTCCGGCGTGTGGGTGATGCAGTACTCGTGTTCGTAGCCGCCGAGTCTCAGAACCTCGCGTTTCATGTCGAAATATTCCCTCTTCTTGAGGGCGTCGAGCGCGCCGTCCTTCTCGTCGGTGAAGAGCGTGTTGTACGTCTTCCCGTGTTTCTGCGAGTTGAAGATGCATATCGCTCTCGTGATGGCGTCTTCCACCCATGCTTTCTGGCCGCCGCTGAGCCTCCGCAAGGACTTTTCTTCATTTGTGAGGGCATCGAGCACTATTATATCGAAACCCTCCTTCAACGACTTGGCGTCGGCGCTCATAAGCTGCGTATCGATCCGCACAGAGTAGCGGCTTCCGAAGGTCAGGAGCAACTCGTTGGCGATCGTCGCCACCGAAGGCCCCGCATCACTGATCACAAGCGGAATAATCCCATCCGCCCCGAAGGCCTTCTCCAGGAGGGCCCATTCCGATATCTCGTTGTTCAGATACTCGCTCTGCTGCTCGAGTCCGGCAATGGTCGCCTTGGCAGTTTCGATATTTCTGAGTTTCTCCTCCACTACACCGAGAGCCTTCCGTTTCTCGCCGTCCTCGCTTCTCCTGGCCGCGATGTCCTTCTGCAGCGTCGCAAGCGCCCCTTGCAGGTCCTCGTGCTTCTTCGGCAGCGCCTCATCGATGACAGCCGCCTTGATCTTCCCGTCAAGAACAGCGATTTCCTTCCCCAGAGTTTTGGCCTGCCCTTTGATTTCTTGAAGGGCCGCGGTCTTCTCTCCCGGGAGCTTCTGCGCTTCGCGTTCAAGTTCGGGAAGCATTTCCCGGGCCAGCTTGACCCTTGGGATGTCGGCCAGTTGCGGTGACAACCGCTCTACCTCGGCTTCGATGCGACCGATTTCGGCTTTCACCCCGTCGCGCCTCCTGGTGGCCTCCGCGATCTTGTCCTGATGTGCCTCCTTACCGGTCAACAACGCGTTGAGCTTCTCGACCTCTCCGGCGATGGCGGTTTCGGCGCAATCGGCCTCCTGAAGACGCCTGAGTTTCCCTTTGAGCCCCGGTATGGTTTTCCTGGCGGCAACCGCGTCAGAGGCAAGGGGGCAGTCCGCAGGCAGCTTTTCATTCGCGGAGCATGGCAGCCCGGCCAGTCTTGCCTCCTTCGCCGCCGCGTCATCCAGCTCTTTCCGCGTCTCGCGGATGGCGAAGTCTCTCTGCATGCGGACTTTCTGGAGGGCTTTTTCTTTCTCCCTTAGCGCCGTAACCGTTTTCGCGAATTCCTCGTTCTTTCTTACGAGTATATCGAGAACATCCGTAATCCCCTTTTCCTCGGCTTTCAGGTCCCGTAGCCTGCTTTCAAGGACAGTCTTCTCCTCGGCCTTCTTCTCCAGCAACGGCGCTTCCTCGATAAGGCGCCTGGCGTCCTGTAGCCTGGCGTCTGCCATCGCTATCCTGCCTGCGTAGTCTGTTTCTTTCGCCGATGACTGTCGTTCCAATGCTGCGATGCGGTCTTTCTTCCCTCTCAGCTCGGCTTCGAGCCGCTTCCGCTCCGCAGCGGTCTTCAGGTATTCAGCAAGAGAGACCAGACAAACATTGATATTGCCCTGTACCTTGAGAGCCTCCCCTTCCAGAACCCCCATATCGGCCTGGATTTGCGTCAACGAGTTCTGGATGTCCCGGTAGTTCTCCTGTTGTACCTCTTCCTGGCCGGCCAGGTCGCTCGCTGCACGCCTGTCACGCGCAAGCACCTGCAGATCGCCGACGAGCGCCGCCCGAACCTCATGCGCTTTGGCACCGACCGCCTTTTGACCTTCGATGGCAAGCAGTTCCACGAAGAGATCCTTCATTGTCCCTTTCGTGTACCTGGAAAGGCTTCTGGCCTCCTGTCCGCGGAACACGCTCGTAAAGAAGAGTTCCGGAGAACCGAGCAGTTCCTCGACTGCCTCGTCGTAGCTTTCGGTCTTTCCGTCCCGGTTGACCGGTCTCCAGGCGCTCTCGCCCTGACGCAAGAGGTAACATTCCTGCTTCCTCCGTATCGCATCAATGCTGATCAGGCTTCGGTATGTGGTGCCGTCAAGTCCCCAAATAAGATCCTTACAGGCGTCCGGGCCATAGCAGTGGTCATAGTAGCTGAAAGCGTCGGGAGAATAGTTCGACTTCACGTGGTCGGGCATTATCCTGAAGGGGTGCATGTTGTTCATAATGGTCGTCTTGCCCGAGCCGTTCGCAGCATAAAAGATGACAATCCCCGGCGGGAGCAGGGCGAAGTCCAGACCGACTTCCTGCACACCCATGCCCGCAAGAATCCCCTTAAAACCCCTGAGCTTCAGGGAGAGTGGTTTCATTTTTCTCCTCCTTTTCCTTTTTCTGCCACTCCGTGATGATTTCTTCGGCCGTCATGGTCAACAACTTATTGAGCTTCTCCGCCAGATGCGACACGTCCTTACCGACCGTCGCACCCCACGCGGTCAGCTGCTCCTCATAGGAATCGACACGGGATATCCCTTCTGCCCTGGTGCGAACCAGGGGGACGATCTGCCGGTCGATCTTGACCTCGGCCGCTCCCTTTTCCAGCGCAAGCCTTTTGAGGTCCGCGTCGTTGACTTTCGCGACATCCTCCTGGTTGATGCGGTACACGATCCTGACCACATCTCCCTGTCTGACATCGTCGAGGAGTCCCGGGGCAGGGAGTGCGCCTTCTTCGGGACTGATCGTCCTCATGACACGGGCCGGTGTCTGTACGAACCGGGACACCACATTGCCAGGAGCCACCTGATGGAAGAAGAATCCCTTGGCTTCCGTCTCGGCGTGGTCTTTGCGGGTGATGTTCCCACAGTAGTAAGCCCTGACCGGCTCCTCCCAACCCTGCGCCTTGTGGATGTGCCCGAGAAGCGTTACGTCGGCGTGAGCCAGTTCGAGATCTCCCAGACCGAATTCTATGCCTTTCCCGATGATCTTCTGCCCCGTCGACATTGTGGCGCCGGTGACCGTGCCGTGAGCCGATATGAGCGTGGGGATTCCCAGAAGCCGTGCCTGTTCACCCATGACCCCCCATGCCTGGAACACATCCATTATGAGATCGGCCATCTCAAGGTTGCTGTCCGCGATCGACATGTCACGTGTGGCGAGCAGGCCGTGTTTCGTCACCGAGGGCAGACACCCGATAATGACCGTGAAGTCTGCCAGCCTGTCTCGGGTTACCTGGGAAAATCGGCCCATCCTGTCGAGGCCCACCTGGCTAACGGCGGTGACAACATGAACGGCATGCCGGGTTCTGAGCTTCCCGAACACGTCGATACTGCCCGGAACGTCATGCGTGAGCGTACCTTCGACTATGAGCGTCGGGGCGATGTTTGCGAGCCTTTCGACAAAGCTGATCGCCGCTTTTGATGCAGCCGACCCAAGTATCACGGCCTCGTCAAATATGTCACCGCTGATGACATTCAGGTCGGGGCGCAGGTTTCCTGCCTGATCCACCAGATAATCGGCACACTTGACCGTGTCTGCCAGCAAATCCGGTGTGTTAGTAAAATGATCGTCTCCAGTGTGGAGTACACCCAATGGGTCCAATAGTACCTCCTTTTTTGTTATGAGTACTGTTTATGATGGTTTGATGATTGGGGGGCGTCCCCTGCCACGGGGCAAAGGCAGTTTCGAATGGTCTAATGAAAAGATATGCTACAAAACAGTATTACTTACCGCCGAGAGGTCCATAGGACCTAAAAGAGGCAAGACATCATACTTCGCCGATCGGTTGTCACGCTGTACGCCGTGTCTCACCACAAAAGAAGAGGGAGCAGACACGACGTCCCTCCCTCTTCCTGTTTCTGAATTTAATATCTATGCCGCATAACGGAGAATCTCAACCTCAGCTCGACGGCTTACCGCGTCTTCAGCCTGGGCGAAAACATGCTCGGTCACCGTCTCACTCAAATAGTACTCTCCGCAATTCCTGCAGATTTCAGCAGGCACATCCTTGATGATCACTACAGTCTGTCCCCGCTGAAGAGTCACGGTGACCGTTCCCGGCTCGGTTTCGTCGTGTTTGCAGATTGCACACTTCATTTTACCCTCCTCTTGAAATCTTCTTGCCAGACGCGGGCATCAGGGACGTACACGGTGACTATCTGGCAGTTCCCCATGCTGTCGTACGCCACTACCACATGGATTGGTGTTTCTGCAATGAACCCCAACATCAGGCAGCTCGGATAGGGTGTATCATCTGGATAGTTTTCTATTATTTAACCATTTGCCAAAACTGTTTTGACGTCTTGGACGTTATAGCTCGCTCGAACATACGCTCCACCGCATGCCGGCTGAAATGAATTGTCCTGCAGTCCATAACCTGCCCCTCGTATTATAACATCATATCAACCATCTTCTGTTCTTCAGCTTTTCTACATTTCCGTTCTCTACTCCTCAAACGTGGATTCCGGTAGAGATCCTCTGCCCTTCCACACAAGATTTCCTCTGTTCAAGTCTGTTCAGGAATTTGATGGACGTTCCCCTTCCTCCCTCTTTTCAACGCACGAGTACCCGATCTTGTTGAGGTGCTCCCGGGTGACCGCGTACATTGGGCTGTACCAAACGCTGTTGACCTGTACCAGCCTGAATGGCCTCAGGCTTTTTACCACGAACAGCTCAAGGCGGGACCCATCGGAGAACGTGATAGGACTGGCCGTCTTTATGACCATTCCCACCTCTAGTTTCGGGTTTTTTGCCTTTTCCTTGATCCTGTTCCAGCATCGCTCCCGCCAATCGAGCGCGTATTTTTCTTCGGTCGGCGTGAGCATCCTGAGAATCTCCTCCGGGCAGCTGCTCTCGACCGGCCCCATGCTTTCCTCCATGTCCTTGTACCCGAAGTTGTAGCGCACGTCGTGCGAGCTATGATGAATAAGACAGACCAAGGCAATGATCCTTTTCTCCTCTCCCGGACAGCCCACTTCGTACGCCATATAGGCGACCCTGAGATTTGCGGAACACTCCAGCACTTTGCCGTACCTGCCATCGCCCCTGTCGTAATTGAACTGGTTTGAAAAGAAGTCCTTGATGCTCTGACCTTTCGGCCTGTGAGTGTAGGTCCATCCCATACCGACTCCTCCTCTTCCCTATGCGGCCCGCTGCAGATCGCTTTCACGCCCGGTCTCTTCCAGGGCTTCGATGATCCTTGACGCCACCCGCTTGACGGCATTGCCCCAGGTAAGGATCATCTTTATGTCCTGTCCCCACGCGGCGACATAGTTGAAAGAGTAGCTGGTCGTATCGAGGCCCAGACAGGAACTCACGACAAAGGCGGCCCCTTCGGCTATCACTTCACCGGCAGGCCTGTCTGCCAGCTGCATCGTGTTCTCCTTCAGTTCCACAATCGCGACGTGGTGCGCCCATTCGTGAAGCAGGACCTTCGGCTTTTCGAGATCGGTAAGGCCCTTATGGAGCAGGATTACGGCGGAGTTACTCTCGGCATGGGGCATGTAGTACCCCTTCGCCGCACCGTCCCACTCACCATATGTGACCGGTACCGGGCACACCTTAACAAGCTCCTGAAAGAGACCGGCCGCGTCGCCAGCGAAGGTAAACGCGGCCGTCGTCGTCGCGAACGCATTCTGGGGTAGTTCCCTGCCGTCTGTCTGGCTGACGTCGTACACGTAGACGACCTTGAACCCCCGAAGGCGGCTTTCACCGGCTCCATCCTCCTGACTGATGGTCCCATCAGCCTGGGCTACAGCCTCTTCCGTCTCGCCGGCTTCACTCTTCTTCCGATTCCTGCTGATGAGGGGGGCAAAGATCGCTATCCCCTTCTCGCCCTTTTTCGCCCGGCGGCCAAGCCTGTTCCACGCGAGCATGCCGGCCACCCTGGATGCACCCGGCTTCTGACAATAGATCATGATGGCGTTGGCGAGGCTGTATTTCCGGAACATGGCGGTGCTGCGGAGAAATTCCTTTACCTTGTCGCCTTCGAGGATGGTTTGCACCCCCTGTTCCAGCTTTTCGTAGTACTCCTTTTCTTTGAGCTGCATGTTGGTTCTCCTTTCTTATCGGTGGTGTGTGGTGTTAAGGCGCTATTCGTGCTGAGCGGTTCTTTCGCTGCCGGCCGGGCGGACGAGCAATTTGTGCAGGTCCTTGACTCCGGCGCGAATGTGGTCGTCGATGGGAATGGGCCTTGCGCCTGCGGCATGAACGATTTCTGTGGTTGTTCGCTGTGCTTTCCGACCTGGTTCGTCGTTATCGAGCGCGAGATAGACGTCGCGAAACGGGTACTGTTTCAAAAGGCCTGCGAGCTTCTCGATGTTCCCCACTCCGTTCACGGAGCAGAAGGAGATGTCCTTGTCGTCGAGAACGATTTCGCCCGCGAGGCCGTCGAGAATGCTTTCCGTCACCAGCAGACGGCCGGGGTCCCTCTTGAAGAACCAGAGCGTCTTCAGCCCCAGGGTTTTTCGTTCGACACCGTTGCGCTCCCTGCATTCCAAACCCCGTACGAATTCGGGATTCGGGATAGGGATAGCGACGAAGCTCGTATGCTCCCGGAAGCTCGTCAGAATTGCGCAGCCCATCGGGTAATGGTACCGCACCCCCTTGTCGAGGAAGTACTGCCGCACCATCTCGATGCTGTTGCACTTGAGTGACTTGATGTAGGTCCTCCGGGCATACTCGACCTTCTTGTCCTTGTCCTTTTCCTCTTCCCCCTGCTGACGCCGGTATATCTCGGAGGGAAACTCCTGCGTGAGCAGGATAGTCATGGCTCCCGCAAAGTCGGTGTCATAACATTTCTTCACCAGCTCGATGATGTCGCCGGACTCATTGCTGCCCCAGTCTTTCCACTCCCACCGCCCATTGCGGTAACGCACGGAAAATGACGGCTCCTGCTCTTTCCTGTACGGGGAAAGGTAAAGTCTCGTACTTCCCGAGCCGCGGCAGACACAGCCCAGGTATAGTTCGCAGAAACTGACGAGGTCTATCTGTTTGACCCTCTCGATGTCTGCGTCTGTGATAGTGATTCCCACTCCCAAATTGTTACCTCCTTAAGTAGAAATTGATGACGCCGTAGCCGAAGTAGACGAGCGCTGCAGAGGTCGAGATGATGACGAACACGCTCGAGGCATCAAAGCGATGACGCGAGGCATCGGTCCTATCGTCCGCTGACTTCATAGGTACCTCCCTGGTTTGTTTTTTGAAGAGTTTTCCGCGAATGCGGCGTTTTCGAAGCCGGCAAAAGACATAAAGGTTCCCTACGCTCCTGCTTCCAACGGGGATTAGCGCCCCGTTATGTTATCCAAAACGTAACATCGAGCGTATCACTACCGGAGTCGCACGGGGAACACCAGGACCGGCAACGTTTCAAGTCCTGTCCCCCTGGCAGCAAGAAGCATTGTCTCTCCCCGGAGAATACCGTATACCGGGAGACCTCCATCTTCCCCTTCCGCTACCATTACGTCCTTTTAGAGCGCGGCCGAGGGCACTGAATGTCCGTGGTTCAAACATAAAAAAGAGGGGGACAGCGAACTGTCTCCCCTCAAAGCGTGGTGGAATGGCCGGGACGGGCCAAGGTTCGTACGGCAGCGTACTTGCGCGCGGGCAACGCGGCACATCGACCACCATGTGGTGAAATGGAATCCCAAAGAGTTGTGTTCGCGGCTTGCACCATTGCAATTGGCGAAGGGCGAGGAAAGATATTTCGACAGAAGCCGGACAGGCATGATGCCGCCGTAGGTGTCCCCATTATTAGAGCGTTAATGGCCAAAGTGGTGCGTGACGCATTGGCAGGGCTCTTTATGTGGAGGACCAACTTCTGTTAGGTGTAGTTCCCCCGAAGGGGATCTATGAGTGAAACCCCAAAAGGTTTGCAGGCCCGTGCTAGGGTTGTGATTCGCACGAGTCCATCGAAGTTACTCCGCGCAAGAGCGGAAAGGTTGAAAAAGTTTCGCCGAAGCTAATAAAAATATATGAATTATCTTTATATTACTTTCTTTTCAAAAAAAGGTTCAAAAAAAGAGGGCGGTCTGAAACCACCCCCTTTATTTCAGAATAATGCGAATTGTATCTTTTTCCCCTTTGCTATTGCATCCAAGTCACCATATTTCACCTCGACTACTGACTGTCTCCTTTTGTTCTTCGCCATGAAGGAGACCTTCACCAGCACGTTCTCGCTGATCGACGAGACCCCTTTGCCGGGCTTCTCCCTCGTCGCACCCAGAGAAGCGAAGACCGTTTCCTTGCCGGATAATCCGAGCTGGTTCTCTATCTCCTTCTTCCTGAAGTTTGCCCATGCCCTCTCGGCGCCGCCGTAATCTCCGCCTTCGACAAGGGCCTTCCCCATCTCCTCGATTATGGAGCCACCCGAGCTTCCATATTCCGCCAAGCCTTCGGGAAGGTCGCCTTCAACCATCAGGGCTACCTCGAGCTTTTTTGCGATAAGAGAGATGGCAATCTCCTGCATGGTGCCTCCGTAGCAGTCGAAGCCCACCTGGACGTCCCGCTCCTGGCCGATCCTCCACGACCTCCGTCCAGCCTGTCTTAACGTAAAAATGTTGTAACCCGTTTGATAGAACTTGACCGTAGGAAAGTCATAGAGGTCGAGGCCCGTTTTCACGAGTTCCGCGTTGCAAATGAGGATATCGGCATCCGCAGCATGGGCGGCAACCCAGGCTTCCCGTCTCCGGGGCGGAACCCGCGAGTCGAGCACGACAGGCCTGAGCTTTGCGTCCTGGAGGACTCTGACCAGGCGGGGCCTCAGATCGCGCTTACCCGTGAAGACCAGATAGCAGAGCACCTTCCTGCCTTTGCTCTTTTCTTTTCTCACAAACTCCACCAGCTCTCTTTCCTTTGGAAGCAGCTGACCGGGCGGCAGTTGTATGAGCGGCGCCTCGATGACCTCAAGCACATTGCCCTGGGTGTCCTTGATCTCGATATGCTCCGGATAGGCCACGCAGGAATCGGGATAAGAAAGGAGAGCCTGGAGCATGGACG
>CAYOYU010000027.1:0-30080 GCA_964408265.1 uncultured Syntrophorhabdaceae bacterium
ACAAAGGGAGAGAAAGAATGGCTGACCTGGAATTGAGAGAGATCAAGACTATCCGGTACGAAAGACCTTCCATACAAAAAGGGTATGCGGGACAGACCCTCTACGTGAACATCTCCGACTCGGAGATCGCTTTCAAGCCGGTAAGTGCAAAAACGAAGGAAATATTTACCGGAGGCAAGGGGTTTGATCTCTGGCTTCTGTGGAACGCCGTCAAGGGCACCACCAAATGGAACGACCCGGAAAATGCGATCTGCATAGCCTCCGGCCCTCTCGGCGGAACACCCATATATCCGGGTTCGGGCAAGAGCATCGTCACCTCAATTTCTCCCACCACGGGCTCGGTCATCGACTCCAACGTGGGCGGCTACTTCGGTCCATATCTCAAGTTTGCGGGCTTCGATGCCCTCGAGGTTCAGGGGAAGACAAAGGTACCTACGGTTCTCTTCATCGACGGCATCGACAACAAGATCCAGCTCCTAGAAATACAGGGGCTTCCTGAGGATGCCCATGCCATATCGGCGGTCCTCACGGACTATTTCGGCCAGGGAAAGCCGCGGAACATATCGGTTGTCTCCACAGGGTCGGGAGCCAAACATTCCCTCATAGGGCTCGTCAACTTCTCCTGGTATGATCAGAAAAGAGGAAAGAGCAGGCTAAAACAGGCGGGCCGCGGAGGCCTGGGGACGGTATTTGCCGACAAGGGGCTGAAGGCGATTGTTGCCCGATGGGATACGGTTACCGTGGAGATGAATGATCCTGCCGACGAGGCCGCCCTTAGAAACGTAGCGAGGCTCCACTCGAAGGAGATCGCAGAGCTCGATCCCAAACAGAACGAGATGTCCCGCGTCGGCACCGCCCATCTCGTAACCATCATGAACGATTACGATCTCCTGCCCACACACAACTACCGGTACGGCAGCCACCCCAAGGCGCCCGATGTGGGCATGGAAGTCTACAGGCGTCTCTTCGACAAGGGCTATGACGGCTGCTGGATCGGCTGTACTCTGGCCTGTGCCCACGGGGTAAGAGACTTTGTCCCCACCACCGGCCCCTATAAAGGGGAAAAGGTCTTTGTTGACGGACCGGAGTATGAGACCATAGCCGGATGCGGCTCAAACCTGGGAATCTTCGATCCCTTCTTTGTAGTGGAAGTCAATTTCTACTGTGATACCTACGGCCTCGATGCCATCTCCTTAGGGACCGGCATGGCCTTTGTGATGGAATGTTTTGAAATGGGCCTCATCAACAAAGCAGACACCGGCGGCCTGGACCTCTCTTTCGGGAATAAGGAGAGCGTTCTCGAGGTGATCCACCAGATCGGCCGAGGAGAAGGTTTCGGCAGTATTGTCGGCCAGGGCATCAGAAAGATGAAGGAGATCTTCGCCAGGCAATTCGGTGCAGACCGGTCCATCATGGACGACATCGGAATGGAGGCCAAGGGTCTTGAATTCTCGGAGTATATGACCAAGGAATCCCTCGCCCAGCAGGGCGGTTACGGCCTTGCCCTCAAAGGTCCACAGCATGATGAAGCCTGGCTCATCTTCCTCGATATGGTTCACAATTTCATGCCCACTTTTGAGCAGAAAGCCGAGGCCCTCCACTGGTTTCCCTTGTTCCGCACATGGTTTGGCCTCTGCGGTCTCTGTAAGCTTCCCTGGAACGACGTAGTGCCTGCAGACAACAAGCAGACAAAAGAGCCTGCCAAGGTGATGCAGCACGTGGAATGGTATGCGGAGTACTTCAGCGCCGTCACGGGCAAGCGGGTAGCTCCCGATGATCTCATCACCATGAGCGAGCGCGTCTATAATTTTCAGCGGCTCTTCAACCTGAAAATGGGCTTCGGCCGGCGTGAGCACGACGCCATACCCTATCGGGCCATGGGACCCGTGACCGTTGACGAATATGAGTCGAGAGTCGAACGTTACGACGGTCAACTCAAAGAGCTCTACGGGATAGACATCGAGGGGAAGAGCAGTGCCGAAAAAGTCAGGATCCTCCGGGATTTCAGGGAACAGAGATACGAGAGCCTCATGGATGCTGTTTACAAGCGTCACGGCTGGACACCGGAGGGCATTCCCACGGTGGAGACGGTGAAACGCCTTGGTATAGACTTTCCGGAAGTGCTCGATCTGCTAAAGGCTAATGGAGTGGAGTGATGGTGAGGGTTGAAGGAAACGAAGTAGCCTGGCGTGAAGGGATGACTATCGCAGATCTCCTGAAGGAACTGGGAGACTCCTATCCCTACTCTGCAGTCCGCGTCAACGGCCGCCTCGTATCACAGCCACACTTCTCAAAGACCAGGGTGAGCAAGGATTCCGAAATCTTCCTGATCCAGATGGTTGCCGGGGGTTAGGCCAAATCACATTTCCCGGACCTTTTCGCCGAAGCGTTCCCTGATGAGTCCCAGGAAGGCGCTTGCAACGGGAGAGATGATCTCTCTCGGGACCAGGATGTCTATCCCTCCCAGGCTCAGCTCGCCACCCTCGACCCTGATGATCTTCAGGTCTCCCCGGGATACTTCATCTCTGATAATCGGTTCATACATGAAGGCTAATCCTTTGTTCTCGATGGCGAGCCTTTTCATGAAGGCAACATTGTCTACTTCCACACCGATGAGGGGCTGCAGTCCTCTTTTCTCAAACTGGTGGAGAAGCAAGGTCCGTCCCACGGCACCCTCAGAGTGGACGATGAGGGGGTGCCCCGTCAGGTCGGACCACATCACGGGCAGGTCTGATGGCAGGGGATAGGTGCTGCCGGCAATTAAGACCATGCTCCCTCCGGTGATAACCCGGTAGAGGCGGAGCCGTTCGTCATAGGGGGGCGACGGGCCTATAAGGCAGATATCAAGTCTGAAATCGAGCAGTTCTTCCACGAGCAACGTAGCCCCCTCCCGGATAGAGACGCGCGTGGCCGGATAGAGTTCTTTGAATCTCTCGATGACTGAGCCGAGATACTCGATAAGCGGCCCTGCGATGCCGATGGAGAGGTTGCTGAAGCGGTAGGCCTTAAGGAATCCTTCCGTTGCCACGGCCTGATTGAAGAGCTTCTCGGCATGGGGCATGAACCGTTCACCGGCCTCGGTTAAGTGTACCCGTTTCTTCTTTACCTGTATCAGTTTTACCCCGAACTGTACTTCGAGAGTGTGGATATGCTGGGTGATTGCCGGCTGTGTGACGCGAAGAAGGTCCGATGCCTTGCTGAAACTCCGCTCCCTGGCAACGAAATAGAAGGAGATAACGTGGGAGGGGTTTATCTGGATTGATCCCATAGGTCTGTTCATCCTTATTATACAACCTTTTCGCGGCCAGCGGAGACTTTAGTGCCTTACCTTATGAGGTTATTAGGAGATCATCATTGCATAGTCTCCATCAACAGTTTTAGAATTGACTACGCCGAACACAAAAGACGGTCAGATTCCCACGACCGGGAGGTACAGGATGAGAAGAACCACTGTCGCAGGTACCATGATGCTGTTTCTGGGCCTTTCACTCTGCCTGGGCGTTCTGTCCTTCGCTGCGTCGGACGAAGTTGCCAGGATCACCATCGTGGAGCTCAAAAAGATGATGGACCATAAGGCGGATGTCACCATACTCGACGTCCAGCCAAAGAGCGCCTTTGACAGAGGCCACATAAAGGGAGCCATATCCATACCTTGGACGCCCAAACTGAACAGGACGCAAACCGCAGTCCTGCCAAAGGAGAAGCCTGTCGTCGTCTATTGCGACTGCGGCCCGGGAGAGTCGGATTCCGCCAATATCGCCGAGCGGCTCCTCGACTTCGGTTTCAAAGATGTGAAGGTGCTCAAAGACCCCGCCATACGTGGGTGGAAAGATGCCGGGTATCCCATGCAATAAGGATGTAGAGGTGGTTTTGGGAACGTCGAAGTGCAGGAGACAATGGCCCGGAACGCCAGGGGGGTCCGGCATCGGCAAGAGGATATTGCTTTTGGTTGTCCTGCTCCTTATCCTGTGCGCTCCTCTTCCTTCCCCTGCATCAGAAGTGGTCGCCCGCTCGGAGTCTGCGGAGTGTCTCCTGTGCCATGAAAAGCTCGCCGCCCAATGGCAATCGAGCCGTCATGCAAGAGCCTTCGAGAGCCTGAAGAAGACTGGCCAGGAGGCCCTTCCTGGCTGTACCCCCTGTCATGTGACAGGATATGGAAAACCTGGCGGATTCACCGACGCGGAACTGACGCCCTGGCTTGCGGGTGTCCAGTGCCGCGAGTGTCATGGACCCGGAGTCACCCACCGTACTGCACCGGCAAGAACAAATATCATCGCCCTCCCTGGGATTGAAACATGCAGGAGATGCCACACCGCAGGTCAGGACCCTGGGTTCGACTACCAGACAAAGGTCAAATGGGTCCATGCGACGCCGGTCTCTTCCGAAAAGACCAAGGCAAAACCCGTACTCCTTGCAAACCCCGACCACTTCAATTTCGGTCTGGTCGAGGAGGGTAGCCCTGTTATAGCTCTCGCCGAGTTGACGAATCCCGGCGACAGGAGCCTCACCGTCTCGGGCCTGCGAACGAACTGAGCCTGCACCGAGGGTATGCTTGGAAAGCATACGTTAGGCCCGAAAGAGACAACATCCCTCAAGATCATTTTCGCCACCGAAGGCAGACCGGGTCCTTTCCGCAAGACCGTTACCTTGAGCATTGACGGCCCAACCGTGGAGGAGATGGAGATTGCCATGGAGGGGACTGTAAGGGAGGCCCCGGTCCCGAAGATTAAGGTGGTCCCGAGAAGGGTGGACTTGGGGGGCGTCGCGGAGGGCAAGATTATCGAACAGGAATTTGCCGTGACCAATACGGGGACCGTACCGCTCGTTGTTTCGAGGATCTCCGCGCAACTGAGCAGGAAAGTCTTCTTCCCGGAATCCAAGGAAGAACGTATGGTCATCGCACCGGGGGCCACGAAAAAGCTGAAGCTCCCACTTAAGGTGGACAGGCCTTCCGGGGAATATGAGGAAGAAGTGCTGATAGAGTCGAACGCGAAGAACGCACCGAAAGGAGGATACGTAATCATGGTGAGAAACGATGGGAGTTAGAGGCGCAGAGCGAGCCCGGGAAAGCGAGACTGCAGAAAATGAGAAGAAGGAGGTAAGTCAGTGAAGAGACAGAGAGAATATTCGGTAGCAATCACAGTGCTCGCAGTATTTGTGACTCTTATGTATGTTTCGGCAGCCGCCGGTGCCGTAACACTGGAGGTGCTCAATCCCCGCGGCGAGGTAGAGGCCATTCCGGCCCTGTCCCCATCCCCGCGGGTTACTGATTTATCTGACAAGAAGATCGGTATCTACTGGATCGGAAAGCAGGGGGGAAACAACTTCTTTGATGTCATTGAAGAGATGCTCAAGGAGAAGTACCCCAAGGCGAAGATCACCAGGTATACGGGGGACTTTGATCTCGGTCAGCCGAAGGCAGACAGAATTGCGAAGGAGTTTGATACCATCATCTACGGCGTAGGGGACTGAGGTTCCTGCACATGGGCCGGCGTGGCCGGTCTTATAAGATTGGAAAAACTCGGGAAACCAGGAGTCTATATAGCCACAGACAATTTCGGCACCGATGCAAAGTTGTCGGCGGAAAATAGCGGTATGCCCACCGTAAGGACAATAACGGTTCCGGCCAACGAATACTACATGAAGAGAATCACCAAAGAAGAGGTGAAACCGGTAGCTGTGGCTGCATTCGACGGGATTGTCGGGGCTCTCACCACTCCCCTGACCGCGGAGGAAGCGAAACCGAAGGCGAAGCAGGAAGAGACTGAAGCGAGCATAAAGATCACTGCTGATACGTACGAGGCGGCACTCGAAAGATTCAACGAACTTTTCCTCGACAACCACTGGGGCAGCGGACTTCCCATGATTCCTCCTACACCGGAGCGGGTAAAATGGATGCTCTCCGGAACCAGTCGCTCACCTAAGGAGGTTATAGGCACGGTGGCTCCGAAAAATGGGATCGCCACCATCGAGAAGATTGCCATAAACGCCGTCATGGCGGGGGCCAGGCCGGAATATCTTCCGGTGATCATAGCGGCCATGGAAGCCGCCACGGACAAGAGGTTCGATCTCTTTCACATGCAGAATTCGACGGGTTCCTTTAACCTGATCCTCCAGGTGAACGGACCGATTGCAAAGGAAATAGAAATGCAGACGGGGATAGGCTTCTTGGGATACGGATGGCGCGCGAATAATACCATCGGTCACGCTGTCCGGTTGAACCTTATCAATCTCGGCCATGTGTGGCCCGCAGAGAACGACATGGCCTTAATCGGAAGACCCAACTCCCACACCCTCTATACTTTTGCCGAAAACGAAGCCATGAGCCCCTGGGAGCCCTATCACGTTTCCGTCGGCTTCAAGGCCCAGGACAGCTGCGTAACTCTGGCTACCATGGGAGGCTACAGCAATCTGGGAAGCATCTCATCCTTTGGGGGTGGAGCGGTTCTGACCTGGAATATCGATGCGGTATTGAACAAAATGATCAACTTTATGAAGCAGGACCGGCCCTACATACCCCTCTGGAAGAACGGTCAGGCCATATCGAGCCCGAGACGCAATACCTTCTTTATCGCCCCGGAATTCGCTATGGAGCTGAACCGCCGGGGCTTTACACGAAAGAAACTACAGGATTACCTTTATGCCAAAACGAGCATACCCTTTGAAGAGCTTACCCCAAAAGAAGTTCAGGCATTTCAGCGGAGGATTGACGAGAAAGAGATTCCTCAGGACCGGATACCGGTCTTCAAGGAAGCAATGAAGCCGGGCGGCATGGTCCCGCTCATTGAGAGGCCCGAGGACAGCCAGATAGTCGTGGCAGGCGGAATCCCGGCCTATACCTTCGGCACATTCTACTTCTCAAGACCGTTGTACTCTGAGCTGTCCCTGTTGACAAAGCGGATACGGGGCGCCACACTTACCAACGCCGGCCGCTAGCAGTATAAAAAAGAGGACAGGCTGTTCTCCGGCCTGTCCTCCCGTCTCAACCCGGAGGAATCGAATAATCCCGGGTCTATCCCCTCTATTTCCCCATCCTCCTGCTACCGTTCTCTTCCGGGGCGATGGTCTCCTCTTCCCCGATGCTCCTCGCGTTCATGCCGCTCACCCCTTTCGAAGCGCCTAATCCCCGGGTAGTAGGGGCGGCCGTAGGGCGCACTGTAATAAAAGCTGTCATAATCCGGATTCGGATAGGTGTTGTAGTAATAGTAGTCGTTCGGGTAAGGCGCGTAGGCAATACAGGATGCAACGGAAAGAATTGCTAGCAGGACAGATATCTTTATGGCCTTTTTCATGGATTCGCCTCCTCGGATCAGCCCATTGCTTCTCCGGACTACTTTGCTTTCTCCTCCTCTCCTACTGCCTTCACGGCATCCCTGCAGGGCAGAGACAATTCGGCTTCATTGGCCTTGAGGCACGTCATGATCCCGCCGGATCCCGGCTTGATATCATTGCAGAATCTGGCCATGTCTCCCATGCAGGCCTGACGCACCCTCATCTGCTCCCTCACCTCTTCCCTCATCTCATGTTTCATTCCGCCCATCTTTGCTTCATAGGCCTTGCAGGCATCGGAAAGCTGGCCTTCATTCTTTTCAAGGCAATCCATCATGGCAAGCCCCGGCTTCACGTCTTTGCAGAACTTGGCAATATCCTCAGAACAGGGGGTCGGGCCGGCCGCCCATACACCGGTATTGGCCATGAACCCGAAGCAGAATAGCCCTATCCCCAGAATTGTCAAGATCACAGAATGTTTCATTATTTCCTCCTCGATGCCGTTTGAGCCCGGAAAGGACTATATCGGCTTATTTGGCAACAAAACAATACTGTTCACCGTTGCGGCGGATTTCAAGTCTTGGACTGAAGGCGCAGTGAGCCCTTATTTGTAAATTTCGTCGAAGAGTTGGTCGGCAAGGGTGGGGCTCAATCTCTTGAGAATCTTGTATTCATCGAGTGCGGAAGCCTTCTCATCCATGGCCACGTAGACCCTCCCCAGGCCGAGATGCATCATGGGATCGTCGGGCTCGAGTCTTATGGCAATCTTGAATTCTGCCGTGGCTTCCCGGTACATCTTCATTTTTCTGTAGAGACTCCCCAAGTACCCGTGGGCCCCGGCAAGCTTCGGGGAGAGTCTGGTCGCTTCTTTCGCGGCAGCCATCGCCTCTGCGGGTTGATTCAGGACGCCGTACGTGAGGGCAAGGTGGTAGAATGTCTCGCCGCTGTCCGGTCTCAGCTTGGTCGCTCTTTCGAGGACAGCAAGGGCATCAGCGCTCCGCCCCAGTTCGGTGTATGCCAAACCGAGGCGGACCAGGGCTTCCGGATGATCCGGGGTGATCTTCAGCGCCTCGGAGAACATCTCGGCAGCGAGCTGGTATTTGCCCATGTTGGCGTAGCTCACGCCGAGATTCACGTAGGACTCCGCCTTCCCCGGGTCTATGGTGAGGGACCGCTTGAATGCATCTGCAGCCCTTGCGTACTGACCCGAAGTCCCGTAAGCAAGCCCCTGGTAGAACCAGCAGGAAGCCGTCTCCGTGTAGTCAGCCTGGCACGCCTCGGCGGGACTCACCAGTTCTTTTTTCTGAAGGCCCGGAGTGATGAGGTTTATGGGCATGGCAAAATTGAGGTTCTGGGTGTCGGCAATAAGGAAAGTGGCTATACCCACCACCTCTCCCCTGTCGTTGAATAACGGGCCGCCGCTTGACCCGGGGGATATGGCGGCAGTCATCTGGAGAACCTTGTGCTCCTTGTCCACCTTCCGTATGCCGCTGAGAATCCCCTCGGAAATGGTATTTTCGAGGCCCTGGGGGCTACCGATAACGTAGACCTTCTCCCCTACTGCCAGACTGTTCGCGTCGCCCAGCCGTACCACGGGGAAATCGTGCCCCTTCAATTTCAGGATGGCGAGGTCGTTTTCAGGGTCAACGTGGAGGATGCCTTCCACGTCAAGAACCTTATATCCCATTTTTACTTTGATATCGGAGGCCATGTTTATGACATGGTAGTTGGTGACGACCGCGCCGTCCTCACGAACGATGAATCCGCTTCCCAGGCTTGTCGCTTTTCCTTCACGGCCGATGGCCACTACCACCACGACAGCCGGGCTGTTATCCCGGTAAATTCTGTCCGCATCAGCCCTTAAGACCTCCGGGAACAGGGAGGCTGCTAGACAAAGGCAGAGACAGAGAAGAGACAGCCTGAAACGGTTCAAGTCTATCATGGGATTATCTCTTGTCGACGCAGGACAGCGCCATGGATACCATCCTGGAAAAAGTAGCGAGACCTGCGGGTATGTCTGACCCCAGGTGGACCCGTATGATGCGCCGTCCCCGCTTTTTCAGGGCGTCCATGTCGCCCGCAGCCTGAGCCTGTTTGAGGATGCCGAAGGTGTAATTGGTGTCGGGAATGGCGGCATCTTCAGGATTGTCGGCAGTGACCTGGATGAAGAGGCCTTTATCCGGCCCTCCCTTGTGAAACTGACCCGTTGAATGGAGATATCTCGGTCCGTAGCCTAAGGTTGTGGCAAGACCGAGCTTTTCTCGCAGGGCTGCCCGGATCTCCTGGAAGGCCGTGGTAGTCGGAGCTGTTTCCGTGATGTAGGCCTGGAGGGCTACGTAATCGGAGGGGCGGGCGGAGCTAAGGAAGGTCGCGAGAAGATCCTCCGCACCTTTCGAGCCGCTCTCGCCGTAAAAACGTAAGCCCCCTTCCTCTATAGCAGGTTCGGGATCGGTCGGCTTTCCCCCGGTTTTTACCTCACCCAGCAGCCTGGCAGTACTGTCTTTACTCTCCTGCACGTTGGGTTGATCAAAGGGGTTGATCCCGAGGATGTGGCCCGCCACGGCGGTAGCTATTTCCCAGCGGTAGAACTCCTGAAAGAGGTCGTAGGCATCATTCAGCTGAATGGCTATGACAGGCCGCCCGGCTTTCTTCAGTTCCTCTGTCAGAGAATCTGTCGGGCCCCGGGGTTCTCCCTTAAGGGAAAAGGAGACGAAGAGCCTGTCGTTGCCATAGTCTGCCACGTTGCCCAAGGGCTCCTCGGCAATGGGGAGGATTCCTGTGTTCTCCTTGCCTGTGCTCTCGGCAATGAGCTGCTCCAGCCACAGCCCGAGCGTGCCTATTGATTCAGGCACCAGCAAGGTAAGCTTGTCCAGGCCCAGCAATGCCAGCTCTCCCATTGAGACGCCCAGAAGGAGACCGGGGTTTGCGTCAGCGTCAACATCCGGCGAGCAGGCCCTCTCCATTCTGAGCGCCCTTGCGACCGCCTTTTCCATGTCGAGGCCCGCAAGGGCCGCCGGTATCAGCCCAAAGTAGGAGAGTGCCGAATATCGGCCCCCGATATCTTTGAAGTTGCGGATTACACTCCTGAAACCCCGCTTTCCCGCAAATTCGTCCAAAGGGCTGCCGGGATCCGTGATTGCCAGGAAGTTGCCGCCTGCAGAAGCACCTTTGAGGTCCTGCAGCTTTGCAAAGAAATAGGCGTCGAAGGCGTTGGGTTCGGCAGTGGTGCCCGATTTGCTGGCAACGATGAAAAGGGTTTCCGCCAGAGGAAGGCGGCGGTTAAGCGAGAGAATTGTCCCGGGGTCGGTGGTGTCGAGGACGGCGAGCCGGATGCCATCAGGTTTTGTGGGAAAGGTGCGCGCGAAAAGGAGCGGAGCCAGGCTGCTGCCGCCCATACCCATGAGCACCGTCTGAACAAAGCCGGACGAGGCGGCCGCTGATACGATCGACCTGATCTCATCCATGCGGAGCGCCATGGTATCCGCTACATCGAGCCATCCGAGACTGCCCCTGATCTGTTCCCGGGTTTTCCCGTCCTCTTTCCAGAGGCTTGCGTCCCTCTGCCATAACCGGTCCACGAAATTGTTTTTGGCCAGGGTTTCCATTCCGGCCCTGATCCGGTTCTCATAGGCGCCGGGATAGAGGGTTTGAGCGCTCAACTCCTCCTTCATGACTTTCTCCTGCCACACATGATTCTTGGCCATGGTACGCCCCCTTTCGTCGCGGAATCCTTTCCGTCACCGTACCATATGAGGTCCTTCTTTGCCATCCAAAAAAGGGCACAGAAATTCCAGCCCTTCTCCCGGCACTACCCGACCACGCAGATGGTCAACCCCATACCCTTGTTGACGATACGCGTGCTGGTGCTGCCCATGAAGAGGGGCTCCTTATGTGAGAAGCCGCAGCGGCCCACAACGAGAGTCCTGTAGCCGCTGGTGCGGGCTTCCTCCAGGATGCATTCCGCCACACCCCAGAGTTCACTGTCCGTCTTGACGCCGATCTGTTCGGCAGCTATACCGTTTTCAATGAGCATCTGGCGGACCCGTTCAAAGAGATGGCGCATTACCTCCTGTTGATTATGGAGCCATTTGTCGACGACCCGTTGCCTCTCTTCCTTGTCCGCCCCGGTGAGGATGTGTCCGTCATCCCAGAAGGGCGGCGGCACATTGGGCAGCACATGAAAGAGCGTAATCTTCAGGTCCCGCACCCCGGAGAATTGTGCCCCCACGTAGGCCACTGCACTAAAGGCGCACTCCGAACCATCAAAGGCAACCAGAATGTTTCTCGATTCCGTCGTCATCTTCCTTGTCCCTCCCGGCAGTCTTGATTACCGATACAATATACCCCTATACTGGGCATCGACAGCATGCATGTCAATCGAAGGGTTTTTCCGGGACCACACCGGGTTTGGCGGGACAAGTTACGGACAGGAAGAGACTTGTTGTTGACAATGTCTCAAAACTGGTTGCATATGGTTGTAATTCTTATTAAAATATCCCAGGTTTTTTCGGCCTGGCCTAAGAACCCAAGACTTTAAGGAGTATCCGAGCGTGATTGCTTCTCCGGAACAGACTAACCCCCTTGGCCGTGCCTTCACTTTTGTAGGGAAGGAGTCCCTTCGTCTCATAGCTGAGATGGGCGCCATGGCCGTCTTCTTCTCTCTCGGGTTCATCAACATCTTTCGGCGTAAACAGATTGGCGAGATGTTAAGCCAGATATACCAGGACGGGGCGAGGTCCTCCCTGATCGTTATGCTCGTGGGCCTTTTCAACGGGATGGTGATGGGCTTGCAGCTTTTTTACACCCTGGTGAAATTCGGCGCTGTGGGAGCGCTGGGTTCGGCGGTGGCCCTTTCCCTCATCAGGGAACTGGGCCCGGTGCTCACCGCCATTATGATTACCGCCCGCGCAGGGTCTGCCATGGCTGCAGAACTGGGAACGTTGCGCATATCCGAGCAGATCGACGCTCTCTATACGATGAGGATAGACCCGATCCGATACCTGATCAGCCCGCGGGTTGCGGCTTCCATCATCAGCTTCCCTCTGCTCACGGCGTTTTTCGACCTCATCGGCATCCTTGGCGGCTATCTCACCGGCGTTCTCCTGCTGGGCACAAACGCAGGCACCTATTTTTATCGGGTCCAATCGTCCATCGACATGGTGGATGTGAGGGGAGGTTTTATCAAGTCCCTTGTCTTCGCCGTCATAGTCTCCACGATCTGCTGTTATCAGGGGTACTTCTGCCATATGAGAACCGACGGTTATGGAGCGAAGGCGGTGGGTCTGGCCACCATCTCTGCCGTGGTCCTTTCCTGTGTACTCATCCTCGTAACCGATTACGTGGTTACATCCTTCCTCATGTAGGTGCAGATGGAAAATCCTTTGATAGAATTCAGAGAGGTGACAAAAGGATTCCGCGACAGGATCGTGCTGAAAGGGATCAACCTGAAGATCTACGAAAACGAGATAACCACCATCATCGGAAAGAGCGGTACAGGGAAGAGCGTTCTCCTGAAACATATCATAGGCCTCCTCAAGCCGGACAGCGGCGAGATCTTATTCCGGGGCAAGTCTGTGGGAGGAATGAATCGGCAGGAATTGGACGAATACAGGAGCCAAATCGCTTACCTCTTCCAGAGCAACGCCCTCCTCGACTCTATGACGGTTTTTGACAATGTCGCCTTCCCCCTTCGGCAGACCACAAACCTCGGCAAAAGGCAGATAGCTTTCAGGGTAACCAAGAGGATAGAGGATCTGGAACTCACCGAAGCGATAAACAAGTATCCTTCGGAGCTCTCAGGGGGGATGCAGAAGCGTGTTGCCCTGGCTCGCGCACTCGTGACGGACCCGAAGATAGTGCTTTTCGACGAGCCTACCACAGGGCAGGACCCTATCAGAAAGAACATGATCCTCAGCATGATCGCCCATTACAGAAAACGCTTCGGCTTTACCGCGGTGCTTATCAGCCATGACATACCGGACGTCTTCTTTATCTCGGACAGGCTCATAGTTCTCTGGGAGGGAGGCGTGGGATTTGAGGGAACTTATGCAGAACTCGGCAAGGACAAGCTCCCCCTTCTCGAAGAGTTCCTCCAGAGCCTCGGCGGCTTCCAGGATGAACTCACCGGACTCCTCTCGCGGGAAGCCTTCAGGGTCCACTATGCGGGGATGCTGTCGGGTTCGGCCACTGAGGCATCCGTATCAGCGGCACTCTTCAATGTTCGCCTCAATGTTATTGAAGAAGCCTTTGGGGCCCAGGCCTCGCTGGAGGTTCTCCAGACCCTCGGTGAATATGCAAACAGGCGCTTCGGCACGGTGGGCGGTTTTTCCGCCCGGCACAACAGGGATGAAATTTTGACCATATTTCCTCACACCAGCCCCTCCGAGGCGTGGCAACTGGTGAAGGAGTTTGCCCAGGACATGCAGGAGAAGATCGTGGCAAAGATCGAGAGTACTGCGGAAGCAAAGCTTGCGATACAAGGATGTTTCGAGATTTACGTACGTGCGGGAGTAACCGACGTGACTTCATCAGACGATGTGGAGCAGATAATCGCCAGGGCCCAGAAGAGTCAGGAGATCATCGCAACGTACCGGTGTAATTCGGGAGGTAGCGCTCAATGAAGAAGTTTCCCATGGAGACGGCTGTAGGTGTTTTTGTTGTGATTGGCCTCTTGTGCGTAGGCTATATGACGATCAAGCTCGGCAAGGTCTCGCTTTTCGGTGATGAGACCTATCCGGTAAGCGCAAGGTTCACCACCGTGTCGGCGCTGCGCGTCGGCAGCGCGGTGGAAATATACGGTATCCAGGTGGGTACCGTCCAGAGCCTTACCATTGATCCGGAGAGGCAGATGGCCGTGGTGGGAATGAGGATCCGCAAGGGGATAACCATCTACGATGACGCCTCCGCGACGATTAAGACAGCGGGGCTCATCGGCGATAAGTTTATCAAGATAGATCCCGGGGGAGGAGGGGAGCCCCTCAAGCCGGGCGGCCTGATCACGCAAACAACAGTGCCGGCGGATATCGAGGACCTTATCGGGAAATATGCCTTCGGCGATGTAAAGAAAGACCAGGGCAGCCCCTCGGTCCAACCGGCCAAGTAACGCAAGGAGGGTAGCGGTGAAGAAGATAGTCTCAGTATTAATACTGTTCATCCTGATCATGTTTCCCGTGGTCTCATTTTCAGGGGTTCCTCTGGATACTGTGAAAGCCAACGCCAATGTTGTCCTCGACATTCTCAGGGACCCGGCGCTGAAAGGGGAAAAAGGGTTAAAGGTCAAGAGGGAAAAGGTCCATACCGCTGCCATGAAGTTTTTCGATTTCGTCGAGCTCTCAAAAAGGACCCTCGGCCTCAACTGGAACAAACTGACCCCGGACCAACGGAAGGAATTCGTCGAACTCTACCGGTCACTGCTGGAGGATGCCTACGTGGACAAACTGACATCCTACACGAATGAGCAGGTGAATTTCACCAAGGAAATCCCCCTCTCAGAGAATACGGTAGAAGTGCAAAGTAAAGTGATTGCCAAGAGCGGCGAGATCCCTATCTTTTACCGGGTCATCAAAAAGGAGAATGATTGGAAAGTCTACGACGTGGTCATAGAAGGGGTAAGCCTTATCACCAATTACAGAAACCAGTTCCGGGAGATACTGGGCAACAATCCGCCGGAGAAGCTCCTGGAGACCCTTCGCACAAAGGTGGGTAAGAGATGAGCCGGACCATGGCAGGTCCACGCCTTTTCAGATCCGTCCCCTATGTGCTGTTATTCCTTGTTGTCCTGATAATTCCCATTGGCCTGCAGGCCGCCGAAGGGGGGGCAGGCGAAGATGCCATATCAGGCGCAGGGATCGTCATTGTTGCCGACGCGACGGCAGGGAGTGGGACCAAACCTGCTGCTCCCGAGCAGGCGCCTTCATCCGATGATTACGGGAACGTCACCGAGGAACAGGCAGCGACTGCAGCGGAGGGACAGCCAATCGCCGATCCTATCGAACCCTTCAACCGTGCCATGTACCATTTCAATGACAAGCTCTACTTCTGGGCACTGGAGCCCGCGGCCAGAGGCTACAAATATGTCCTTCCCGAGGATGTGAGGGGGCTCTTCTCCAGTTTCTACTGGAATGTAAGGGCGCCTGTGCGTATCATCAACAACCTCCTTCAGGGGAAGCCGGGATATGCGGGAATTGAATTGGCAAGGTTTCTTATCAACAGCACCATCGGCGTCGGAGGTTTACGAGATTGTGCCAAAGAATGTTTCGACATAAAGGGCAGAGATGCCGATTTCGGCCAGACCCTTGGCGTCTACGGGGTTGGACCGGGGTTCTATCTAGTCCTGCCCTTCATCGGGCCTTCATCGGCAAGGGATGGTATCGGATGGCTTGCAGACCGTACGATGATGCTCACATCCTATGTGAGCCAGGACTTCCCGAGTTGGGAGACGGTAGCCTTTTTCGCCCATGATGCGGTGAACACCACGTCCTTTCACCTCGGCGATTATGAGACACTCAAAAGCGCAGCGGTCGATCCCTACGTGGCCATGCGCGATGCCTACCGTCAGTATCGCCAGAAGAAAATTGCGGAACCGTAGTTTCTGCCTGCCCATAACAATGCCGCTATCACATTGATGGACGTGATAGCGGCATTTTTTGTGACGGCCGAAGGCGTGTTCGGGGACCTGTCCCGCTTCGCGGGGAGCGCCTCTGCGCGTCCTGTCGGGGCGCCCACCCTGTGAGTGGGTCGCGCGCCCTTCGACGTAGCCACCCACGTACCCGTTGGGTGCTTTCTGTGACGGCTTCGGGACGCGGGTTCCAGGTGAAATCAGCTTCAGCTATCCAATACTGGCCTCCGGTCAGCGAAGACGGTCCAGTCCATCACATATCCATCTGGCCTCTCCAAACCTCAGTCCTTTCCACGCCGGTGTCATCAGCCTCCCCCGGCGAACGACATCGGGAGGCTACTCATTGAATGTCTCGTGCAACATGGCCCGCCGTGATCTTCCATTCTGCTCTGAAGATTCCTTGGGATTATAAGGAGGTCTTTCTTCCTGAAAGAAGTGATGGTAAGAGTTATTACTTATGTCTGCTGTTACGAACGGTATTCAATGCTGTAGTAATCAATTCTGCCGATATCCGATTGGGATGGGATATCGGCAATCATGCGCCCCCTTGCGCATTTTCCTCCATCTCTATAAACTATACAACAATAACCGGCCTTCGAGCCCGAACGTCGAGGCTCTGTTGTAGATTCGGGTCAGCTATCAGGAGAGACGAGAGCGTGACTAATAAATTCCTGTCCTGGCCCATTCGCGTGCACTTAACGATTCTGATCGCCCTTCTTGCAGTCCCGTCCATAGGCCTCATCGTCTACTCAGGAATGGCCGAACGTCGCCAAGCCATAGTCAATGCGAAGACTGAGTGTTTGAAATTTGTCAATGACGTGGCAGCTCAACAGCAGGCTTTAGGTGCAGGCGCGGAACAACTGGCGGCGGCGCTTGCCGTGCTTCCCGCGATACAATCCCGAAATTCCGCTGCGGCCACTGCTCTTTTTTCCGAGCTCTTAAGAAAGAATCCACAATATGCCAATATCTCCGTAGCGGACAAATCCGGTCTTGTCTGGGCATCGGCAGTGCCCTTCGAGGGTAGCGTCTCAGTGGCTGACAGAAAATCATTTCAGGACGCAGCCCGTTCCGGAACCTTTTCCTCCGGTGAATACGCTATAGGCAGGATGGCGAAAAAACCTGTTATGAGTTTCGGATACCCGGTGAAGAGCACCGGGGACGAACTCGTAGCCGTAATAGGAGTCGTCCTGAACTTGGATTACAGCCAGGGTACTTTCGCAACGCTGGACCTGCCGCCCAATTCGGCATTCGACCTGCTCGATCACCAGGGAATCGTTCTCGGTATGAACCTCAACAATCCTTATTCGGAAAAGCAGGTCGGCAAGCCTGACGCTACGCCGGAAGTCTTCGCCAAAATGAGAGAAGGTCCCGGAGAGGGAACTTTTGAAGCTGTCGGAAGCGACGGGAGGTTCCAACTTGCAGCCTACAAGAAAATAAGCCTACCCTACGAATCAAAGCCCTATCTTTACGTCCGTTCGAGCATAGCGCTCGCGTCGGCCACTTCGAGGGCAAACGCTGCCATGTTCAGGAATCTCTCGGTACTTGTATCGTTATTTCTTATCGGGCTGGGCCTAGCCTGGTTTGTCGGGACGCGTATCATTGTGAACCCCATCATGATGCTGAAAGAGGCATCCAGGAAATTGGCTGCAGGCACAGATGCCGTGAATGTGTCTTCTCTTGTCAAGGGCGGAGAACTGGGCGAATTAGCGTGTGCCTTCGACGATATGGCGCACGCTCTTCTTCAACGTGAGATGGCGAGGAATCTCGCGACGGATGCCCTCCGCGAGAGTGAGCAGCGGTGGGCTGCCACTCTGGCGAGTGCCGGTGATGCGGTCCTCGTCACCAACGCTGAGGGGCAGATCACCTTCATGAACCAGGTAGCGGAGGAACTGACGGGATGGACTTTTAACCAGGCTTTGACCAAACCGGTGGAGGAGATATTCAACATAGTAGACGAAAAGACACGCCTGGCCGTTGAAAGCCCCGTGGCTAAAGTGCTCCGTGATGGAATGATCGTCGGTCTTGCCGATCACAACATACTGGTGAAGAAAGACGGAACAGTAATCCCCGTTGACAACAGTGGTGCCCCCATAAGAGGCAAGGACGGCAAGATCGTGGGCATAGTGCTTGTCTTTAGAAACATCACTGACCGAAAGCAGGCCGAGGACCGGATCAAGTCCCTCCTTGCAGAAAAGGAACTCCTTCTCAGAGAGGTGCACCACCGCATCAAGAACAATATGAACGTCATCAGGAGCCTCCTAACCCTGCAGTCGAGAACGTTGGAAGGCAACCCGTCCGCTGTCGCTGCCCTACACGATGCAAGCAGCCGGGTCCAGAGTATGATGGTGTTATATGATAGGCTCTATCGTTCTTCTGAATTCAGAGGAATTACCGCAGAGGCATACCTCGGTCCTTTGATTGATGAAATTGTCGCTAATTTCCCCAACAAAGGATCGGTGATTGTTGAGACACAGATCGATGATCTTCTCCTTGATGCAAAGACCGCATCCCCTGTGGGTATGATTCTCAATGAGCTGCTTACCAATGCAATGAAATATGCCTTTCAAGGCAGGGACCATGGAGAAATATTTGTTTCCGTCTCCGCGCAGGACAATCACGTAACTTTCCTCGTGAGAGATAATGGCATCGGGACCCCTGAATCCATTGATATCGCGAACTCCACCGGATTCGGATTGCATCTTGTCAACATGCTCACAGAACAACTTGAAGGAACCCTCCGGCTTGAACGAGGCAAGGGATCAACGTTCATTCTGGAATTTGACCTATGATGGGCGGTATCAACGTGTTATGGAGGCCCGGGTCTTGTTCCCAAGAGAAGGCCGGGGCTGCGATACAAGGACGAACGGGACTCATAGAGAACGAAAAAGGGCGGACCCCAATCGGTCCGCCCTCTCACATTCTTTCTTCGAAGTCTATTCCTTGATTCCTGCCAGCCGTTTTGCCGCCTTCTTCTTGCTCTCGGTGTCGGTCTCACGGAAAATCGTGACCCTGTGAGCCTCGGGTGACCCGCCGCCGTGGATGTCGGAGATGGTGTCGGCACTTTCGAGGGCCATCTTTTCCACGAGCCGGTACATCTTGACGCGGTTTTCAACGGGAACCTTATCGACGCCCTTGAGATACTTCTTTAAGAGATCGCCCACTTCCGGGTTTTCGAAGTCCTTGTCCGAGGGGAGGTCTGCCACGAAGCCGCCGCATGCATCTATCATGAGCCTGATGGCTTCGGCAAGTTCTTTGCCTTCGTGGATCTTGGAAGCATTGGCGAGGACGGTGTCGATAAAGTATGTTCCCGAGGGCTGCTCCTGTCCCTCGTAGGATGATGCCAGGCAGCAGCCGTAAAGGGTCTCTGCTCTGTGGATCATGTCGATGACCTTCTGCTTCAGGTGAGCTGCCTTATTGGTACCGTTGTAGTCCATCATTGTCAGGGCTGCGCCAACCATGCAATCGATCTTGCCTGACTTGCAGCCGCCGTGGCTCTGGCGGTGGAAGGAGGAAAACTTGACCACCATATCCTGGGCAAACTCCGTCTCGCCGCACATGAAGACGCGGTTCCAGGGCACGAAGACGTTGTCGAATATGAGGGTGGGACAATATTTGGAGTAGTAGACGTTCCCGATGTCGCAGCCGCCGAGTTCACGCATGTCCAGTGTGGACCTGCCCACCACGTGGATGAGCCCCTTTGTGTCGGAGGGGATGGCGAAGGAGACGGCGTAATCCGTGTCAGTCTTGCTCATGGCGCGGGTGGGGAGGACAATGATCTCATGGGATGAGAGAGAACCTGTCTGATGCGCCTTGGCTCCCCGGACAACGATGCCGTCGTCTCTGCGCTCCACCACGTGGAGGAACATGTCTTTATCCACCTGCTCGCTGGGACCTAAGGAGCGGTCGCCCTTCACGTCGGTGACGCCGGCATTGCCGGTGAGGTCATTCTTCTGCATATGTTTCAGAAATTCGGTGAAATTCTTGTTATAGCTGGTGCCGTATTTCTTGTCGATGTCATAGGTGACGATGGAGAGGCTCGACAGGCAGTCGAGGCCTGTGCAGCGCTGGTGGCAGGTCCCCACGTAATTGGCCATCTTGCGGTTCACCTTCACCCGGGCCACGAGGTCTTCCACGCTTGCGGGGGGCAGGTTGAAGCGGCTCACCGGTTCGTTGATGAGGGGGCTCACCGTGGTAAAGAGGGCCTTGTTTTCCTCTTTCATTGCCATTTCATAGGTGGCAGCCGTTGCCTCGACGCCGGCGCGCAGGCGCGGGTTGTCGAGAACGCTGGTGATGCGTTCACCGAACATGTATGCAGTGGGTTTGAGCGCCCTGATGGACTCTAGATATTCCTCTTTTGTTTTAAGACCCATGGTGATACCTCCTTGTATTATTGAACTCTATTCCGGATTCAGAACTCTGACCGTTCCTGCTCTGCCAGCATCTTCTTCACACTGGCCAAAACCTCTATCTTCACGTTGGTCAGGTGGTTCTTGAGTACTGACTGCGCTCTTTCGAGGCTGCGTAAGGCGACGGCATCGTAGACTTCCTGGTGCGCCTGGTCCGTGGCGGTGAGTGACGCCATGGGAAAATAGTTGCCGCCGTACTTAAGGAAAAGCATGTCGAAGACGTTCTGGAGAATACGGATCTGCGTCTCTTTTCCTGACAGGGAGGCCAGCGTCATATGGAAATCCCTGTTTCTGAAGAGCCTTTCCTTCAGGTAGAATTCTCTCTCCGCTGAAAGGTGTGCTTCCAGGGCAGACTTCAACTCTATCAGGCCCTTCTTGTCGATGCGCTGGATGGTAGCGGCTACCAGAGACGGCTCGACGAGTTCCCTCAGTTCGTAGAGTTCTTCCAGTTCCTTGAGGCTGAAAGGCGCCATAGAGTAACCCCTGTTCGGTTCATGGAGAACAAACCCCTGGAGCTCCAGCCATTTAAGTGCGTGAATGATGGGTGTGGGGCTCATCTGGAGCCGCTCGGCGAGATCCCGGTAGGCGATCCTCTGACCCGGCACGAGTTCTTTGGCGTAAAGCATGCGTCTGATTCCCTGGTAGGCGATCTGGCTGCTGTCTTCCTGCTGTTTCACGGTCTCCTCTCTCTTGCGTTCGGTCATGAAACATTATAACCATATTAAATTGCATTTGCAATTATATTTTAGCACGGCACTAAGAAAAGTTTTGCCTCTGTACAATACAATTGAATATTCAATTTTGTTATTGACTTCGTGGCCCCGGGGAATTTATACTTGCAGACTGCGCAGCATAGGCTGGGCCTGTCCGGCGTGAGCCGGCCACCACAAAATTGATTTGAAGGGCAGGAATCGCTATGAGACTTCACGAATATGAGGCGTTAGATATTTTCGAGCAGATGGGAATTCCCGTCCCGCGCAGGGGCGTTGCCAGCACCATGCATGAGGCGCTCCATGTGGCGGGGGAAATCGGTTACCCCGTCATGCTGAAAGCCCAGGTCCTTGTGGGAGGCCGCGGCCTTGCAGGGGGAATAAAGACTGCTTCCGGGCCGGAGGAACTGAAAGATGTGGCCGATGCACTCTTCAGCTCCGATATCAAGGGCATGGCTGTGCGCAAGATACTGGTCTGCGAAAAGGCGGATATATCCCAGGAGCTCTACGTGGGCTTCACGGTGGACGGATATTCGGGAAAACCCGTTATCCTGGTAAGTACGGAGGGTGGCGTCCGTATCGAAGAGACGGCCAGGACATCGCCGGAAAAGATCGCTGCCATACACATCGAACCTTCCTTCGGGTATTACCCCTATCAGGCCAGGGGCCTCCTTCGGCGCTTAGGGCTGAAGCAGCAGCTTATTACCGCATGGACCGACGTGATCGGCCAGCTTTACAACGTAGCGCTCAGGTATGAGACACTCATCGCCGAGATCAACCCCCTCGTGGTCCTTCCCAACGGAGGATTGCTCGCCGTGGATGCTGTCCTGGAAGTCGACGACTCGGCTATCTCCCGGATCCGTATGCCCCTTCCCGACCGTATCGACCGTACCGAGAATGCCCTTGAAAGGAGGGGCAGAGAGATCGGGGTCACCTACGTGGACCTGGACGGCGACATAGGTATTATCTCCTCCGGGGCAGGGCTCGGCATGGCATCCATGGACATCATCGGCGAGAAGATGAGACCGGCCAATTTTCTGGAGACCGGCGGCGGCATTACCGCTGAACTGCTTTACCGGTGCATGGACCTGGTCATGATGAAACCGGGGCTGCGTGGAATACTCATCAATGTCTACGGCGGCATCAACCCCATCCATGAAGGGGCAAAGGGCGTGATCAAGTATATGCAGGAGCATAAGGTGACCATCCCCATCGTCGCCAAGGCCTTAGGCAACCGCCAGGAAGAGACCTGGGAGATTTTCCGGTCCGGCGGAGTCCATGTGGTAACGGATGCGGCGACTGAAAAAGCCGTGGACAAACTCTTCGAGCTGGTGGGACCGGGACCGGCGACGGGGAGAGGCTGCTGAGAAGGTAAGAAAGTAAGAAGGTGAGAAGTTGAGAATTACAAACATAGACCGAGGTTAATGATGAGCATATTGATTGATGATACAACCCGCGTTATCGTTCAGGGCATCACCGGCCGTATCGGGAAGACCCAGACTCACTGGATGCTCGAATACGGGACAAGGGTCGTGGGCGGTGTAACACCCGGGAAAGGCGGACAGACCGTGGAAGGCGTACCCGTTTTTGACAGCGTCGAGGAGGCGGTGAAGGAAACAGGGGCCAACGCGTCGGTCTTCTTCGTTCCGGCGGCTTTTGTCCTCGATGCCTTTCTCGAAACCATCGACGCAGGAATCAAGCTCATCGTCATCGTGCCTGAGCACATACCGGTAAAAGACGTGGTCAGAATGCGGGACTACGCCAACGAGAAGGGTGTATTTTCCCTGGGACCCACCACCCCGGGCATCCTGGTGCCGGGAAAAGGGAAGATGGGCATCATGCCGGCCTCGCTTTTTGCGCCCGGCCGGGTTGGGATAATCTCGCGAAGCGGTACACTCTCCTATGAATTTGCAGGCATACTCTCCGAGACGAATGTGGGCCAGAGCACCGTGGTAGGCATGGGAGCGGACCCCGTGGTGTTGAGGAACCTCGTGGATATCCTGGAACTTTTCGAGGGCGACGAGAATACCGACGCCGTCATCATCGTGGGTGAAGTTGGTGGAGAGCAGGAGGAGAAGGCTGCAGGGTTCATCGGGAGAAGGATGACGAAACCCGTTGCCGCATACATCGCCGGCCGCCAGTCCCCTCCGGGCAAACGCATGGGGCACGCCGGCGCCATCGTGCGAGGTGCTTCGGGTACCGTGGCAGCCAAGCATGAGGCCTTACGTGCCGCGAGAGTGGAGATTCTGGAGAGCCCCATCCATGTAGCCCAGTGGGCGCAGAAGCATAAGCTGCGGTAGGCTGCCTTTAGGGAATCATCGCGAATTTATTTCCTGTAAAGAACTGATGTTCTTGATTGTGCCCGGACGGAGTCTTGTTCGGTCAAGGCTATCTGCGCGTTCTGCTTCGGCCCGTGCCCTCCGACGTACATCGAGTATGCCTCCGGTCTGCGGACCTTGCGCCCCATCGCACCTATCACTTGCCACTCCAAGCCTCCGTCCTTTCCACGCCGATGTCATCAGCCTTCCCCGGCAGATGAAATCGGCAGGTTACTCGTTGAATGTGCGCGCTCAACGTGGCTCGTCTTGCGGTCAAAACTATCCTCCTCCCGGTGAATGACATCGGCAAATGATCGGATCCTCTTCTGAACAGTCATATTCAGTGGCTCCCGGAGAACTTTTTTGCTTGCAATTGGGAAGGCTTTAATTAACCATACCTTTATAATTTCGAACGAGTTCAATGAACTAGATCCTGAGGATAGCCTCTTGAGCAGCAAAGGATTCTCGTTCCCTGAAAGGTGGAGAAAGGGGTAACGTGAGGTATACACACATAGCGCGTTGGTTCCGATGGGTTTTGGTTCTTGCGGTTGCCCCAGTACTGGCGTCCTGTGCCGAGGTACCAAAGAATGTCGCTTCTTCGGATCTGCAAGGGATCAGGAAGTCGGCTGTCATAACAAATTTTTCCGGAGAAAAGGGTACCGTTCCGAATCTTACCGGTTTTACAATGAGGTCCTATGGATACCGGTACGGCCTGTTGGGCGCTTTGGTCATATCGGCAAGGGATGATGCACTAGTCAAATCGAACCTGAAGAGTAAGTCGGAAGAGCTGAGTGGAGCGTTGACCCTCCTTGACCCGAAACTGGTCTTGGATCAAACTTTTGCTCGGCTGTTTACTCCGGGCTTCGAAACTGTCAATCCTTCAGACATATCCGCTCCCGGCATCCGGGAGCCTATGGAAAAGGAAAGTCCAGATCGCAGGAAGATGAATGACTACCGTGGATTGAGGGAGAAACTTGGTGCCGATACCGTCTTGCAGATTGACTTTGTGTACGGACTCTCTATCCAAGGAACAACCCAGGCTGGGGCCATCATCGTAGCCGACATTATCCTGGTCAGAATAGACGACGGGATCGTACTTCTCGACAAACGAATTACGTCCTCAGGTGGGCTAAGATACACGATTGACCAATTCATGGAAAACAACGCGATACTTTATAAAGAAGCCCTAGCCAACGCATCCGAAGATTTAGTCTATCATGTGGGACTCGAATTAGGGGTTAACCTGTTGTCCAGTGGCAAGTTCTATTGGCAGCGGGAAAAATCAGATCCATAGCAGGAAGCTCTGCTACGCAAGTCAAATCTCTGAGATGACGCCGGGAGAGTGAACTTGATGAACAAGAGACCGTCTAGCCAATTGTACCTTATCGTGGCAATGGTACTGCTTCTATCCGGTTGCAGCACGCCTATACTTTATAAACCCTCCGCCGATCCCTCTTCCCCGCTCCTTTCTCTGCCATTTCCGAGGCCCATCGAAACGCTTGAAGGATTTCCGAGAACCTGGCCGGGGCTCATGCGGGATCCGAGCGAGCGCGGAAAGACGCGGGCCCCCAAGGAGGTTTTCACCCTCCGCGTTGAACCCAAAGCCGGATCGTATTTTGGTTCAGAATGCAATTTCTTCCTCTACTTTGACGAGAAGGGGGCCAAAGACGATTTCCTGGGTTGGTTTAAAAAGCACCGAGACAAAGGTCGCATATTTTACGAGGGCGATTCCGGGGAGCGTTCATACTTAGTGACCTATGTCGAACGCCCACGAACGTCACCAGAGGGACTGTGGAGGCCAGCGAATCGTTATGTTCAGGACGCTGTATTCCGGTTAGGCAATCTGGTTGTCCGTATCGAGGCGGTAAGCGAAGAGAGGAAACCGGACCTCTTAACCGGCTCCATCGAGTACATTGCGGGACTCCTTCAACAGTATTTTCAGACGGGGGCGGGCCCGGACAGTAAAGAACAATAATCACGGGCCAACAAGGGTGAGCCTTATTTCCTGTTAGCAGTTAGACAGCTTATGTAAAGGAGGAACAGCAATCAATAAGAAACAGGTTGTCGTGTTAGTATGCACAATAGCGGCAATTATCGTTACAATCATTGCTACGCCGTCCATCTATTACGGACCCCACACCAGCAAAGAGGACATGTTTCGCATGGAACGGAATGTCGTCCTCCTATTTGACGTTTTCCTGCCATTAACTATGATAGGCATCGGGGGTACGTTGTTATATATTCTCAGAACCAAGAGGCCGAATAAAGGAGCATAGGGACATCTTTAAGCTATTTAGTTATTCGCCTCTGTCCCTTCCCGAAAGGGCTCTTTTGCGGCTCTCAACCGGCCCCACCTTAAGGTTTTGATTCATACACAGAGAAGGGGTAGAATACGTATCATCTCAGTTGCCGCAGAGCGACGGCCGGCGAGAGGAGAGCCTATGAAGAAGCCTAAGACCAAGGAGCCCGCAAAGGTGGAGGAGATGAGACCGGAGTACGACTTCTCCACCATGAAGGGTGGGGTGCGGGGCAAATACTTCGAGGCCTACCGAAAGGGTCATAAAGTTGTGATCCACAGGGAAGACGGCAGCACCTCAGTTCAATACTTCAAGTTGGAAGATGGTGCGGTCATGCTGGAACCCGAAGTGAGGAAGTACTTTCCTGATTCCGCCGCAGTCAATAAAGCCCTCAAGTCTTTGATAGACATTCTCCCCAGGAAGCGGGTAACGAACCCCGGGAAGTAGCAGGACTCACACCGGGGCTGATTGCCGTCATGGCAGGCCATCGAGCCGGCAGATTTCGGTTCGAGCCGTTGCAGCTGCACCGATGCACGACCCCGCCCCGGAGCTGACTGCTGACACAGTGTCAGCAATTCTTCGAAACTCTGCAAAGCCAATACTGACGCTGATTGACGAGGGGTGGAAGGTCAAACTTGAGGATTGCCCTTGCCCGTCGAAAAGTCTCGGGGAATTCCGGCCACACCGGGCCCCGCCGCCGTTGCATTGTATACAGTTCGCAAGACAACACCAACAGTTGGTGCAGATTTGCCGAATCGGCGCAAACATAGTAACATCACCGCTTCACGGTCGATCCCCTTCCTGACATGAAACTTAAGAAAAGATGGCCTTTTTTGCACGTTTTCAGGGAGGCGAGGCGGCGAAGGGGGCAAATGCTGTCATCGGCCTGCCGCCGGCGAACGATGCAGGCAGTCCTGCAAGAAATATCTTGATTCGTGCCGTGGAGTGTTAGAAATTAGAAAGAGTGCATAAGCAATTCACCCTCTCAACATCACGGTTGGAAACCCTGGTGGACGGGATCTTCGCCATCGCAATGACCATCCTTGTCTTCAACATAAAGCTTCCCCAGGGGGTCGACTCCGCCGACGCGTTTTCGGCCCTGGCAGGGCTTTGGCCGACGTTCTGGTCCTTTGCCCAGAGTTTTCTTCTCCTTGGAACCTTCTGGGTCGCCCACGACCGGCAGAGCCATCTCGTCAAGGAGGCGAGCCAAGGTCTGATCTGGATGACCATTGTGTGGCTGATGTTTGTCGTTCTGGTGCCGTTCTCCACGTCATTCCTCGCGCTGTCGAACAGCCTCGTTGGAACTGTCTTTTTCGACCTGAACCTCTTTGTCGTCGGACTCCTCGCGTCCCTGACCTGGCGCCATGCGGTCTCGTGCGGTCTGGTTCATGACGTTCAGGAAGGGCTGGTTGCCACGACGACGAGGCGAACGCTGGTGTTCCCCATAGTGGCGCTCGTTGCGCTGGGGTTTGCCTTCATTTCCCCTGCCTGGAGTAACCTCTGTTATCTCCTCGTTCCTATCGGGATCAGGGTTGTTCGCCCCAAGACTTCAGACGTCAATGATTCTTAACGGGAACTTGACAAAATGTAGCTTATAAACTACAATTATCTTATGCCAACCTTCCCCTTCGAGATAGAGTATTACGTCACGAATGATGGAAAGAGGCCTTTCAAGGCCTGGCTGGAGGGGCTAAAAGATGTTATGGGGAGGGCGAAGATACGTGTCAGGCTTGACCGAGCGCGCCTCGGCAATCTCGGAGACACCAAGCCGGTTGGGGAAGGAGTTCAGGAAATGCGCGTTGACTACGGACCTGGTTACCGGGTCTACTTTGCCATTGAAGGCTCGCGCATCCTGTTACTGTTGCTTGGCGGGGAGAAATCGACACAACAACGGGACATAGCTGCTGCCCGGGAGTATTGGCAGGATTACAAAGAGAGGACGAAACATGGCTGAATCAACCTCGTACCAGAAAGATTTGATCGCTGCGTTGAAAGATCATAGTGAAGCTGCGGCATACCTCAACGCTGCAATCGAAGAAGGGGATCGTGGCGTCTTCCTCTTGGCGCTTCGAAACGTTGTCGAGGCGAACGGCGGCATGTCCGCGGTTGCCGAGAGGGCCAACCTGAGTCGCGAGAATCTTTACCGGATGCTGTCGAAGCGAGGAAACCCCGAGATCAAGAGCCTTCTCAACCTCCTGCGCGCTATGGGATTCAAGCTCTCCGTCGAAGCCGAAGGCCATCTCAGCGCGGCATAACATAGCCTCTGGAGCATCCGTTCTGCGTGCGATCCTTGAGACAAGACCAACAGTCGGCGAAGATTTGCCAGATCGGCGCACACCGAAGAACACCAACGTCCCGGAGTAGATCCCCTGCATTGCTCCAAGGTTGAGGGATGATGATCGCTTTTGCCCATGGCCCCTATTTTTTGTAGCAGACCCCATCGTTCTGGTATAATAATCCATGCTCGACTCCACCAGACCCCAAGGCAGGCCATAGCGAGAATGTTGTTGCGGAAAAGAGTTCTACTTCTTATCGTTCTTGTCGCGCTTTGCCTGCTCCTCGTCCTGACGCTCTATGCCGAAGAAATAACCAAAGTTGTATCTGTAGTGGATGGTGACACCCTTACGATAGAATATAATGGCAAGAAGGAACCGATACGGCTCATAGGTATCGATGCCCCGGAGAGTACCATGAGCAGGAAGGCGGAGACGGAAGGGCGACGGACAGGAGAGAGCCTCCTCGATATCGCCTACAAGGGGATTGATGCCAAGATGTTTGTAGAGAGGATCGTCAAGAAAGGGGATACGGTCGCTGTAGCCTTTGACGTCCGGATGAGAGATAAAGAGGGAAGACTCCTCGGGTACGTCTATCTCCCCGATGGAAGAATGCTGAATGAAGAGATCGTCAGGGCCGGTTACGCCAAGGTCGCCAAGATTCCCCCCAACGTGAAGTATCAGGAAAGATTCCTGCAGGCCTATAGGGAAGCCAGGGTGTATCGGCGAGGCCTATGGAAATCACCCTAATCCCGGAACCTTCCGCAAAGCAGATTCCCGGCGCGGCAAGGACGCGGCCGTCGCCATTCGTATAGGAATGCCGGAATCGCACCAACCGGGGCAACGAGAAGATTTGTGATTCGCCGCCTCAGCCCGGGAGGATCGGCGTGCGAGGGTGCAGGAGGAGCACCCGAACCCTCCGGGGCCAGTTCAGAGGACTTCGCAAGGCGCGCCAGGAACGCAGTGCCTCTGCAAACAATCCGATATCAAGGGGCTTATCCCCATAAATTTCCCCATTCAGAGCAGCGACAATCAGGTTGATCTCGGGATTTAATTTCGGGAAGAGGTCTGCAAGCCGTCCCGCGAACTCAAGGGGCGTCTCGCTGGGGTGACGGGAAATGCCGCTCCGCAGGGCCCACCCTTCCAGGGCTTCATAGACTTCTTTTGCCCTGTGGTATCCTCTGATGCTTTTGGCAACCCGGAGGCAGCAGTTGGTCAGATATCTCCAGAGCCTTATAAACCAAGGGATGTAGCTCCCCTTTGGACCCCCGGAATTGTCCGCGACTCCGGCGGTTCTCGAAAGAAGCCATTTCACCAGGGTGATCAGGATAACCATGGTGACGCCGGCCAGGCAAAGAAGGAGTATTGAGAAGAGACCATACCCAAGGATCTTCTCTATCAGCTCCATCCACCACGTTCGCCCATAAGCCGACGCGAGAGACGAGGCACCTTTGGAGCTGCCACCGGATGCCTCCCGGATGTTGCTCCCCCGTGTAAAGAGGAAACGCAGAACGGATTCGACCACGGGCATCACCAACCGGCCGGTCCGTTCGAGTACGGTATAACCCGTATTCGCTGCTGCCCTGAGCCAGGGCAGCAAAAGGGCCAAGGCGCTTCCCGCCGATAAAAGCAGGATCGCAGCAAAGCTGAGGATTACGCCCAGACCCCGAAAGCCCTGCTGGAATCCCTTTGAGGTTTCCGTCCCCACTCTTACCATGCCTATAGACAGAAGCCCGAGGAGAAAGAAGGGGAAGATAAGCATTCCCGATAGAGCGTCATCCACATCCATGCCTCCCCGGGTGTGAAGGACGAGTTTCATCATGAAGAGGCAGAAGAATCCGGCTATGCCGATATCGAAGCGTGAGCAGAATGCGTAGTAGGTTCGTTTTCTCCTGGCAAGGGAAAGACCGCTGACCCACAAGATCACCACCCAAATGATGACGACGATGAGGTTGATCCATTCCGAGTCTGTGAGTGATCCCTCTCTGAAAACCTTTAGCCATTGACTGCCGAGAAGAGGATACGGTGCGTAGTAGACGGCATGTATCGTCACCCAGACAGCAGCCAGACAGCCCGCAGCCTGGAGGCCTCCAACGAGGATCACCCTCCGGCCTTTACCCACAGACATCCTGGTCACCACAAAGGAGAGAAGGATGGTCCCGGCTGCGACCCAGAAGGGGTAGGACCGGT
>CAYOYU010000028.1:0-398 GCA_964408265.1 uncultured Syntrophorhabdaceae bacterium
CGTTGTCTTCTGCGGCGTCAACTATTTCAAGGAAAGCGACTTGGTGGACCGGAAGGGATACACCGGAGTCAACGAAGAGGCTGACATGAAGGGGTGCATCGAGCTGGCTCTGAAGATTCACCCCAGGACGAGACACATCGTCCTTATCAATGAGTGGACCACCACGGGCAGGAGGGTTCACGATGAGTTCCTGAAGGTCATGCCGCTCTTCCCATCCCTGGGCTTCACACTCCTCGAAGACGTCACCATGGAGACCATTCTCGAGGAGCTGGACAGACTGCCCCCGGACACGGTCGTACTCTACAACGCCTTCAGCAGGGACAAGTCGGGGCAGGTATACGAATACAACGAGAGCATCTCCCTTGTGGCCCGGTACTGCAAGGTCCCCATTTACTCCA
>CAYOYU010000028.1:408-5549 GCA_964408265.1 uncultured Syntrophorhabdaceae bacterium
ATTGGGATTTCAACCTGGGGCACGGGGTCGTGGGCGGTCTCTTCACCAGGGGACAGGACCAGGGAGAAGCGGCGGGCAGGCTTGCGCTGCGCATACTCAAGGGGACGCCCGTCAAGGATATCCCCGTTATGATGCAGAGCCCGAAGCATTACGTTTTCGACTACAGGGCGATGCGGCAGTTCGGCATAAGGACGGCGGATCTGCCCAGGGACAGTATCGTGATCAACACCCCTCAATCGTTCTATTTCAAATACAAGAAGCTCATCGATACCGCCGTGGTGGTCTTTGCTATCCTCCTCATCATCATATCCATCCTCCTCGTCAACATTCAGAGACGGAAACAGACGGAGAAACAGCTGGTGGCATCGAAGGAGCAGCTCCGGACGCTGGCGTGGAGGCTCTCAGAAGCCGAAGAAACGGGGCGGAAGATGCTGTCCAGGGAACTCCATGATGAGATCGGCCAGAATCTGACCATACTCGGTGTGAACCTGAACCTGCTCCGCTCCCTTATCCCCAAAGAGAAGCAGACCCCGGTCCATGAGCGCATCACCGATTCCGTGGCTATTGTGAAGCAGACCACGGAATGCGTCCGGAACCTTATGAACGATCTCCGGTCGCCCGTCCTCGACGACTACGGCCTGGTGGCAGCCATCGACCTCTTTGGCAAACAGTGTTCCTCCCGTACAGGGATCAACGTTTCGGTAAGGGGTCACGAGCCGTCGCCAAGGCTGCCGGCTCACGTGGAAAACGGTCTGTTCAGGATTGTCCAGGAGGCCCTAACGAACGTGGTAAAACATGCGAGGGCCACGGAGGTGATCATAAACGTGAATACAGAAAAGGGAAAGGCAACGCTCTCGGTGGAAGACAACGGGGTCGGGTACGATTCCGCACAATCTTCGAGAGTAGATGGTAAGAGCGGCTGGGGGCTTATTACCATGACGGAACGAGCCCTTGCACTGCGAGGGACATGCCGGATAGAGTCGAGCCCCGGACTTGGAACACAGGTTGTGGTGGAGGTGCCGGCATGAGCATTACAGTCTTTCTGGCTGACGACCACAGGATGGTGAGAGAAGGGTTCCGGTTACTTCTCCAGACCCAGCCCGACATCGAGGTGGTCGGTGAGGCGGGAAACGGGCGCGACGCGGTCCGCCAGGTCTCGAAGCTGATGCCGGAGATAGTCCTGATGGACATTGCCATGCCGGAACTGAACGGCATCGATGCCACGCGGCAGATCTGCGAAGAAAACCCTTCAACGAAGGTGATCATTCTTTCCATGTATTCCACCACACAGCATATATTCAGGGCCTTGAGGGCAGGGGCACGGGGCTATATCCTGAAAGAGTCGGCCGGTGACGATGTGATTACTGCCGTCAGGGCGGTCCATGACGGGCGCGTATTCCTCTGCAAGGAGATCTCCGAGACCGTCATACAGAACTATGTGCGAAACTATGAGATCGCCGAGGATTACGGGCCACTGGCGAGCCTCAACACCCGTGAGCGGGAGATCCTTCAGCTCCTTGTGGAAGGGAAGACAAACGCCCGGATCGCGGAGCTCCTCTTCCTGTCACCCAAGACCGTTGAAACCTACCGCAGCCACCTGATGCAGAAACTCGGCATAAGCGATCTTCCGGGGCTTGTAAAGTTTGCCATTCAGCATGGCCTCACATCCGTCGATTAGATTATGGAGAGCCGCCGGTGCATGGACAAATCAAGCTTTTGTCCAAAAAAATCAAACTTTTCTGATTGGCGATTATTTTTGCTTTCTGTTATCATGATAAAAATACCTGATTTCGGTAACTCTCAGGTAACCGATACTCAAGGGGGTACGTCATGAAAAGATCCACACTGTTCTCGTTTCTTGCGGTATGCGCTCTGGTCTTTTTCGCCTTCTGTCCGGCAGCTCGGGCAGCGGACGCCATAAAGGTAGGTCTCATTGACACCTACACGGGCGCGGCCACGGCCTATACCCAGGATGTTCTCGATGGTTTCAAGCTTGCCGTAGAAAAGATCAACGCCAAGGGCGGTGTGCTCGGCAAGAAGATCGAGTATGCCACGCGCGACGAAAAATTCAAACCCGACATCGGTCTCAACATGGCGAAGGAACTGGTCATGAAGGAGAATGTTGATGTCCTCATGGGGACCATCAACAGCGCCACGGCCTTGGCTGTTTCCGACCTCGCCAGGAAAGAGAAGATACCCTTTTTCGTAACCTATTCGAAAAGTGAGAAGATCATCGCCGAGAAAGGTCACAGGTACGTCTTCAACATGAATGAGAATACCGAGATGGCAGGAAGGGCGGCAGGCTTCGCGCTCTCCAAGAAGCCCTACACGACATACTGGATCTGCGGAGATGACTACGAATACGGGCACGCCATTGCCGATGCCACGTTCAACAACCTGAAGAAGCTGAACCCCAAAGTCCAGCTTGTAGGCCAGTCCTGGTGGAAAGTGGGCGAGGCGGATTTCACTCCCTACATCACCCAGATCCTCGCAGCAAAACCCGATTTCATCATCGTAGCCACAGGCGGCTCCGGCATGGTCAATTTCCAGAAGGCAGCGAAGGCAACAGGCCTGAGCCAGAAGATTCCCTTCTATCAGCATACCGGTAACGAGCTCGGCACTCTTCTGCCCCAGGGCAAAGATGCACCGGAAGGCGTCTACGGAACTGCCAACTATCTCTTCTACTATCCTGACACACCTGCAAACAAGGCTTTTGCAGACGAGTTCAATAAAGTCTACAAGAGATATCCGAAAGCCAGTGCCCTTGTTGGGTACATGACGGGACAGTTTATCGCAGAGGGATTCAAAAAGGCAGGCAAGGTAGAACGAGAGCTCCTTATCAAAGCCCTTGAGGGCATGAGCCTTGAACGCCCCATCGGACCGCTTGCGATCCGTGCATGCGATCATCAGCTCGAACTCCCCACGTACTGGGGTGTAACAAAGAAGGATCCAAAATACGGGTTCCTCGTATCAGGCGATACGCAGGTGATCTCTCCCAAGGATTTTATGCCGACCTGTGACGAGGTCCTCAAAGCCCGTAAGAAATAACATCATACCGAGGAGACTGACGCAATGGAGCTGATCTACTCAATTTTTCCGCCAGGGGTACTCTGCCAGTTCTTTGTCGGATTGAGCAGGACCACGATCCTCTTTATCGTTGCCTCGGGGTTAAGCCTCATCCTCGGGGTACTTAGGATCCCCAATATTGCCCACGGCTCGCTCTACATGATCGGTGCCTTCATGGCCTTCGCCATCTCGAAGGTCTTCGGAGGGGGCGATCTGGGCTTCTGGATGGCCCTTATCGGGGCTCCTCTGGGAGTTGCGCTGGTGAGTCTTCTCGCGGAGCGGGGCCTCTTCCAGTACCTTTATGAGCGGGAACACCTCATGCTCCTTCTCCTTACATTCGCTTTTTCTCTTGTCTTTGGCGACCTGGTCAAGCTCATCTTCGGAGGTGAGTACAAGTCTGTACCCGTTCCATCACTATTTCAGGGGTTTGTCCCCCTCTTTGGGGGACTCCCCTTTCCACTTTACAACCTCTTTCTTCTCGTGGCAGGTCCGGTGGTTGCCATTGCTCTGTGGCTCATAGTGAACCGGACGAAGATCGGTAAGATTGCCCGGGCCGCTGCGGTGGACCGCGAGATGGTCGGTGCCGTGGGCATCAACGTGAGCTGGGTCTTTGCCAGCGTCTTTATTATCGGCTGTCTCCTGGCGGGTTTAGGCGGTGCACTCGTCGCACCGACGGTGAGTGTCACCCTCGGAATGGACCACACCCTCATCATGGAGGCCTTTCTTATAGTCATCATGGGAGGCTTGGGCAATATCTGGGGGGCACTCCTGGGCGCCCTCATATTCGGTCTCACCCAGTCCCTCGGCATTCTCATCTGGCCGCAGTTCGGGATCGTCTTCCCCTACCTGGCGGTGATAGTCGTCCTTCTGTTCAGGCCGACGGGGCTTCTCAAATCGACATGGTAAGGAGTGCAACTATGAGTAAAGGGCGCATTTTCAGCTACGGGGGGATCATCCTTCTCCTTCTCATCCCCCTCTTTCTGCCCCGGTTCTATATCTACATGGCATCCCTGGTCCTGCTTTACGGGCTGCTTGCCTCGAGTTGCAACCTCGCGCTCGGGTATGGGGGTATCTACCAGTTCCACCACGCCGTCTTCTACGGGGTCGGTGCCTACGCGGCAGCCCTGATGATCACGAAAAGCGGGCTTTCGCCATGGATCGGCTTCATTGTGGGTCCGCTCGTCTCGGCCCTTATCGGCCTGATTATGGGGCTCATCTGCGTACGTCTTTCCAAGCTCTATTTCGGAATGCTCCAGATCTCCTTAGGTTCCCTCCTGTGGGCTATTGTCTATCGCTGGTACTCCTTCACCGGAGGCGATGACGGTATCCATGGCATCCCCGTACCGGATCTCATTGCCACACCTAAAGGTTCTTACTACTTCACCCTCATCGTGACGGGTGTTTCTCTTTACGCCATGTACCGTATACTCAAGGCTCCCTTCGGCGCCGTTCTCCAAGGGATCAGGGACAACCCCATCCGGAGCGAGATGATCGGGGTCAACGTGAAGCGCCATCAGCTTCTGACCCTTGTCCTCGTCGCCTTTTTTGCAGGCATCGCCGGGGTCCTCTTCGTGGTGGTGGACAATACCGCCTTTCCCGACATGCTCTTCTGGACTCTCTCCATGGAGATTGTCATCATGTGTCTCCTCGGGGGCTGGCTCACCTTCATGGGACCCATGCTCGGTGCGGGGATACTCGTTTGCCTTCGGACCTTTATCAGCACCTATACGGTTTACTGGGCGCTCATCGTGGGTATCCTCTTCATGCTGGTCATCTTCTTCCTGCCCAATGGGGTTCTGGGGTGGGCGGAAGAGAAGCTGAAAGGGAAGGAGTAATTTATGCTACAGGTTCAGGGGCTCTCAAAATCATTCGACGGGTTCAAAGCTGTTTCCGGTACGAACCTCCATGTGGCAAAGGGAGAAATTGTGGCCGTCATCGGCCCCAACGGGGCGGGCAAAACGACACTGTTCAACCTGATCACGGGGATAATTAAACCCGATGGCGGAAAGGTCCTGTTCAAGGGTGAAGACATTACCGGGCTGCCTCCCTACGAGGTCTGCCGCAAGCGCATGTCC
>CAYOYU010000028.1:5559-6506 GCA_964408265.1 uncultured Syntrophorhabdaceae bacterium
CGCTCCTTCCAGGTCGTTAACGTCTTCCAGCGGCTCACGGTCTTTGAGAACGTCCAAATCTCGGTTCTTTCGCGAGAGAAGAAGACCTGGAACCTTTTTACCCCCTCATCGAAGCTCTCCGTTGAGGAGACCGAGGAGATCCTGAAGAACGTGGGGCTTTCCGAGAGGAGGGACCGGACTACGGCGCTCCTTTCCCACGGAGACCGCAAAGTCCTGGAGATCGCCATGGCCCTGGGGGGTAACCCGGAATTCCTCATCCTCGATGAGCCCACGGCAGGGATGGCAGCGGAGGAGACGGCACGGTGCATCGACCTCATCAAACACCTTTCGGAAAAGCTTGGTCTTACCATCCTCTTCTGTGAACATGACATGGAGATTGTTTTCGGCATCGCCAAACGGATCATGGTTATGGTCCGCGGCAAGACGATTATCCAGGGCACCTGTGACGAGGTACGGTGCAATGAGGCAGTGCAGGAAGCATACTTAGGCGGGAGTGACACATGCTTGATGTAAAGAACATCCATACCTACTACGGGTTAAGCCATATACTCTTTGACGTCTCATTGACCGTTTCCCAGGGGGAGGTGGTTGGTCTCCTCGGGAGGAACGGTGCAGGCAAGAGTACCACCATGCGCAGCATCATGGGACTTACTCCCCCCAAAGAGGGCAGCATCGCCTTCAAGGGAGAAGACATTACCGGAGCCAAACCCTTCCTCCTTTTCCGAAAGGGGATAGGCTACGTGCCCGATGACCGGCGGGTTTTTGCCGACCTCTCTGTTGATGACAACCTGGATATTGTTTACTCCCCTTCCCCGGCTTGGACCAAGAGCAGGGTTTACGACATCTTCCCCGCCCTGGGGGAGATCAAGAGCCGCCGGGCTGGAAACCTCTCCGGCGGAGAACAGCAGATGCTTGCTATCGGACGGGCACTGATGGGGGGACCGGAA
>CAYOYU010000028.1:6516-16759 GCA_964408265.1 uncultured Syntrophorhabdaceae bacterium
CTCCATCCTTCTTTCAGAGCAGAACATCAGATCAGCCCTGAAGATGATCACCCGGGCCTATGTCATCGACAACGGCAGTATCCGCTTCGAGGGGAGCGTTGCCGAGCTCGAGGCCAACGAAGAGGTGAAGAAGAAGTACCTCATGGTTTAAGGGGCAGCTCCCCGGCCGGATGCGCTATTTCAACCTTTCCTCTGAAAGGTAGAGGTGATCGGTTTCAACCTCCACAAGAGCCTTGAATATGGCCTTTACCCGAGGGTTTTCCGATTCGTTCGCAGCCCTGCGGTAGAACTCTATGGCCCTCGTCTCGCGGGCATGTGATTCTTCAAGGTTCTCCCGGTTTTCCACATGGCATGTTTCCTGTCCCTGGGGAACGGCTTTCAGCTTCAGGATCTTCTTCCATATTGCCGCGTGCTCTGCTTCCACTTTGCTGAGGGCCTTGAAGAGCAGTTTGCCCTCGCCATCGTCGGTCTTGTCGGCTGCACAGGAGTAAAATGTTGCGTTGCTTACCTCCACCTGGAGTGCATGTTCCACGTTGGCCCTGTCCGCTGCACCAAGGGTCACGTCAAAAGTGACCTTCGCCTTCTTAACCTCTTTTATATACTTCCTGTGGGCACCACAGAAGGGACAATTGTCCGGCGGGTTACTCCCCACGTAAGGGTCACCACAGATTTCACATCTCCAAAGACTGGCCCTGCCTTGTCGTTTCGTTGGCTTACTCGTGGTCATGTGAACCTCCTTAGGACGTTGGTGAGTCTCTATTCCACAGATTCTACCATTATCGGCAAGACAATTCTATTCTCTGCACACTAAGGCTTGGGAAGATGATGGGTTCCCCCGGCAGCAGGTGCCCGATTATTGTTGACAGCAGGACTTCTAATCAATAGAATCGGCGTATGTGTATGACAAGACTGACAGACAAACCGAAGGTAGGAGAGAGGGTCCTAGGAGAGGTAATCTCTGTAAAAGGAACCTGCAGCTGCGGCCACATGAAAGGTGATCTCTTTGAATTGAGCGGACATGACACTGCGGGTCTTTGCGGTTTCTTCTATCACGACATCTTCCCTTACGTGATCATGCTTCAATTCGGTGGAGGCTTCCCCGATGCCTGGGGCGGCCCCGATGTGGTCGAAGTGGAGTGCATGGACAAGGCAAATGCCGTGAAGATGCGGTTGACCCGCGCGAAGAGATAGCCCTCCATAATTCTCCCCTTCGCCATGCTTCCGGGGTCTTTGGCCAGCCTGAAAGGCCGGCCGGAGTTGAAGCGCTAATTATCAACAATATCAGGTATATTTTGACAACATGGCATCCCATATGGTAGATATACCCTCTATGGGTTTGCGCATCTACAATACCTTCACACAGAAAAAGGAAGACTTTGTACCGGTCACGGAAGGTGCTGCATCCATGTACGTATGCGGGGTCACCGTCTATGACCACTGTCATATAGGGCATGCACGGAGCGCCATCGTTTTCGACACCATATCCCGATATCTGGGGACGAAAGGGTACAAGCTCACATCTGTCAAGAACTTCACCGACATTGATGACAAGATCATCAACAAGGCCCGCGCTGAAGGTATTTCCTGGAAGGAGGTTTCCGAAAAGTATATCGCCTCCTTTTACGAGGACATGAATGCATTGAACATCCTCAGGCCTACATATGAACCAAGGGCGACTGACCACATCGACGAGATGATCGGCCTCGTGGAGGCGCTCCTGAGCAAGGGGCATGCCTATAAATCCGAAGGGGATGTCTACTTTTCCGTGGAAAGCTACAAGAAATACGGACAGCTCTCCAAGAGACCCCTGGAGGAGATGGAGGCAGGAGCCCGAGTCGATATAAACGAGAAGAAGCAGAACCCCCTCGATTTTGCCTTGTGGAAGGCTTCGAAACCGGATGAGCCTTCCTGGGAGACCCCATTCGGCCCGGGAAGACCCGGCTGGCACATAGAGTGCTCGGCCATGAGCAGCAAGTATCTGGGCAATCCCTTCGACATCCACGGCGGAGGGAAGGACCTAGTTTTTCCCCATCACGAGAACGAAAGGGCCCAGAGCGAGGCAGCGACAGGCGTAACCTTCGTGAACTATTGGGTGCACAACGGTTTTGTGAACGTGGAACGGGAGAAGATGTCCAAATCCATTGGAAACATACTGCTCATCAAGGATTTCCTCAAGCAGTATCACCCGGAAGTATTGCGAATCTTCTTCCTCGGTACCCATTACAGGAATCCCGTCGACTACAGTGAGAGATCAATCGAGGATATGGACAGCGCCCTTCACAGGCTCTATTACACGCGGGAAAGGGTGTCGGGTATCCTGGCGTCGCAGAAGACGGATCATCACCAGGCCCATCCGGACGCGCAGCTTCTTGAAACGAAATTCTACGAGGCCATGGACGACGATTTCAATACCGCCCTTGCCCTTTCATATATCTTCGAGTTATCGAAAATTCTGAACAGGATCGCCGATGACCGGGATGAATCTGCCCTGCCTTATCTGGGGTCGACCTATCAGCTCCTCATGAACCTTACGGAGACGCTTGGAATCCTCAGGGACGGCGCAGACTCCTTCACGGAACAGGACAGGGTGCATCACCTCGTCCGGGTGGGACTGGAACCGGCCGATGTGGAAAAGGCCATTGCCGAACGGGCGGAAGCACGCAAAGGAAAAGATTTTAAACGGGCCGATGAAATTCGCGACATGCTTTCCGGAAAAGGTATCCTGCTCCTGGACACAGCAAAGGGGACAGAGTGGAGAGTTAAGAATACACTTATCATGAAAGGAGAATCTTAAATGATTGAAGTTAGATTCCATGGTCGAGGGGGGCAGGGCGCAGTTACATCGGCGGAACTGGTGGCACAGGCTGGCATCGGAAAGGGTTACTACGCTCAGGCATTTCCGAGCTTTGGTCCGGAGAGGCGGGGTGCGCCGGTCCTTGCATTCCTCAGGGTCTCCGACAAGCCCATCAGACTGCGGTCGAAGGTGTACAGGCCCGATCACGTGGTCATTCTCGATCCCACACTTCTGAGCACAGTCAATGTTGCGGAAGGGTTAAAAGAGGGTGGTTTCGTGGTTATAAACTCGAATAAACCCGCAGATGTTCTCAGGCAGATGTTCCCGGGCCACAACATAGCCTTTGTTGACGCTTCACACATAGCCAGAGAAGAGCTGGGTGTGCCCATAACCAACACGACCATGCTCGGCGCGCTGCTCAAAGTCATGGGGATGATAGAGCCCAAGGACATGGTGAATGCGGTCAACAATCGTTTTGGCGTCGTTGCCCAGAAGAACATCAACGCCTACATGAGGGCTTATAACGAAACAGTTATTCTCAAGGTGGAATAGAATCAAGGCACTGCCGGTCTTCGGCGTGCCCTCTTATCCCTGCCGCGGAATGGCTCTCGCCGATCGACAGCTTCCGTGACTCCGGGAACTACACCAACAGGCTCATGAAACTTTCGGGGAATATCGTCGATGTTCTACAGGGGAGAATTTTCGGGGGAACCCTAACCGTAGAGAACGGTAGGATCACCGGGATCACGGATAGCGGCTCCACCCACGATAAATTCATCATTCCAGGTTTCATAGATTCCCATTTTCATATTGAGAGCACCATGCTCGTTCCGTCTGAGGTGGCGCGCCTTGCAGTGGCGCACGGAACGGTGGCCATGGTCTGCGACCCCCACGAGATAGGAAATGTCCTCGGTTCGGCAGGGGTCAGATACATGATAGAAGAGGGCCAGACCTCTCCCCTGAAGTTCTATTTCGGTGTGCCCTCCTGCGTCCCTGCGACTCTCTTCGAGACTTCCGGGGCAACCATCGGGGTTGACGAGGTGGAGGAACTTCTCCGGAGACCGGAGGTGCTCTTTCTCAGCGAAGTCATGGATTACCCCGGTGTCCTGGGCGGGAATCCGACCACCTTGGCAAAGATAGCGGCGGCAAAGAAGCTGGGGAAAAGGATCGACGGTCATGCTCCCGGCCTTCACGGGGAGGACGCCAGGCGATACATAGAGTCGGGCATTTCCACGGATCACGAATGCACAACACTCGATGAGGCAATGGGAAAGATCAGGTACGGCATGAAGATCCTTATCCGCGAAGGATCGGCGGCGAAGAATCTCCACGAGCTTCTGCCTCTGGCGGGATGGTATCCGGATTCATGTATGTTCTGTTCTGACGACCTCCATCCCGGCGACCTCATTGCCGGCCATATCAACAAGCTCGTTCGAGAGGCGGTACGGAGAGGGATAGATATCATGTCTGTTCTCCGGTGCGCTTGCGTAAACCCGGTCCGCCACTACGGACTCGATGTGGGGCTCCTGCAGAGAGGCGACTGGGCAGATCTTCTCGTGGTGGACAATCTGGATGAACTCAACATACTGGAGACCTATATCGACGGACGAATGGTGGCCCGGGACGGCGGGTCCCTGCTGGGTTACTCGAAGCCTTCTATTGTAAATAACTTTCATGTCTTACCGAAGAGTGCGGAGAGTTTTGCTCTGAGAGGTGAAGGGTCCGGAATGCAGGTCATAGCCGCCATTGACGGACAGGTGGTTACGGAGCGTCTGGTGGTCAGACCGCTTGTGGCCTCGGGTCTTATTGTTCCGGATCTGTCCCGGGACATCCTCAAGATCGCGGTGGTCAACCGTTACCGGAATGTCCCGCCGGCCATCGGCTTTGTGGCGGGATTCGGTCTGAAGAGAGGCGCTGTGGCGTCATCCGTTGCCCATGATTCCCACAACATCGTCGCGGTAGGTGTGGACGACGACGCTATTTGCAGGGCTGTCAATGCCGTAATAGAGTGCGGCGGGGGCATTTCGGCGGCCCGTGAAGACGGGTGCGATCTGCTTCCACTGCCTGTTGCGGGACTCATGTCCGATAGGACGGGGCCGGAGGTAGCCGATGAGTATGCCCGGATCGAGGAGATAGCCAAGCACCTCGGCTCACACCTCATGTCCCCTTTTATGACCCTCTCCTTCATGGCGCTGCTGGTCATACCCAAGCTGAAACTGGGTGACAAGGGGCTCTTCGATGGGGAGAAGTTCCAGCTTGCAGATCTGATACTCCCCTGACCGGATACCATGTATGCTGTTCCAATAAGGAGCTTGCAATACCTGCGAGTAAAGTCCGCCTTTCCGCATAACCCTGCGCTGAAAGTCCGGATAGGGGCGTGCCGTGGCCTCAAGCCGGTTCAGGTTGACATTTCCTTTTCATACCGTGTAATATACATAACATGGTTGAAGATGCCGTCAGACGGTACGGGCTCGGCCTTCTTGTCCTGGCAATGTTCTTTCAACTCCTCTTCTGCGAGGGCGGCATCGTCAGCATAATCAGGCTGAGAAGTGACATCCGGTCACTCGATGCTTCCACGAGAACCATGGAGCGGGAGAATATATTGCTGAAGAGCGAAATAGAGAAACTTCGCCAGGACGACCAGTATCTGGAAGAAGTGGTGAGAAAAAAATACGGCCTTGTAAGGGAAGGCGAAAAGGTTTACAGGATTGAAAAATGAGATACGAAGGTACCATTTACAGGCCACCGAGCGAGGCGAACAGCCTCATTCTGCAGGTGACCATCGGTTGTTCCCACAACAAGTGCACTTTCTGCGGTTCCTTTAAAGAGAAGAAATTCCGGGTCAGGACATTCGAAGAGATCAAGGCGGACGTGGAAGAAGCCAAGGCCTATGCCCGGTATATCGACAAGGTCTTCCTTGCCGACGGTGATGCCCTCGTAATTCCTCAAAAACGGCTTCTGCCTATCGTGGAACTCGTAAGGAATGCCTTTCCAAAACTCGACCGTATCGGCATATACGGGAATACGAAGTCGATCCTCAAGAAGTCGGTAGAGGAACTGAAAGAGCTGAAGGACCTCGGTGTGGGCATTATCTATCTCGGCGTCGAGTCGGGCGACCAGGTGACCCTTGACAAGGTCTGCAAGGGCACGACCCTCGACAAGACAGCCGAAGCAGCAGCCCGTGTGAAGGCGGCAGGAATAGTTCTTTCCGTCACGGTGCTCCTCGGTCTCGGAGGGGTGGAACGCAGCGCAATCCATGCTGAAGAGACGGGAAAATTCTTAAGCCGCATCGACCCCGACTACGCCGGCGCCCTGAGCGTTATCGTCGTTCCCGGGACTGTCCTTGCCGACGAGGTGAAGAAGGGCACCTTCCAGGTCCCGGACCCCTATATGCTCCTCGAAGAACTGGCCCTAATGATAAAAAATACGAACTGCACCCACTGCTTCTTCGCATCCAACCATGCATCCAACTACCTGCCGGTGAAGGCCTGGCTGCCTGAAGGCAAAGAGAAGACCTTGAAGGCTATCGAACACGTTCTCAGCCGGAAAGATCCCTCCATGCTCAGGCCGGAATTCATGAGGGCACTATAGGATGAGAATGCCGGAATCGATGGAAGGGAGGGAGAATTATGTAGACGTGCCCGTCAGGGTACGCTATGCGGACACGGATCGCATGGGAGTTGTCTACTATGGCACATATGCAACCTATTTCGAAGTAGGCCGCGCCGAGTACATGCGCGAGCAGGGCTTCACCTACCGTTCCTTCGAGGAGATGGGTTACACCCTCGTTGTTGTTGCTCTCGATGCCAAGTACCACAGTTCAGCCGTGTACGATGATCTCCTGACAGTGCGGACGAGCGTGCGTGAGCTGAAATCCCGCGGACTTACCTTCCACTACAAGATCCTTAGAGATGACACTCTTATCGTTGAGGGCAACACGAGGCACCTTTGCGTGAACAACGACCGAAAACCGGTTGTACTGCCTCCCGTGCTTCTCGGCATCCTGAGAAATGCCTCATCACAATAATATACTCGTTATCCGCCTTAGTTCGCTCGGTGACGTGCTTATGAGTATGCCGGCCGTAAAGGCCATAAGGGACGAATATCCCTCTGCTCATATTTCCTGGCTCGTGGAAGGGTCGGTGGCGGAGTTTCTCTCACACCAGAATTTCATAGATGAGGTCATCCCTTTTCCAAGGGGAAAGCTCCAGAACGCCATCAAGACGGGGCATGCCATCAGCGCCGCCCAGGAAACGGGGGCCTTCATGAAGCGCCTCAGGTCCAGGGATTACGATACCGTCCTCGACTTTCACGGGATCATCAAGAGTGCCCTCCTCTCGGTCTGTGTCCGCGGCGCCCCCAAAAGGATCGGCTTCGGAAAGGTCTTCGCCAAGGAGCAGAGCCATCTTTTCTACCATGAGAGGCTGGCTCATCACGACAGGAGGATACACAAGGTAGACAGGAACCTCCTCCTATCCCGCAAGCTTGGCATAACAAGCGTACCCGAAGTGCCCCTGACTGTTCCCGAAGACGCCAGGGAGTATGTGGGGGCTTTTCTCACTTCCCTGGGAATCATTGAGGGGTTCTTCGTAATCAACCCCTTTTCGAGCAAAGGGAGTGAGTTCAAGAGATGGTCCATCCCGAAGTACGCAGAACTGGCCCGCCGTATACGCGGGAGACTCGGGAAGAAGGTAGTCGTTCTCTGGGGACCGGGCGAGAAAGAAGAAGCCCAGGAACTCGTGAACGCCTCCGGCGAAGGGGTCTTCCTGGCATGTCCCACAAACATATCGCAGCTCTTTGCCCTTCTCAAGCGGGCGGAAATGTATATAGGCGGGGATACGGGAGTGATGCATCTGGCCGTCTTTGCAAAGGTGAGAGTTGTGGCCATCTTCGGGCCTACGGACCCCAAAATCAACGGACCCTACGGTCCTCTGCACAGTATGGTCCGCCGGACGCTTTCATGCAGCCCCTGCAAGAACAAGGACTGCCGGGGGAGGGAGTGCCTGGAGGAGATTACCGTTGAGGACGTGTACAGGACCGTGGAAAGAATGTATGAAGAGGAGGGTTTCGGGTCTTCATGTGAGGACTCGAAGAGATAATGAGAGTACTTTTTATTTATCCCAACATCAATACACAGGTAGGGTTCAACTACGGGGTATCTTCCATCTCGGGTCTTCTCAAATCCCGGGGCGTGGAAACACGCCTCCTCAACGTCAACGAAAAACTGGGCTACCCCCTGGACCTCGACAGGATCAGGGCGGACGTGCTCGAATTCAGGCCCGACCTCATAGGCTTCTCCGTCCTGACGCAACAGTACAAGTACGCCCTGGAGATCGCAGAGAGCATCAAATCCTATTGTGACGCGCCGATCCTCTTCGGGGGCATCCACGTTACAATGGACCCTGAAGGGGTTCTCGCCCAGAAAGCGGTTGACTACATCTGCGTCGGTGAAGGCGAGGAAGCCATCCTGGAGCTGCTCACAAAAGGCAGCCCCAAGGGGGTGAGAAATGTGGGATACAGGGAAGGGGGCAAGACAGTGATCGAGTCCATGCGCCCCTTCGTGGACCTTGCGAAACTGCCCTTCAAGGACTACGAGATATTCGATTTTCAGCAACTCATCGACGCCAAGGACGGCTGGGTAGGCTTGAGCGCCTCCCGGGGCTGTCCCTTCCGGTGTACCTACTGTCTCAATCATAAGATCATGGGGCTTTACCACGAGCACGGCCACCTGCCCAGAACCTATCTCAGGCGCCATACGGTGGATGAGATGATTGGGGAAATCAAATACCTCCTGTCCCACTACGACAGGATTAAGATGTTCATATTCGACGACGATATATTCACCTTCGACAAAGTGTGGCTGAAGGAGTTCTGCGCGCGGTACAGGGCTGCGACTGACTTACCCTTTGTGTGCAACGCCCATGCCCGCGTTTTCGACGAAGAGATGGCGAAGCATCTGAGAGAGGCGGGCTGCCGTATCGTGAAGTTCGGGCTGGAAAGCGGGAGCGACCGGATCAGGAGGAATGTCCTCAACAGGTACATGACTAACGCCGACATCGAAAAGGCCTTTGCCATGGCCCACAAGTTCGATCTCCATACCTCCGCCTTTGTCATGGTCGGTCTGCCTCACGAAACACGGGAGGATATGCTGGAGACCGTGGACCTCCTCGCCCGGATCCAGCCCGGAAGGTTCAGGTGGTCCCTCTTCTTCCCTTTTGTGGGGACCAAGGCTTACGAGATAGCCCAGAAGGGGGGATTTATCGATTTCGAGAAGATGAAGTCGCTGGACAACTTTACCGATGAGACCTGCATACAAATGGGCCCGGAACTCGACCTCCTTGTGGACAAGCTGAAGTCCCTCTTCTGCCTCTATGTGAACGCCCATGCCGAGCTTGACGGGGATGGACTCTACAAAGAGGTCCTGAAAGAGGTTGAAGCAGCGGGACCCGAAGTCTGGCAGGAGAGGAAGGCCGATTTCCACGAGAGGGTAAAAGCTGTAGACAAAGAGATGGAAAAAAGAGGAAAATATTACTACACCGTCAAGTACAATTCATTTATGGGCGTGAGGAGTGACTGGAAGGACGATAGTCTATCTGCCTAACTGGCTGGGGGATATGGTGATGGCCACACCTTTTCTCCATGCGCTGAGGACGTCGCTGGATGACGAACTCTGGGCCATCGGGAAGAACATTGCCGCCAATGTGTACCATGGTCTCGACTTCTTCGACAGGTTCATAGCACTTGACTCAAAAGGCGTAGTCCCCTTCCTTGATCTGGTGAGCCAGCTGCGAGCCCTCGATTTCAGGCGGGCCATAGCTCTCCCCCATTCTTTCCGGTCAGCTCTGCTTTTCTATGCAGCGGGAATTCCGGATAGGATCGGCCATTCCCGAAACAAGAGGGGCTTTATGCTGACCCAGAAGGTCCCGGAAGGGTCCAGACCGGAGCCCACCGTGGAGCACTATCTGAAGATCATCGATGCCCTCGGCCTTCCCAGGCTGATAGACTCACCGCTTATCTTTGTCACCGAAGATGAAGAGCAGAAGTTCGACAAAAGGCACACCGATTTCCGGCGGTCCTACATAGCATTCATCCCCGGCGCCCAGTACGGGCCCTCGAAGTGCTGGCCCGAAGAATATTTCTCCGAGTTGGCCGACCTGATCGCCGAACATCTGGGGATGAAGACATACATTCTCCCCGGCAGGGGCGAGGAAGCCATTGCCCAAAGGATTGTAGAGGGCGCGAAACTGAAAGACTCGGTGGAAGTGAAGGCCATGGACATCGTTGACCTGAAGGTCTGCCTTTCGAGGGCTGCGGCGGTGATCAGCAATGACACCGGCCCCCGGCATATTGCGGCTGCCCTTGCAACCCCCACGGTGGTATTCATGGGGCCCATGGACGAACGTTACACCATTTATCCCAACCCCTATGTCTCCCAGGTGACCGCGGATG
>CAYOYU010000028.1:16769-29899 GCA_964408265.1 uncultured Syntrophorhabdaceae bacterium
CCCTGCAGGCCCTGCAACAAGAAAAAATGTGAAGGCGACCATGCCTGTATGAAGGAGATAACACCCCTGGAAGTCTTCTCCAGGCTCAAGAGCCTTCTTGCGGCAGAGGTAGCCTGAAGGAAGAGGATTGCAGTTGAAAGACCTGAAAAGAAGGATAGAAGGGTTCAAAGGGAAGAAGATCTGCGTCATAGGAGACATCATCGCCGACGTCTACATATTCGGCAAACCCTACAGGCTTTCCAGGGAAGCACCGGTGGTAGTGGTGAAGTACGAGGAAGAACGCATCTACCCGGGCAGCGCCGGGAACACAATAAACAACCTTCTCGCCCTGGGCGCCTCGGTCTGCCCCCTGGGTTTCATCGGGAGGGATGAGGCAGGCGAAAAACTGATGCGATACTTCTCCCAGTTCCCGGCCATCGATATGGAAGGGCTAATCCGGTTCGATGCGGGAACGGTGACAAAGACGAGAATCCTTGCCGGGGACCGTCATACCTCGAAGCAACAGGTGATCCGGATCGACAGGGACGATCACGGACAGCCCTCTGAAGGGGAGAGGGCGCTCCTTATGAAGCGCCTCAGGGAGATAGGCCCCCTCATGGACGGCTTTATTCTTTCCGATTACGGCCACGGGGCCATCGACGAAGACGTTATAGAGTACGTGAGGGCACTGGCACGGGAGAAGACGGTGGTGGGGGACTCCCGCTACCGGCTCGAAGCATTCAGGGGCATAACCATGATAACCCCCAACGAGTCTGAGGCATACGCGCTCTGTGGGGTCAGTGAGGAACTGATCGACATCGAAGGGGTAGGCAGGAGGATACTCGCTGCCATGGACCTGAGCTCCCTGCTCATCACCAGGGGGAATAAAGGGATGAGCCTCTTCCTGAAGACCGGAGAGGTCCATCACATACCGATTTCGGGCAAAGACGACGTGACCGATGTGACCGGCGCCGGGGATACGGTCTGCGCGGCAGTGGCCCTGTCGCTTGCGAGCGGGGCCGACGTTTACACTGCCTGCCGGATAGCCAACTACGCGGCGGGCGTGGTGGTGATGAAACGGGGGACTGCAACGGTGAGCCCCGAGGAACTCCTGGGTGCGATGGAGGCCGATTCCTTTGGGACCTGACACCGGTACTATTCCTGGAACATAATACCTTCTGTGGCCTGTCCCGAAGGGCACAGAAGGGGAGGACTGAGTGGGAAGACGAATCGATACATTGAGTGAGATGAAGAGCCTCCTGGATAAGGCCAGAAAAGAGGGGAAGACGATCGTCTTTGGAAACGGCTGTTTCGATCTCCTTCACGTGGGTCACATACGGTACCTGAAAGGCGCCAAGGCCCTGGGAGACATCCTCGTCGTTGCCATCAATGATGACGCCTCCGTGGCTCTGCTCGGCAAGAGAAAGACAGTTCTCACGCCCGCCTTAGAACGTGCGGAGATCATGTCCGCCATCGACTGCGTTGACTACGTCATTACCTTCAGCGAACCCACAGTGGAGCCTCTTTTGCGGGAGCTCAAGCCCGATGTGCATGCCAAGGGCACCGATTACACGGCGGAGACCGTGCCGGAGCGCGAGGTGGTCCGCTCCTACGGCGGCCGGGTCGCCATCGTGGGGGACCCGAAAGACCATTCCACAACAACCATGATCGAACAGATCCGAAAAATGGAGGACGGCGCTTGAGTCCGGCCCACGGCTCCCCGCCGCCAGGCCGCACCGCACCGTTGCGACTTTCCGTCTATATGATCACCTTCAATAATGGTGCTACCATAGAACGGGCCCTCCAAAGCGTTGTCGGATGGGCCGCTGAAGTGGTGGTCGTCGATTCCCACTCCACCGACGGCGCCCCCGAGATCATCGGCAGGTATACGGAAAAGATGCTGCAGCTGGATACGTCGGACCTGAGAGAGAAGTACCAGTACGCACAGGATGCCTGCAGCAACCCCTGGGTTCTCTTCATAGACGCCGACGAGTGGCTGACGCCCCAGATCAAAGAAGAGGTGGAAGAGATAATCACCGGGACCACGCCCTATGATGCCTTTGTTGCGCACAGGAGGAACGTCTATCTCGGCAGGGAGATAAGGTACGGGGGCTGGTACCCTGACCGCGAGATTCGCCTCTACCGGAAGGAGAGGGGCATGTGGAAAGGCGGCATCCATGCCAAGGTGCACGTGGACGGCAAGGTGGGTACCCTGAAGAATTACTACCTTCATACACCCTATTCAGACAGCGCCCACCAGATCAGGACAATCGACAGGTATTCCGAGGCATACGCCCAGGACCTCCTTTCTGCGGGCCGCCGGTTTCATCTCCACAATCTGCTCTTAAGACCCCTCTACCGGTTCCTGAGAGATTACATTCTCAAGAGGGGCTTCCTCGACGGTATCCCCGGCATCATCATCGCCGCCTCCACTATGTATTATGTCTTCATGAAGCAGGCAAAACTGTGGGAGCTGGAGAGGAAGAAGAGCGAGAAAGTAAGAAAGTAAGAAAGTAAGAAGGTGAGAAGGTGAGAAAGTAAGAAAGTAAGAAAGTAAGAAAGGATAGCCGACCTAGGGGACATATGAAAAGATGAAGGGGCGTGACTAAGGTGCAGGTAAGGAGAGCGTGATGGATTTGAAAGAAGTATTCAGGGGTAAAGAGGTTCTCATCACCGGCGGGCTCGGATTTATCGGGAGCAATCTGGCAATCGAACTCGTCCGCCTCGGTTCGCGGGTGACCATTGTGGATAACATGCTTCCCCGGCAGGGCGGCAACCTCTTCAACATACGGGGCATAGAGAAGCGCCTGAAAGTCAACGTTTCCGACGTGAGGAACCAGCTCTCCATGGACCATCTCGTGAAAGGGAAGGATTACATATTTCATTTGGCGGGCCAGGTGAACCACGTGGACAGCATGAAGAATCCCCTCCAGGACCTGGATATAAACTGCCGGGGTACGCTGGTGCTCCTGGAGGCGATGAAGGAGCACAACCGCTCCGCACGCCTCCTCTTTGCAGGAACACGAGGCGAATACGGTTCCAGTGTGAAGCTGCCGGTAGATGAGGACCACCCCACGAACCCCAAGGGGATCTATGCGGTGACAAATCTGACGGCAGAGAAGATGGTTCTCGTCTACGACGATATATACGGAATAGAGGGCACCTGCCTCAGAATAACGAATACTTTCGGTCCCCGCCATCAGATGGGTCATGATGAATACGGTGTCTTCAATTGGTTTATCAGAAAGGCTATGGACAACGAGGGTGTCCCCGTTTTCGGAAACGGCCACATCCTCAGGGATTTCATTTACGTCGAGGACCTGGTGGAGTGCATGCTCATGACTGCAGCCACTGACGGCGCTCACGGCGAAGTCTTTAACGTGGGAACAGGCATACCGGTAAGCTTCCTCGAACTGGCGCGGAAGATAGTCGAGGTGGCCGGCAGCGGTACCGTGATCTTTACCGAGTTCACGAGGGAAAGGAAAGAGGTGGAACCCGGCGACTATTACGCCGATATAACGAAAATCAGGAATATCGTGGGCTGGGAGCCGAGGACGTCCCTTGCGGACGGGATCGGCAAGACCATAGAATTCTACAGAAAATATAGGAAGAAATACTGGTAATGGAAACACCGCGCACACCGACCCCCCTTGCCAGGGATGGGGTCCACGAAAAAGTTCTCGCCTTCCTTGACGGTAAGCCCCGGGGCGCGCTCCTCGACGTCCCCACCGGTTTGGGTGCTCTGGCCCGGGTACTGCACGGCATGGGCTTCGCCGTCTCCTGCTGCGACATCGATACCGACCTCTTCGCCGTGCCCGAACTTACTGTGGAGAAGGGCGACCTGAACGGCCGCATCCCTTACGACGATAATCAGTTCGATTACGTCTGCTTCCTGGAGGCTATAGAGCACACGGAGAACCCCTACAACGCGCTCCGTGAGGTGGCCCGGGTCCTCAAACCCGGAGGAACCCTCGTCATGAGTACCCCCAACTATCTGAATATCGAACGGCGCCTCAAATTCCTGGTGACGGGGTTCTTTACCAAACCGGTCTCCCACAGAAGGTTCGTGGAGGAACTCAACGGCAAGGCATTCGGCCTCCATGTGAGTCCCATGGGATATACCCTGGTGAGGTTCGCCGTGGAGCACGCCGGGCTTGTAATAACCGGCGTAACCTACGACAAGAGGAAGCCGAAGCAGTCATTCCTGAAGCCCCTGGTATGGATCATACGCGGGCTGTCGCAGCTGCGTTCACGGAAGACGCGCGAGAAATACTGGCTTGCCGAGACGACGAGCAGTGAAATACTGGACGGCGGCAACACGCTTATCCTCTTCGCCCAAAAACCGCAAAGGCCTTAGGGCTTTCGGGGACTTCCGCCTTTCAATTCTTCCCAATTGTAGTCGATAAGTTCGAGGAGCACGTTGTTCATCTTGCCCGGGTGGATGAAGGCGAATTCGGACTCCTTGAAGGGTCTGGTTATCTCTCCCCTCGGGGCCGGGATGAAGGGATAATCCTTTAGTGTCAGCTCCTTTACGGCTTCTCTCGTATTGTCCACATTGAAACTGACCACCATGACCCCTTCGCCGTGCTTCTCAATCCATCGGGCCACGTCACCGTCGGGCGAAGTCGATTCCATGAGTTCAAATCCCACCCCTTCCAGCCGGTATCGTGCGACCCGGATCTTTTCGGGTTCGTCAATGTAGGAGTCGTCGGGACCCGACTTCCCCAGCACAGGCTCCCACACTTTTCTTGCTGCATCGAGGTCCCTCACAGCTATCGATATGTGGTCGATCCTGTTGATCTTCACTGTGGCCGGTTCACTCTTCGTCTTTCAGGAACAATTCGTGGTATTCAGGTTCGGTGAGATGCTTCTTCAGCATTTTACTTATCACCTCGAAGACCTCGTTCAAATCTTCGTCGGTCATCCTCTTTAGTACGGTCTCCATCAAGCGGTCATCGGAAAACTTCTGCAGGTAGAGTCGAACGGTATTCTCGTCGGTCTCCCTGTCCAGGCCATAGGCCACGAAACCGTGAAAATCTTCTACAAACTGATGGGAATGCTTTGCCATGAAGCTCACCTCGTTTATAAGGACTTCTTATATGTTTCTGCCCACGTACTGGATGCCGTCGATTTCCTTGAAGGCAGGATCCTGGGTCCAGAGCGTTGCTTTGTATGCCCCGGCGGTGGCCAGGACGATGCTGTCGGCCATGGGAAGGCGGTAGTCAATGCTCATCTTTGCAGCCAGAACAGAGATGTTTGGTGTAAGGTCCACCACAAAGCCCTGCTGCATGAGAGCCACCGACTGAAGAGCGTCGGATTCGCTGCGCCGGCGCAGGACTGTCCTGAAAACCTCGTAGATGGTAATGGCGGGAACGACAAGGTCTGCCGTCCGCTGGAGGGGATGTGAAAAGAAAAGGGCATTGGGGCCGTCGGCAAAATACTCGAGCCAACCGGAAGAGTCCACGATATTCATGGCCTGTCCGGCTCCCGGTCTACGGTCGTATCGATCCCCCTGAGAAACCCCTTCATCTCAGAGACCTGCCTGAGGGGGATCATTTCGATCCTGTTGCCGTAGATCACCATTTGAACCTTTTGCCCCGGTGACAGTTTCAACGCGTCGCGGACTCTCTTGGGGATGACAACCTGGAACTTTGGGGAAATTTTAACTGCGTCCATACCCGATCTCCATCGATAGCAGTTTTGTACTATTATAAACAGTAGTCTATGACGAGACAAGCTGTGTTTCTCAGGAAATCCCCGGTTGCCGCCGGTTATGGCTTCGCGAACCCTTTGGAACTTTTTCTGCCTTCGCCCATGGCGTCCGCCGCGACCATGGCGTTGAAGACTTTTTCGGCGGTGACGGTGCCTGCCTCGTGATGGATGGCTTCTTCCGGGGCACAGGCCTTCTCGGCTGCCTTCATCAGCCTATGCCTGTCGATGCCTCGCAGGCCGATTGCGGCCAGGGTGGTGGGCAGGCCGATTTCCTCACAGAAAGAGAAGACCGTCTCCGATTCATGAGGGGGTGCGTCGGCGAGCTGGAGGCCCGTCAAAACGCCGAAGGCGACCTTTTCACCATGGTAGAAGGAATGGGTCTCCTCCAGCGCAGTCAGCCCGTTGTGAATGGAATGGGCTGCCGCCAGGCCGGAACTTTCAAACCCGATTCCGCTGAGGAGGATGTTGGCCTCCACAATGCGGCTGAAGGCGGGTGTGACGATATGCTTTTCCGCGGCGATCCTGGCGGCCGGACCATAGGCGAGAAGGGTATCGTAGCAGAGCCTGGCGAGGTTGAGTCCCGCCATCGTGCTGTATCCGCCGCATGCGTTGGGCGATTGGGTGCGGTCACAGGACCTGGCCTCGAACCATGTTGCCAGGGCGTCGCCCATCCCGGAAACCAGGAAGCGGGTTGGCGCCTGGGCGATGACCCTGGTGTCCACAAGCACCACCTGGGGGTTCATCTTCTGATAATGAACGGAATCGAAGACTCCTTCCTCGGAGTAGAGGACGGCGCAGCCGCTGCAGGGCGCATCGGTGGAGGCTATGGTGGGAACGATGATTACCGGGATCCCGGCCCGGTCGGCGGCGATCTTTGCGGTGTCGATGGTCTTGCCGCCACCCATGCCCACGAGTACGCCCGCCTTTCTGTCCTTGATGATACGGGAGAGACGGCCCAGCTCGTTTTTGCAGCACTCTCCCTGGAACGGCTCGAGTCCGATGGAGTTGGCAGTCGAATCAGCGATGTGTCCGGGAAGGATTCTTTTCATCACCGTGGGGGATGCCAGTATCAGTCCTTTCCTGCCTAGCAGTTTGACCCAATGGGGTAATTCGTCCAGAACCCCCTCGCCCTGGATGTATTTTCCCGGAAATACCGCTTTCTGAAACATATCTCTGTTCCTCCTCTCCACTCAATCACTCCATGTGCATTAACATTTCATACTATTCCCATGGGCCGTCGGGGAACGCACGGCTCCCGCCGCAATTCATACTGCATTCTATCGCATGCCGTCGTCAAACCGTGCCGAAATATCAGGCGTTACAGTCCTGGTCCTATTTCCTTTTAACGATGAATTCACCGGAATGCGGGCGCTTTTCATCGCCGATCCGATGGAACGCCTGGTCCGGACGCCTTCAGCTTTCCGCTGTTCGAACGAATCTTCACGCCGAAAAGGAACCGGGGTATGTTAAAACGACGCACCGCAAACTCATACAAACCCAGAATCAGGATAAAGGAGGTCGCTGCGATCAGCAGCCATTTCGCTGGATCCGGAAGCTGCCAGGGGAGGACATAAAAGCCAAGAACCAGAAGGACTGTCTGGTGCATGATATAGAAGGGCAGAACCGCCTCATTGGCGTACCTCAGGAACGGCCTGTCGTGAGTGAGGTAGTTGATGGCAAAACCGATGAAGGCGAGGATCCAACACCAGGAACCGGCGGTAAACAGCAGGCCAAACCATAATGCTTGCGTTCCATTTCCTGGTCTCACATAGCCATACTGCCAGTAAATGAAAGCGGAGATAACCAGCGCCCCCGCAAGGTAGAATATACGCCTTTGTCGAAGGTGAGCCTGAAGGCCGTCGTGAGAGAAAATAAGAAAACCATAGAATAAATAGAATAGATAAACGGGGAAGGGCCATCCGCCCCAAGCGCGCATGCCAATGAAAGATCGCGGGTCGAGTATGTATAGCAACAGAATCACAGGAAGAATCAACAGGAGGATGACACCGGGCATGGCGACGGAATCGCCGAGTCTGGCAAGAAAGCTGCGGCCCCTGCCTTTGAGGAGAAGGAACAACGGGAAACAGGCAAGAGTAAATACAAAGAGCATTTGTAGATACCAGAGGTGAAGGCCCATCCAGGCGAAATTGCCCCCGAAGCCGTACATGCCATCGAAGTAGTGCGGATAGAATGCGATAAAGGACCCAACAAACTGATTATGTGAGATTCGTTCCAGGTAGACGCATAATGCAACATGAGTGAACATGCCGACCATGAATGGGACAAGAAGACGCAATACCTTGTCGCGGATGAACCCGCCAACACTCCCTCTGCCTACCGCATAGAACAGACTGGCGCCGGAGATTACAAATACAAGCGGCATCAGCCAGGACGCGATGAACATGCTCCACGCTTGCACGCCGGGGTAGACCGAAGCGCTCTTGACGTGCCAGGACATTTGATCAAAGAATCGCCCTGAATGGAAAACAAAGACAGCCAGGATAACGAACATGCGCAGCCAATCCAGGTCGTAACGGCGTGATGATGTTGTCTCGGTAATCATGTTCCTCCTGAATTCGAACGGTGAGTTAACCGGCGGGGCGGGATTTGGTGCCACGTCCGGTTCAGCGACTTCTTCGCTTCACCGATATACTTGCTTTCTACTTCCAACCTTTACTACCCATACCGTAAGCTCTCTGTCCTGAATCGAATCCACGATTCGATAGTTGCCTTGTGAGTCCACATCTTTATAACTTTCACGCTTTTCATCTCATCGATGATCTGGTAAATAAGACGATTCTGTATGGTGATTCTTCGGGAATATGCTCCGGATAGGTCTCCTACCGGTTTTTCAAAAGGGGGCGGGTTCTGATACGGATCTTCACGGAGTATCTCCAACAGGTGTGAAGCTGCGGGTTTGAGGCCCGACTTAGCTATCTTCTTTGCGTCTTTCTGGGCCTGCTTGGTGAACACGAGCCGCCAACTCACCAGCCCGGCTCCTCCTCACACGTCTCTACAGGGGTCTTAAGTCCTTTCTTGATGGACTCGCGCATTCCCGGGATGGATGACAGATAGAGGGTCTCCTCGATGGCCCGCCAATCTTCTTCAGAGATCAAAACAGCGGAACTTCTCTTTCCGATCATCTGTAGCGGGACGTGAGTTTCTTTCACCTCGTCGACTAGGTTGTAGAGCCCCTTTCTTGCTTCTGATGCGGATAATGTTGTCATTTCAGTGCCTCATGACGTACCACATATGGTACGTCAGTCCTGCACCAATTTCAAGCTTGTTTCATGGCGAACATGTGCGTCCCCGCACCTCCTCTCTCTTCTCTTCAAGGCAGGCCAAGAAGGATAAGGCATATAAAGAGGAACGGGAGAGAGCGCATAGGATACCACGACCCTCGACAATGGACGAGTGCTTAGTCGCGCTCTTGTTCTTTAAACTCCCGCCGAATGCTCTTGCAGATGTGGCACAGCGGAGTTGACTCTTGGGATCTATCGGGCAGGAGTGACGGGGATGATCCTGAATTTGAGTTCCGGTAGTTCCCGGACCAGTGCCTGTTTCATGGCTTTTTCCAACGCCTGAATATCTCCGAGCGTTCTATCGGCAGAGAAGAAGAGTTCCAACTCCACGAAGTTCTCCTTGCCGCTCCTGCGCGTATAAACGGTCCCGACGCCTTCATAGTCGTCATAGTACACGGCAAGGACTCTCATCACATGCAACTGCTCATTCTCCGTTAGCGGCAGGTCCATCAAAGATCGGAAGTTGCGCCACACGAGCCGTGTACCGGAGAACACCATGTACAGAGCCAGCGCCAGTCCGGTCACCGGATCCACGCGGTTGCCGATCGCAGGTAGCCCGAAATGGATCAGGGTCCAGGCTGCTATAAACGCAAAGAGTACTCCCAGGTTGCTGAGCAGGGCCACCCTGAAGGATACGGTATAGGCCTGCAGGATAGGCGAAGGCGCAGCAATCCCACGGATCATTCGGCGGCACACGAGGTAGAAGACTGCCAAGCGCACTCCCGTGATAATGACGGGGATCATCCCCAAGGCGTAACCGACAGGCAGAGGCGTGAAGAGGCGATTTGACGCGTCATAGGCCAGGTATAGCCCGATGGGCACGTATAACACGCCGTCAAGAAAAGCGGAGAAGTTTTCGAGTTTGCCGGTGCCATAGGGGAAGCGGTTGGAGTTGGCCCTGAGCGTCTGCCGAACGGCGTAGAGGGAGAATGCCTGCACTGCAAAGCTGATGGAATACCACGCGAGATACACGAAGAGCGCAATGGAATCGGAGATGGCCGCCGTAACGAAGAACAAGGCGGCTGCGGGCAGTACCGTTATGCAAGCCCACAACATCATGCGATAGAGACGGCTCTCATCGCTGAGCGGCGTTTGCAGCGGGGCGCCCGGTTCTACTCTTTTTGTCTGAAGCGGGTTCATGAATCCTGCGCCCGCCCTGAATCCTTGAACATTGGTTTCCTTTTAAGGAAGTCGAAAAAGCCCATCCAGTACCTCTTTGATGGCCGCGCAGCCTTTTCCGTCCGCATAGCTTCCCTCTTTACCTTTACATATATCCTTATTTATTCCTGCCTTTCCGCAAGATAAATCGTCCCGATGCTATATCGTTTTTCCGAAGCACGAAAACCATTTTTCTGAAACATGTCGTAAATCTTTCCCGGGGAGAGAAATTCGTAGCTGAAACCTTCTTCGAGAATGATTTTATCCCCTTCAACACGTGGAGAAAAGCCATTTTGACTATAGAAAGTATTTAATTCATCGGCGGCGTCCTTATGATAAATGCTGATCAGTAAACTCTTGGTCGAGCGGGCAATAGTTTCAAATACGCCTTCATGCCCATTGATAATCGGTAAAATGCAGTAGCAAATGGTACAGTCAAGATGATTGGCAGGAAAGGCCAATTCCCGAATATCCGCATGAATAAGCGTGGCCTTATGGGCAACTTTCTGAGCCGCAATCTCGATCATTTCTTGGGTATAATCTACTCCAACTGCCCGAATAGACGGATATTGTTCAAGAATATACATCAAATGTTGTCCTGTGCCACAGCCGATATCCAGAACAGACTCTTTTCCATTCAGCATATCAAGAGCATGCTTCGCTTCTGCATCACGAAATATTTGTAAATTAGGCGTATAGAGCGTCGCATCATAGTTGCGTGCGGACTGTGAGTAAAATTGCTGTAATTCATCCCTCATAATACTCTTCTCTCCATCACTAGACATGCTTTGTTCGCATTGTACGACGGCTAACAGAGAAATGGTACAACAATTCCAGACAGTGACCTAAGCGGTTCCGCTGCTCTACACTAACGAAAACAGAAAGGAGCAGATGACACATGGCAAAGAGACCAAGGAGGAATTACAGCACATAACTTAACAAGTTAAGAACGTCCCTGTGTCCCCTCTCCTCTTAAGGGGTTGGGAATTCGGTCCGTTCAGATTAAAACAGTGTTTGGCAGACTGTCTTCATCTTCGGTACATTCGAGGCTCCGATGTAGATATTTGCCTTGTCCGCACAAACGCCTTGCATTTGAGATCCCCAAGTCGAAAAATGTGATATTGAGCCTGTGCCTTGTGCCATAGCGGCGAGTACAACGGTCTCACAAGCCAAGTATTGGCCGTCACTGGGAAAGGCGGACCTGCACGCGGAGTCCATAGCTGAGCTGAGTGTCCCGGATATCGCGGGACAGGCGCACATGAGAGAAAGAGATATGAAGGATAGGGCGACGAATATGAATTTGTTACATGACTTGGGATGCCTTTTGGGTCGTAGATCGTGGTTCATTTTTCCCTCCTTGCAGTTTCGTTTCAACTTTACAAACATCGGGTTAGGGGTCAATAGGAAGCTCCGGAACATCCTCCACTGAGCAATGTCCGCGCCATTAACGCCTTTGCTGTTTTGACACGGAGTTACGTGACACCGTGGCGCGGCTGCCAACGCCAACCCCGGTCGCCGCAGGTTGGTAGTTGACAATGGGGCCGGCAATCGGCGCCTACAGGTTTATTACCACAAGCACCGGGCAAAGTCATTATATCTATCTCCCGAGAATTAGTAGGGGACGTTGGTTCAAACCCATATCGCGATGTTGTATCAAAGAAGGATCAGAAGGAGAGTTTGGGGCTTGACATTGATGACAGTATCTGACCACACTGTGCTCCCTGTCGACGCCTGACATTAGTGTTACCCATGTACCCAGAATGTTGTATTACCAATGTCCTTGTTCGCTCATCATAGTAAGAAACGGACATGTCTAGCGGATCTCGGCCCGTTCGGCCAGCTCGAACACGATGGGATTAAGCGCGGTTTGCTGGGCTGCATCTTCGTAAATGCGAAGGAGAAGGAGGTAGGGGCCGGCGATCCTTATGAACTCGTGTTCCGAGACCGTTCCCGACGTAACCACGTAGTAGCTCGCCGAGGTGCGGTAAATTCTTTCAGACTCATAGATGATTCCGACCGCTGTCTGATGCACGTTGGAAGTAATGCTCTCGTCAGCGGCCCTGCGATTGCCTGCGAGCCGCCTTGCGAGCGAGGCGGCGTCATTTGGCGAGCCGGGATGTGGTTCGCTGCCTACTGGATAACCGAACGCACAGACCATCAGGCGCGGCATTGAGGTTGGATCGATTAGTACTGCGCATTGCTTCCACTTGTCGATTCCATTAGGGCGTACGCTCCAGCCTGCTGGTAACTGAAGCACAGCATGGTCGATGCTCTTGTGACCGAGGTTAAGAACCGCCGGGCCGGGAGTGGTTACCGAACTGTGGAGATATAAAATAGCGAAGGTTGATGCCGCGACGATGACGAACGCGACACTGAGAAAAAACACTTCTTTCAACTGATGCTTTATTTTTCTCATTCTTGTTCTCGTGCTCCGAGTTTAGCTATCCTCCGGAACACATGTTTGGGCGTGTTCCTACCTGATAACCTTCCAGCCGTCTAAATCCCCGGGCAGATTCATGTCCCATTTCAAATAATACTTTGCTGCTGATTTCGGTAAGAAGAATACTTTCTTGGTTTCTTCTGCGAGCACTGTTGGATTAAGTGCATGATGCCTTTGAGTCCGATAAATATAGACCCATCGGGCTTTGCGCTCTATTATGCCACCTTCCCAAACAGGCTCACCTGGTACAGCAGGTTTCCATTCACGTGGAAAAGACTTCTCGGATTGGAGAATCTTGGCAAGGTGGCAAACAACCTCCGAAAACTTGATTGGGGGATGAGGCCATAAGCCACGCTCAATTCTCTCCACTGTATTGAGATGCCCACCTCTTAGCAAGAAAGTGAGTGTATCAGAATCCATAAACTCTGTTCACCTAGGCGCCCAACGCTTGGGTCACCCAGAGGCCGCCTTATGGCCGATTGGGTGCACATACTATTAGCCAAATGCTCCTCCCCCAGTCGAAGATGTACAATATGAAT
>CAYOYU010000029.1:0-3785 GCA_964408265.1 uncultured Syntrophorhabdaceae bacterium
GCGTGAGACCCGGAAGAAACAGAAGGTAAGAAGTTGAGAAGGTAAGAAGGTGAATGCGCACCCCTGTTAGCTCGCACAACGAGCGAGCGGGGGAGGACAGGAGGGCGACCCCCGTGTCCGAGGGCAAGCGTGAGCCCCGGTGACGCTGTGTCAACGGGGCTGCTTTACGGCCCCCCTATAGAAGACTTCACATTTGCCGCCCCTGACAAAACGTTCAGCCTGTCTGTAGATATTCAATATGGGGCCCACTAGAGACTGAACTACGCTTACCGCCCCGACCCCGGGGCTTTCGAAGGGCCCGGTAATGGTCTGTTTAAACACTGCGCACCCTTTATCGTCAAGCAGCGCTGCGGTTACGTTATCATATCGCCCTCTTACAAGGTTGAGCCTGCCCTTGATGGCTACCCGGTTATGACGGGTCGCAAGGGCACAGTCCGTGGCTTCGGCCATACCGTTTCCGATCTTCCAGTGGGAGACAAAGTGTGTGATTGTTCCCCGCCCTCCCATGGTCTCGTAAACCACGTCCCCGTAACGGTACCCTTTGAGGGCAGCACTGCCGAGAGGGCCGGCTATGAGAAAAGCACCAATATCGACAAGGTTGAATTTCTGGCTCGTTTCGTAGCTCGAAAGGACCTTGTCGAGATCTATGGTATTCGTAACAAGATTATCGCCCCGGAGAGACAAAGTACCGTTTACGCCCTTTAACAGGCTTCGCCCTCCCTTTTCTCTCACTGTCAGGGAAGTTGTGAGATCACCCTTCCCGCTGATCAGCTTTGCTACGCCGAAGGATTCCTGAAGTCTTTCAAAGTCCAGCTTGGCCACACTTAGATTGATCTTATATACGGCATCGACCTCCGACTTGTCTGCAACGACCTCTCCTTCACCTTTTGCACCGAAGATATTCATGGTAAGGGGATTGAGAGAGAGTACCCCCTTCTCCGCTTTTATGCCACTTCTGATGCTATCTACCCTAAGGTTCTTTTTCCGCAGCTCCTTGCACTCCATGCTCCCCGTGAATGAGAGATTCTTTATCGCACTTCCCGACATATCAGCCACTTTCATATCCACGAGCGCCAGGTTGATCTCTTTTAATTCTGTTTTTTCACCTGCTCTCTTGTCAAAATAGACAAGGGAACCGATTGCAACAGGCTGGAGATGGTATACGCCTTTGACCGCCTTTATGGAAGCCTTAAGGTTCGCCATCTGGACATTATGTTGCAGCACCTCCCTGCAGTCCATGGTCCCAGTGAAAGAGACTGCTATTACGGCGTCTCCGGAGGCATCACCTACTCCCATGTCTTTGATAACCAGATTGACCTCTTTCAATTCGGTCTTTTCCCCTGTTTTCTTGTCAAGATAGACGAGGGCGCCTCTGGATAGTTTGAGTTCCCTCAGGGTGAAGGCTGTTCCCGAAATCTCCTTTAACAGTTTCCTGATCCGCTCTAAACTATCCTTCCCCTCCTCGTCATTCACGATGGTAAGGGCCGGCTTGATAAGCTCGCAAGCGGTGACTTTGAGCTGCCTCTTCAAGAGAGGCATCAGCTCCACACGGAGTTTGAGGCGTTCAAGCGAAAGGATTTCGCCTGCCCTGTCAGTGACATGGATATTCCTCGCAGACAGCCCGAAGGGAAAGAAAGAGAGCCCCATTCTCCCGTTAATCTTTACATCCATGCCGGTCATCTTGGAGGCCGCGGTTTCGATCGTGGACCTGTAGGAATTGATGTCGAAGGACAATACGGCAATGATTGCCGCGATAATGATCAGCACCACAGCAGCGCTGCCTATGAGCAAGGCTGCCTTCCTTCCTGCCGTCATGATTTCTGCTCCGTCGTAAACATTTGCCTATTCAATTATATTCATCTCAGCCCCATATCGGTAGGCTCACTCCGGAAACAAGGAGACGGGGAAAGGCGGTCACACCACGGGCCAACCGATCCGGTCTTGAAAACCAAGCGTCAAGGAACCATGCTCTGAAAAGATAGGATAATGCCACATGAAGGGGGGAAGGTCTACCGGCATGCGGCTAACCGCCAAAAAACTATTACGGGGAGGAGTAAGAGTCATGAAAACGAAAAACATTCTCATCAGTTGTCTGGTAGCATTTATGCTGATCGCCACTTTTGCAGCCTGCGCGTCGACACCGAAGCAGGAAAGCACCGGCGAATACGTGGACGACTCGGTCATAACTACAAAGATAAAGGCGCTCATTGCAGCGGATGATTTTCTTAAATCATTCCAGATCAGCGTGGAGACCTTCAAGGGCGTGGTCCAACTGAGCGGCTTCGTCAACTCTCAGGCAGCCGTCGATAAAGCCGGCAAGATAGCCTGGAGCGTTAAGGGGGTCCAATCGGTGAAGAATAACCTGATCGTGAAGTGATCTACCTTGCAATATTGGCCTGCGGGCAATAGGCGCCGGTTGTTGTTCCCGAGACAGCAATCGGCGCGGAGCCTCGGTTCAGCCTCGCCCCCCATTGATCACCGGTACGCCTGTGCCGGCATGGGGCACGGAGGTAATAACCCATGAAAGCCATTGGAGCATTAGGGCCCTCCTTAAGCTCAGCAGCAAGTATCATTTTTCTCCTTATAGGGGCAGTGGCCCTCTATACCATGATGGCGAGGATGGGGAAGAAAGAGATCTCCAACCCTGCCACCTATACCAAGGTGCATCGTATCGCCGGATGGAGCTTCACGGCATTCTTTGTCGTCATTTTCATATATATGATGATCAGAGTGCGCACTCACACAGATGAGTTCACTTCCCGGATAACCTGGCACTTCACCTTGGCCATAGCTATGTTTTGCCTGCTTGCAGTCAAGATCTCCGTCCCGAGAGTCTTCCCGAACCTCGGCAGAAATCTGTTCTCTCTCGGGGCAGGGGTCTATCTGTTGGCTTTTCCCATGGTACTTATCACCGCAGGATATCATGTTCAAAAGATACTCGCCAATGAGCCTTACGTGTATCACGGTGACTTTGACAAGAATTTTGCAGATGAAAGGTTGGGAAAAGAGTTTCTTATCATGAAATGTTCTATATGCCATGTACTCGAAAATATCCTTAAGCCAAGGAGCGAAACGGCATGGGGAAACGTCATGAACCGGATGGTATTGTTGGCTCAGCCCAGGATTAGCGACGGCGAAGCAAGCCAGATTATGGCTTACCTTACAAAAAACTACGTTCCCAAGCAGATAGAGGTTCCCGAAGGTGCTTCCCCAATCGACCAGCACTGTTTGCCATGCCACCAGCTGAAAGATATATACAAAACCTCTTATGGTTCGGTGGCCTGGAGGGTCATAATAAAGAAGATGAGCGAACTTGACCGGAAGACCGTACCTCCTGATAGAATTGATGAGATCGCAGACTATCTCGTGAAGACCCAAGCGAAATAAGGAGAAGCAGAATTGAAAAGATTAACGGTTCCTGACAGAATGTGCCGATTCGGTTCATCATGAGCCAAAACTCAATAGGGGGACATACCATAGACAATAAGATCAAAGTACTCGTCATCGACGATGACCCGCAGCTTCTTCTCCTGGCCACCAAGGTCCTCAAAGGCGGGGGATATGAGGTCCTTGAGGCCCTTACGGGAGCGAAAGGCCTCGAGAAGATCCGCACCCATCGTCCCGACGTCGTCTTGCTGGATGTGATGCTTCCCGATATCTCCGGCATTGACATATGCAGCCGGATCAAGGACAATCAGGATCTCAAGGATATTTTTGTAATCCTCGCCTCGGGCGTCCAGACCTCGTCCTAATACCAGGCAATGGGCCTCAATATGGGGGCCGAT
>CAYOYU010000029.1:3795-12453 GCA_964408265.1 uncultured Syntrophorhabdaceae bacterium
GGCCGATGGTTACCTAACCAAGCCCATTTCCAATAAGGAACTCCTTGCACGAGTCCAGTCGGGGGCGCGGATCAGGGCAGCCGAGGAAGCGCTTAAGACTTCCGAGACGCGTTACCGGAGGCTCTTTGAGACCGCTCGGGACGGGATCCTGATCCTCAATGCAGAAACGGGTCAAATTGATGACGTGAACCCATTCCTCACAGATCTGCTGGGCTATACCCATGAGGAGTTCATAGGGAAGAAGCTCTGGGAAATCGGGGCTTTTAGGGACACTGCAGCAAGCAAAGCTGCCCTTGCCGAGCTGCAGCATAAGGGGTATGTCCGTTATGAGGATCTGCCTCTCACAACGAAAGACGGCCGGGAGGTTGATGTAGAATTTGTCAGCAATACATACATAGTGAATCACCATGCAGTCATACAATGCAATATCCGCGATATTACCAGGAGAAGACGGGCAGAGAAAGAACTCTTGAGGAGCGAAGAACTCTTCCGCGCAATCGCCCGGGTATCCCCGGTAGGACTGTTCCGTACTGAGAGGGATGGGGGTTTTGGCTACGTGAATGAATGCTGGACTGAAATTACCGGTCTGTCTCCTGACGAGGCGTCCGGGGAAGGATGGTCAAAGGCTCTTCATCCTGGGGATAGAAAAAAGGTCCTCGAGCAATGGAACAGGGCAGTGCTCAAGGGTTCACCTTTTAAATCGGAGCACCGTATTCAAGGACAAGATGGTGCTACAAAATGGGTCATCCTGAACGCAGTGGCTGAAAGGGCAACGGATAACGGAACGATAATCGGTTACGTGGGGACGCTCACCGACATCACCGACCGCAAGAGGATGGAAGAAGATCTTCAGAAGACCCATGAGGAACTGGAAAGAAGAGTTGCAGAACGGACAGCCCAATTGGTTGAGTCAAATGACTCGCTCATAAAGGAAATTGCCCAGCGTACAATCATTGCCGACAATTTGGCGGAATCCCGGGAACGGCTGCGCAACCTCACGACACACCTGCAGAATGTCAGGGAACAGGAACGGGCTTCCCTCTCTCGAGAACTCCACGATCAATTGGGGCAGGTCCTGACGGCCCTCAAAATGGATATTCGCTGGGTAGAAAACCGATTGCCCAACGCAGACGGATCGGTCATAAAGAGACTGCATTCCATAGTCAACCTTATCGATGACTCTATTCTCTCCGTGCAGAAAATTTCGATGGCATTGAGACCGCCGGCTCTCAGCGATTTTGGCCTCAGTGAAACATTACGCCTGGCATTAACAACCTTTGAAAAGAGCATGAACATCGCATGCAGGTTTACTGCCACTCCGCACCGGATAGTCCTTGACGACGATGTCTCTACGGCTGTCTTTCGTATCTTTCAGGAAACCCTCACCAATATTGCCCGCCATGCGGGCGCAAAGACCGTTACGGTGCTCCTGCACAGTACGGGAGACAAACTCAATATGGAAATCAGCGATGACGGGAGAGGCATTACAAAGAAAGAGATCATGGACCGTAATTCTATCGGACTGACCGGGATGCGCGAACGAGCCTATGCTATCATGGGGCACCTCACGGTTCTAGGCGTCAGAGGGAGGGGAACGACAGTCACCTTGACCGTTCCACTCAATAAAGGAAAGTGACGAGCCAATGCAACGTATCAGAAGAAGGATTGAGCGATGCTTCGTATAATAATCACCGATGACCACCCGGTTGTACTCAAAGGACTGGCGGAAATAATTTCTGAGGGCTTTGATGGCGTGACCATTGACGTGAGCTCTGACGGGTATGGACTGTTGAATAAGATCAGCGTCAATGACTATGACATTATCCTTCTTGACATCTCGCTCCCTGACATCAATGGTCTGGATGTCCTCAAGGAGATAAGGAAAAGAAAACGAAAACTTCCCGTTCTTGTCCTGAGCATGTACCCCGAAGAGAACTATGCGGCTCGTGCCTTGAAGAACGGCGCGCAGGGTTATCTTACAAAAGCGAGCGCCCCGGATGAATTGATACTGGCAGTCAGGAAAATTCTGTCCGGAAAAAGATATATAAGCCCGGCTTTTGCCGAGAAGATGGTGCTCGATTTTGAGTCAGCCACGGAAAGACTTCCCCATGAAGATCTCTCCGATCGCGAGCTTCAAGTGCTCAGCATGATCGGCAGAGGAAAGTCAGTGAAGGAGATTGCCGGCTAACTCCATCTCAGCGCGAACACGATAAGAACCTTTCGGGCCCGCATTTTGGAAAAAATGGATGTGAAAGGGACCAACGAACTGATTCATTATGCCCTGGCGCACAACCTGGCAGAGTAAGGATAACCTTCCGGTAAGACAGTTTCTCCTTCAACGTGCGGCTCATACGGCAGGCTATGCAGACCCCGTTTTAATTCGGAGCCTGCACATTTTCCGGGAGGCTTGATGACGACGAAGAAAGATTGGCTAAGGGTTACAGGGAATCGGGGCCGGTGCGCAGCCCATCCGCCCCCACCACTAACTAATATGGAGGTATGTAATGGAGGATATTAAGCAGATTCTCGTAGTAAGCATGTCGACGGAAGAGTGCAAGAAAGCTTTCCACTACGCAGTATCACTGGCAAGAATGTTTGGGGCACGCCTTTCCATACTCCACATCGATTATGAAATGCTCCGTCACTGGGCGGGTTTCGGCGTCTCCCAACTCATGGACTGGGAGAATGAGTTTCGTGCCATGAAGAAGAAGACCAGAAGCGATATAAAAGAGATGATCCAGGCAGAAAAGGCCGGAGGCATGAAAATCAGGGAGATGGTGAAGGACGGAGAACCCGTTCAAGAGGTCATGAAAGTTGTGACGGCGAAAAAGATAGATCTGGTCATTATGGCTGCTCACGGTGAGGGTAGGGTCGAACATCTCATTTACGGCAGGACCAACCATGAAATCGTAAGGACAATGCCCTGTTCCATTTTCCTCGTGAAGGGAGAGCCCGTAAAAAAGTAGACCGCTCTCAAAAGGTCTTCCTCCAGTCGCAAGTGAAGCAGTGTTGAAACTGAAAGAATAGGAGGCTCTCACCGCCCTAATGGTATTCAGGAAAGACAACGAAGATGGATAGACCACAATATATGGAACGTTTGCTGGGCCAGTTCTTCAGTTTCTTGTGGAGGGTAATCCGTGATTTCATGCACAACAAGGGCCTGCTCTTGTCCGGCGCGCTCGCATACTACACTCTGTTATCGATTGTGCCCATGTCTATCCTCGCCCTGACCGTCCTATCCCATTTTATAGGAGAGGAACAGTTGTTCCAGACATTGTCAACCTACGCCGGGATGGTGATACCCGGCTACGCCTCAATCCTGGCCGAACAGGTCCAGATATTTCTTAAGCATCGCCAGACTGTCGGTATTATCGGATTCCTGGCAATGCTGTTCTTCAGCTCCATGGCCTTTGGAGTGCTTCAAAACGCCCTGTCGGTTATCTTTGTTCGCCGGGTGAAGATCAGCCACCGCAACTTCCTGCTGTCGGCCGTCATTCCCTACCTCTATGTCTTTGCAGTCGGTCTGGGTATACTGTTGGTTTCGTCTGTTACGGGAGCCTTAGAGATGCTCGAAAAGAGGCAACTAATGCTCTTCGGATGGAGCCTGAGTCTTGAGGTCACATCCAAGGCAGCGCTCTATGTGTTGGGAGTACTCTGTGAGGTGCTCCTCCTCTCCTCCATGTATCTGGTCATGCCCGTGGTGACTGTTTCCTTTCGCCACGCACTTATTGGGGGTGTAACCGCAACGATTTTATGGGAAATCACCCGCCACGCACTTATCTGGTATTACTCCACTCTGTCGCTGGTAAACATAATCTACGGTTCTTTCGCCACAACCGTGGTGGCCCTTCTGATTACGGAGGCTGCCTCATTGATCGTCCTGTTAGGCGCTCAGGTCATTGCCGAACTGGAGCGCAAAGATCAATAGTCCGGCAAAGGGAGAATGTAACTCCATTCAAGCTGTATGATTTTCTCTGATTCACCTGATTTGATAGTCATGAGCTCACATCTCATCTGGACACCTGGATGGTTCTGGTTCTCATTCCTGTAGCAAAAAAGACGACACGGGTAGCCATAAAAGCACTACAGAATAATTGTCGGTTCTGCGACAGACAGAGGTGATTGCGTGGTGTATCGTAAGTATAGAGGCGGTAAGATTGTATCTAAGATTGAATGCTGTAACATCTATGGGCATCCTGTATATCGCTCGTTGGTTCCAATTTTTGCAGAACATCAGTACCCCCCCCTGCTAATGGTCCTGCAAATGGAGAGTTAGAATGACGAATAAGATGAGACTTACCCTTATTATAGCGGCGAGTGTTTGCGCTGTCTTCTCCGTGCTGACTACGCCTTTTGCCGTCAATGTCGCTGACCAACTGCTATCGGGCCTTGCGAGTGCACTCGACCTGCACGAGACACCTGTACTTTCCGCTTTAGCGGTATTGGTAATTCCGGGCCTCTATTTTGTCTTCAGGCAGAGAAGGCACTCCTAACCCGCCCAAAACCTCTTGGCAACAGAAAGCGGGGGCTGCAACGGAGCGCTTCCTGGGGATGCCGGTGCTCAAGGGGGGTCTCTGGCAGAAGATGAGGCACGATTCCAAAGTGGCTTTTATCCGGGGGTTCGGCCATGTGGTGTCAATCGAGCGTTACATGACGGAGAAATGTCCGGAGCTTAAAAGGTATAGTTTTGTCGCGAAGGTTGTTAAGGGAATGGCCGATACACCCATGAATGAAGTTGCCCATCGGATGGACTGTTACGCACCTTTGCAGAGGAAATCAGTCAAATGGTGAAGTGGCGTATCCAAGACAGATAGAGGATGAAAGACAATCCGGTAATCTTAGTTGTCGATGACCAACCCCAAAACGTAGAACTTATCGAAGCATATCTTGCTCCGCAGGGTTATGAGATTGTCACGGCAGTAAACGGCGAAGAGGCACTGGGGAAAATATCAGGTAGGAAGATCGATCTGGTTCTGCTGGACGTGATGATGCCCGGCATGGACGGTTTTGAAGTTACCCGAAGAGTCAGACAAGATGATAAACACCGGCTGCTCCCCATAGTCCTGGTGAGCGGATTGCAGGAAACAGGGGATCGCGTAAAGGGAATCGAGGCCGGCTGTGATGATTTTATCTCAAAGCCTTTTGACAAGATGGAGCTCTTGGCCCGGGTCAGATCCCTGCTAAAGGTTAAAGAGTACAACGACTTGATGAGCAATTTCCGGAAAGAACTGGAGTCCGAGGTAGCCAAAAGGACGGAAGAGTTGAAGCATGTCTTCGAGAGAGTCAAGGCGGCTTCACTGGAGACTATTTACCGCCTGTCCAGAGCCTCTGAGTACAGGGATGATGACACCGGCACACATATCAAGCGCATGAGCCGCTATTCGGCTGCCGTTGCCCGCCACATGGGGCTGGACGAAAGTACCGTCGAAACCATCCTTTATGCTGCGCCCATGCACGATTTGGGCAAGATAGGCATACCCGACCGGATACTGCTGAAACCGGGGAAACTCGATCCGTTGGAGTGGGAAATTATGAAGTCCCATACGACGATCGGGGCCGGAATTCTCAAGGGATCTGAGGCCGAATTCATCCGGTTAGGAGAGACAATAGCCCAGCACCATCACGAGAAGTGGGACGGAAGCGGTTATCCTGATGGCCTAAAGGGTTCCAAAATACCGATCGTAGGCCGCATCACGACAATCGCAGATGTATTTGACGCCCTGACCACCAAACGACCCTACAAGGAAGCATTCGTTGTGGAAAGATCACTAGCCATCATCAAGGGAGGGAGGGGAAGCCACTTTGATCCGGATGTGGTTGACGCGTTCCTTGCCATCCAGGACGAGATACTCTTTATCAAGAAGCAATATGATAATGATGACCCACAGGCTCTTCATAATTCAGAAACGTAAATACTCTCCTGCCCCATGGATTACCGGACTCCACTATCCCCAACCGGCGCCTCCTTGCCCAAAGAGAAGGCCCACTAATCAACGCAATCCTGTAGCAGAAAAGACGACAGGGCCATACATAAAAGAGTTACAGAATAATTGTCGGTTCTGCGACAGACATGGATCTACGTTCGTCGTATGGTAACAATAGATGACTTTCCCGGTACTGGCAGCAGAGGTCCAGAAACAAGAACATGGAGGATTAGAACATGCACCTCAACCGTCGTCACGAATTAATGAAACAGACCCCGCTGGCTCCCTATTATGCACAGATAAGCACGCCTTTTCATTCCGGGGATGGAAACAGAGAAGCCGCCAGCGCCGGTACGTTGCATAAGATCTCCGACTTGGCCCTCGCATGTTTTAACAGGCTGTTGAAACCCCTCTTCCCAAGTGACAAAATGCAAGACCCAAGCCCTATCCAGGAGTGCGATCCCTATTTATTGGGCTTGCTGCAGTATCTCCAGGGCCGCAAAAGGGATTGAACCTGTCAGAATGGCACTACATGGACGGCTTGACATATCAAAGTTCGCGAAACGTGATTTCATTAAGAACCTTATGGTCCGGGAAGAAGGTAAAACGGGTACATAGTATGGGAAAGGGCAGGCTGTACGGTTTGCAGTCCGCTATCGGAGAGGAGGAATAGAAATGCTTTGGACCGTATGTGTAATTCTCCTGATCTTATGGCTTTTGGGACTGGTGAGTGGCTACACGATGGGCGGCGTCATTCATGTCCTCCTGATTATCGCGGTCATCGTGGTAGTAGTGCGACTGCTTCAGGGACGAAAAGTGCTGTAGCGATTTGGACCCTTACCAGAGAATGCCACATGTCCTCAAAGGAACTTGTGACCAGGACGGAAATATTGCGACAAATTTTGTCATATTTTCGGGAGAGAGAATGGTGCACTCAATTATTTCCCGATGGCCACCTTTGCAGCCTGCGCACTTTCAACGAAGCACGAAGGCAGAGGCGAATACGTGGACGATTCGGTCATCACGACCAAGGTAAAAGCCCTGCTTGCCAGGGATGATTTTCTCAAGTCATTCCAGATCAGCGTAGAAAAGTAATCCTCGAAAGAACAGGTGGCTCGTGGAAACAAATTAGGCGACCATCCTTCTTACATGTAACGATGACGACGAAACGCCAACGTATGGAGATACTACAAAATAATTGTCGGTTCTGCGACAGACGGAAAAAAATGTCTGCTGTATTGTAAGAAAGGTAACCCTCTTTGAACAGATTAGGCGATCATGACATGGAGAAAACATCGCAGGGGAGACGGTCATCGGTAACGCAGAAAGCCCCATTAATTGTATGAAGGTCCTCCTGGTATATCCCAAGTACCCCGATACTTTCTGGAGTTTCAAACACGCCCTGAAGTTCGTATCGAAAAAGGCCGTGCATCCGCCATTAGGCTTACTCACCATCGCATCAATGCTTCCGGCTGAATGGCAAAAAAGGCTCGTCGATATGAATGTTGGTCATTTAACGGATAGCGATCTGCAGTGGGCTGACTATGTCTTTATCGGCGCCATGGCTATCCAGAAAGAATCGGTGCGGGAGGTGATTGACAGGTGCAGAAGGACGAACGTGAAGATCGTCGCCGGAGGACCTCTCTTTACCGCATCACCTGACAATTACCCTGACGTGGACCATCTGGTGCTGAATGAGGCCGAGGTCACCCTGCCCCCATTCCTGCAGGATCTTGCTAAAGGCAAAGCCTCCCATATTTATACCTCCAAGATCTTCCCTGATCTGACAAAAACACCGCCTCCACTTTGGGGGCTCGTTAAGATGAAACGGTATTTCTCCATGAATATTCAATATTCACGGGGCTGCCCATTCAGCTGCGAGTTTTGTGATATTACCACTCTTTACGGACATAGGACACGGAGCAAAACGACTGAACAGATAATAAATGAATTGGAATCGCTATTCAAAGCAGGATGGAGAGGCAGCGTCTTCTTTGTTGACGATAATTTCATAGGTAACAAAGCAAAACTAAAGAACAGCGTCCTGCCTGCCGTGATCGACTGGATGAAGAAAAGAAAGTATCCTTTCGATCTGGCGACTGAGGCATCAATCAATCTCGCCGACGACGAGGATCTGATCAGGCAGATGATAAGGGCAGGATTTGAGGGCGTCTTCGTGGGGATTGAAACACCTGATGATAAATCCTTGAAGGAATGCAACAAATTCCAGAACACAAACCGCGACCTCCTCGCCAGTGTGAAAAGGATCCAGCAACTCGGATTGTGTGTCCGGGGAGGGTTCATTGTGGGATTCGACAATGATTCTCCCGAAACATTTGAAAGGCAGATACGGTTTATTCAGGAAAGCCGAATTGTGACCGCAATGGTAGGAATGCTCAATGCGCCGAACGGCAGCAGGCTCTACGAACGGCTCTCCAAGGAAGGCCGGTTAGTGAGAGATATTACCGGCGATAACACAGACTTTTCCACAAACATCGTTCCCAAGATGGGCTACGAAAGGCTTATCGAGGGTTATAAAGAAGTGCTCACCGGCATCTATTCTCCGAAAATATACTACGAGCGCGTAAAAGCCTTTCTCAAAGAATATAAACCTCTGGAAAAGAGAAGACGCCATTTCCATCTCCGGTCCATACGGTACAATTTCCACTATCTCGACGCACCTTTCAAGACTCTGGTCATTCTCGGCATAAAGGACAGAGCGCGTTTCTATTAC
>CAYOYU010000029.1:12463-12974 GCA_964408265.1 uncultured Syntrophorhabdaceae bacterium
CTTTGTTCAGGCGCCCGTTACTCCTGCCCATGGCAATCCAGTATCTGGTATACGGGTTCCACTTCAGGAAAGTCTATGGCAAACGCTTGTTCATGTGAACAATCAACACTGAAATCTCTGTAGCAAAAACGACCACATGGCCATATAAGAAAGCGCTACACGATAATTGTCGGTTCTGCGACAGACAAGAATTACCGCCGGTTGTATCATAAGTAAGGTGAATAGCCACTTAACCTAATCAACCTCATAAGGAGACAATTATGAAGAGAATTGCCCGTCAGTTCACTTATCCAACCGCACTCGTCTTTGCGGCGTTGTTCCTCGCCTTTACGCTTCTCGCAAGTCCAAGTCCATCTCTCGCGGCTTCGCACGAGGGAGGACCGGCGGTTACTGCTGGTAAGGCCTCAAAGGCCGACCGTGTTGAGGCACGTATCAAAGAGCTTCACAGTAAGCTAAAGATCACGCCGGCACAGGAGGAGTCATGGAACAACGTCACTCAGGCAATGCGAGA
>CAYOYU010000029.1:12984-13960 GCA_964408265.1 uncultured Syntrophorhabdaceae bacterium
GCAGAATCAGGGAGCAACGGCGAGAACCATGGAAGCCCTCATCAAGGCGAGGTCAGAAAAAGAGGGCACCATGACCGCCGTGGAGGACCTCAAATCCTATAGCGAATTCGCTCAGGCACATGCAGATGGCCTCAAGAAATTCATTTCAGTCTTCGAGCCTCTCTATGCCGTCATGTCGGACTCTCAGAAGAAAGATGCTGACAAGTTATTTCACCGGCAGGGTCACCATATGAAATCGAAGGCAAAACGCAAATGAAGACCATCGCAGCCGCCACAACGGCAAGAGAGCAAACCCTATTGAGCGATAGGGAATCACTCAGAGAACGGAAGGTCACTATGAGAACATCAGATATGCGAGCAAGCAAGTTCAGTTCAACAGTCGGCAAGATCTTGATGGCACTCGTCTTCGCCTCAATGGTCGGAGGCATAGCCATCACACCGGCATTTGGAGATAACTATAACCGCGGCCGAAATCACGGAGAATATCGGTACGAGCATGGTCGGCGCGTCTACTATGCCCCTCCACGTCACTACTACTACCCCGCCCCCGTCTATGCCCCTCCACCAGTCATCTACGCCCCAGCCCCGTATCAGTCTCCGGGTATCAGCCTCGTCTTCCCCATCCGCATTCGATAGGGGAATCTCACCGGCCGGCCTGCCGAGTGCTCATCTCGGCACGCCGGCCGGTCAGGGGCGATGCGGAATCGATATGATCGTGCCTTCATTAGGTGGCAGAGTCCCTCATGTTACATGCCGGTGGGCCGTATAATCGGCACGCCTGGCCACGAACAAAAGAAAGGAGAAGAGATGAAGAAAATCTTTTTGCTGGTCATGGTATTGGTCACGATGCTCGTATCCCTTGGAGGATGTTATTGGGACGGGCCATATGGAAGAGGTGGAGGATACGGCAGGGACGGAGGCCATGATGACCGTGGCGGAGGCCATGACCGTGGCGGAGGCCATGATGACCGACGCT